>NZ_JBHJVK010000035.1:0-27624 GCF_042264695.1 Kitasatospora sp. NPDC056138 | reverse complement strand
TCCCCTCCCCCCGCGCCACCCGCGCGCGTCCTGCGGGGGGGTGGGGGGGGGGCCCTCTCAGCCACCCCCCCCCCGCGCCGCCGGTCTCGGCCGCACCACGCAGGCCACCACCTCAGGTGGCAGCTCGCTCCGGAGCGGCCCTCTCACGAGAGGCCGTGGTCACGCGAGAGGTTCGCTGGTACTCACACCTCGCGACCCGCGGCACCTGCCGACCTGTGAGTCGACTACCAACCTCCGGGCTCGCAGCAGCACTTGTCACCCCAGTGGTCGCCGTGCCCACCGTGGTCGCAGTCACCGCACTTGTCACCCCAGTGGTCGCCGTGATCATGGCAGTCGTCACAGTGATCGCAGGGCTTGCACTCGTGACCACCGCCGCCCGAAGTGCCGCCCGTGGTACCGGCGGTGGTGCCAGCGGTGATGCCGGCCGTGGTACCAGCGGCGTACCAGCAGTGGTCGTCCCAGCCGTCGTACCGGCGGTCGTGCCGGCCGTGGTACCAGCAGTGGCGGTACCGGCGGCGCACGTCTGGCGGGTGATCCTGTTGGTGTCCAGCGTCACGGAGCCGTTGCGCTCCAGCGCCCGGCCGTCGATGCTCGCCCCGGTGGTCACGGTGATCGACGTCAGGGCCAGGATGTTACCCATGAAGGTGGAGTTGGTACCGAGAGTGGCGGAGCTTCCGATCTGCCAGAAGACGTTGCACGGCGCGGCACCGTTGATGAGGAGCACCCGGCTGGCAGAGGCCGTCGTCAGAGTCGATCCGACCTGGAAGACCCAGACGGCGTTGGGGTTGCCCCCGGCGTCCAGTGTGAGCGTGCCCGTCAACGCGATCGAGGAGGAGGCGTTGTAAACGCCCGGAACCAGCGTCTGACCGCCGAGGTCTCCGGAAATGCTGGCATCCGGAGCCCGGCTGGCGGCGTCGTCGTCGCAGGCCACGGTCAGGTCACTCTGGGCCTGGGCGGCAACGGCATCCGCCTGGTGGATGGTCCCGTTCACCAGGCCCGGCGGAAACCCGCTTACGGCCGTTCCCGGACTCACACCGAGGTCTCCCGCGACGACGGAGGGACCGGTGTTGGTGACCGACTGGCCGCCCAGGACCGCAAAGCTGTCCGCCGTGCCGAGGGAAACGGCGGATGCGGTGGCTTGAGCCCGGACAGGCACCAGGGCCACTGCGAAGGCGGCAATCAGCACGATCCCCGCGATCCAGGAGGAAATTGTGCGCCAGTGCGGCGCGGCAGAGATGTTCAGATTCGTTTAGAAGCCTATTCCTGTGGGGAAATATGGCAATTTCGATGATCCCGATCCGGTCGCGACGAATCGCCTTCCCTATGGCGACCGCAGGACGCGAAGGTCGAAATCAACAAAGCCCCCATCGGGGTTCGATCCAATTTACCCGAACGATCTTGTGTGCATACGATCCATCTGAGTGAATTGCGCAACCTCTGCATGACAAACCCACACCCCCAGGCATCCGGCATGGCCGAGCCACTCGGTGGCACCGAGCCCATGACACTCAACCGGAGCTGGCGCACCACGGCCGACCGCGTCACCGGCCGCCGTGCAAGCGGCATGGAAGCCGAGGAATCGCGGATGATTTTCGCCGGCCACCGAGCGAAGACACCCTGCACCCAGATCAATATCCACGGCCGTACGCCATTCTCCGCCAGACGCCACAGGTCGTCACCGGGACGGCACAGCCCGACCGATCGCCGGTGCTGCGGCCGAGAAGATCCACCGGGTTGCGACTTGGATTGGAGACTCAGGGCCGATTACACAGAGATATATGATGACACGTCCATCGGAGATTGAGTCAAAAGATTGCATTGCCCGCTCCAAGGTCTCCGGGGTGCTCTCTGTCCCGGGCCCGCGCCCTGCAGTCCCCTCGCCGGTAGCGGACAACCTCGGGATCTCCAGATCGTGCGGCCTCCTGGTGATCCGGTCGCGCGCCTCCAATAGGCCCGCCTGCTCGAGGTTTCGGCGCCGATGGGTCCGCTCCAGCGCCACCGCCGCTTGCCCCGCGAACCCCGGCGATGGAGCGAACTCCTCTACGTCGAGCATTCGTGCGATCACTACTCGGCCGGCGGCCGCACCGTGTACAGGCCGCCCTGCCCCGTGCCGATCGACCCGGCCACCGCCAGCCCGTTCCACCGGGGCGTACCGGCACCCGGACGTCAGCGCTGCCCTGGGCCGCCCCGGCGTCCCTCCAGTGCTCATACGTGCGCTGGTGCCCGCAGACGGACAGGAGCAGGCTGAGAAGTGCACAGGTCGCCGACGACCAGTCGGACCCCGTCGCCGTACGCACAGGGTCGGCCGCCTGCCGCCGACGACCCGTGGCGATCGGCCTATGCGACACCCGAGTGGCACGCGCACGGCCTCCTGACCCTTCGCGGCGAAGAACAGTGTGCCACCGCGCCCAACGAATCCCTGGAGGTCTCCCATGTCCGATCCCGCTGTCTCCCGCCCGGTCCATCCGATCGTGGTCGGCACGGACGGCTCGGCCCCAGCGCGGCAGGCTGTGATCTTCGCACTCCGGGAGGCTCAACTACGCGGCACCGGCCTGCGGGCCGTCTGCGCGTACGAGTACACACCCACCCAGCAATCAGGCTTCGAACACACGGCCACCACCGGCACCGGTGACCGCATTCCGCAGCAGCGCGATCTCGTCACTCAATCCATGCTCGACTCCATCGCAGAACTGCGACAACAGCTCGGTGGGCCCTCCGTGGAGGTGGAGATTGTCTGCGAACGGGGACGTCCGGCGCAGGTCCTCCTGGAAGCGAGCCGGGACGCCTGTCTTCTCGTGGTCGGTTCCCGAGGATCTGGTGCCTGGGGACGCCTCACCCTTGGGTCGACCAGCACCGAGGTGGTCCACCACGCCCGCCTTCCCGTCGTTGTCGTCCCGGCGGAGCACGACACAGCAGCTTCCTGAACGTCGATTCCACCCGAGACGGGCTCCCATCCGACCGCGGCGTGGACCGCGGTTCGAGCGACCCGGAAGACCGAAGCGGCCCCGGTCGGCCGACCATCGCCTTCGTAACGGTCCTTCGTACCGCCCCCGGCCCGGCGCCGCCTTCCCGGCCGCACCGGGCCACTCTGCACCGCGAGGCACGAAAGCCCATCCTCGCAAGGAGATTGACGCAGAATCATTGACGGCTGGGCGTGTACATCCGGGAAATCCCCAGTAGGGCCCGGTCATACCGGCGCAACGGTGGTGTGTCCATGGGACAGTTGTACCGCTGATGGTGTGTGGCACCTGGCGAGATGGCTGAGCTCCGGGAGAACCCGGAGGCGTTCACGCGCAACGGTCAGCGTCGCTGGGGGGCGGGTCCATGTGTCGGACTTCGGTGGGACGGCTGCCTCGGGGACCAAGCTTCTTGCGGTTGCGAACGTGGTCGGCCGTTGCCCGGGATCATGCAGTGGATCCCGCGTCTGCGCAGGCAGGCCGGTTCTGCCAGTTGACGCCGCCCCTCCTTCCCCGAAGCAGGTGAGTCACCGGCGGTCCTTGGGCACCGGCGTCCTGTGCGCCCGGTGGAACTCGGCGCAACCGACGGGCTGTCGGCGCCCGCAGGGTCGCCGGAACGGCACCGGAGCGGCACCGGAGCGCACTGCCCGCAGCGGACGTCGCACCGGATTTAGTTATGTCGCTATAATAGTTGTATGCCAATAACTAGATGGTCCGCCGCCCCCTCCGCCGCGGCCCAGGGGCCCGCCCAGCACCCGCCCAGCCGCCGCGGGCGGATGCTCGTTCTGGCGACCTGCTGCCTGAGCCTGTTCATCGTCGGCGTGGACAACACGATCGTGAACGTCGCGCTCCCCTCCATCCAGCACGACCTGCGCGCCTCCGTCTCCGGCCTGCAGTGGATCATCACCGCCTACACGGTGGTGCTGGCCGGCCTGTTGATGCTCGCCGGCTCGACCGGCGACCGGATCGGGCGGCGCCGCACCTTCCGGGCCGGGCTGGTCCTGTTCATGCTCGGGTCGCTGCTGTGCTCGATCGCCCCGAACCTGGGCCTGCTGGTCGCAGCCCGCGCGCTCCAGGCGGTCGGCGGCTCCATGCTCAACCCGGTCGCAATGTCGATCATCACCAACACCTTCCGTGAGCCCCGGGAGCGGGCGCGCGCGATCGGGGTGTGGGGCGCGGTGGCGGGAGTCAGCATGGCGCTCGGGCCGCTGCTCGGCGGCGCGCTGGTCGGGTCGGTCGGCTGGCGCGCGATCTTCTGGATCAACATCCCGGTGGGTCTGGCCGCGCTCGTGCTGTGCGCCCTGTTCGTCCCCGAGTCCCGCGCCGAACGCCCGCGCCCGGCCGATCCGGTGGGGCAGCTCCTGATCACCGTGCTGCTCGCCGGCCTCACCTACGGCCTCATCGAAGCACCCTCCGCCGGCTGGGCCTCCGCGCAGACCGCAGGGTGCTGTGCGGCGGCCGCTCTCGCGCTGGCCTGCCTCGTGCGGTACGAGCTGCGCCGCGCGCAGCCGCTGATCGACCCGCGCCTGTTCCTCAGCGCACCGTTCGCCGGGGCGACGGTCATCGCGGTCTGCGGGTTCGCCTCCCTCGGCGGCTTCCTCTTCCTCAACACGCTCTACCTGCAGGACGTCCGCGGCTGCTCCCCCTTCCACGCAGGCCTGCTGACGCTGCCGATGGCCGGGCTGACCATGGTGTTCTCCCCGCTGGCCGGCCGGCTGGTCGCGGCTCGGGGGGCCCGCCTGCCGCTGCTGGCCGCCGGGAGCGGCATGGCGGCGGGCACGCTGGCCATGACCGGCCTCAGCGCACACACCGCCACCTGGCACCTCGTCATCGCGTACGCGCTGTTCGGTTTCGGCTTCGGCATGCTGAACGCGCCGATCACCAACACCGCCGTCTCCGGCATGCCGCGCGCACAGGCAGGGGTCGCCGCCGCCGTCGCCACCACCAGCCGCCAGACCGGTCAGGCCCTCGGGGTCGCGGTGATCGGGTCGCTGGTCACCTCCGCCACGCACGGGCCGCTGCACACCGGATTCGCGCAGGCCAGCCACGTAGGCTGGTGGGTCGGGACGGCATGCGGCGTCGCGGTCCTGGCGATCGGTATCCTCACCACCGGCCGCTGGGCCGGGCAGACCGCCGCACGCGCGGCGCAGCGCCACGTCCCTGGCTAAACCAGGAGGGTGGACAGCAACAGCACATGAACGACAGCACGAACGGCACCGGACACGAGGCCATGGGCGGCACCGGCGACGGTGCCGCGACGGGCCCCACCGGCCGCCCCCCTGCCACCGCCGCCGCGGCGGACCCGGAGGCAGCGGCCCGTGTCTGGGCCGCCATGTCCTTCCTCGTCCTGAAGCAGGAGAACCGGCGCAGCGAGGTCGAGGAGGCACTCGGCATGAGCTTCTTCCGCGTCAAGGCGCTGCGCCGTCTGCTGAGCGGCCCGCTGACCATGCGTGAGCTGACTGCCGGCCTGTCCACCGACAAGCCCTACACCACGCTGGTCGTGGACGAGTTGGAGCGGCGCGGCTTCGTGGAGCGCAACGTCCATCCGGACGACCGCCGCTCCAAGATCGTCACCCTCACCGCGGCCGGCACCGCCGCCGCCGAACAGGCCGAACACATCCTGTCCCGCCCGCCGCGCACCCTGCTCGCGCTCGGCCCCGAGGACCTGGCCGCCCTGGACCGCGTCATGGCCAAGCTCCGGTCGCCCGCCCCGCAAGGTCCCCCCGGCCGGTAGGACTTGGTCAGGTGTGCTGTCGCGCGGGTATGTCACGGTGGCGGGGCAGGAGTCGGCTCACGGGGCGGGGGGCTCCGCACCTCGCGGACGGCCTGGTGGAGGTTCGGGCCGGGGCCGAGAGGATCACCACCCGCGCGGCCCCGGCCCCGGCCCGCCTTCTCCGCGCCTAGACGCCGGGCCGGATCTGGGCCAGGATGCCCTCCGCACCCTGGTCCAGCAGGAGGCCCGCCACCTGCATGCCCAGCTTCTCCGGCTCGTTCAGCGGGCCGGAGAGACGGGCCTGAACCTGCTTCGTGCCGTCCACGGAGGTGACCTGCGCGTGCAGCGTCAGCATGGCTCCGTCGGCCTTGCCGTAGGCGCCGATCGGCACCGAGCACCCGCCGTGCAGATCGGCGAGCATCGCCCGCTCGGCCCGCACCTCCGCGTCCACCACCGGGTCGCCGGTGCCGGCCAGGATCTCGCGGGCCAGCTCGTTGTCCTCCCGGATCTGGATGCCCAACGCGCCCTGGCCCGGCGACGGCGGGAACTGCTCGACGGGCAGGATCTCGCTGATCGCGTCGTCCAGGCCGAGACGCTTGAGGCCGGCCGCCGCCAGCACCACGGCGTCCAGGTTCATCGTCTTGAGCTTGTTCAGCCTCGGCGGGACGTTGCCGCGGATCGGCACCGGCACCAGGTCCGGGCGGGCATGGCGGAGTTGGGCGATCCGGCGGGCCGCCCCGGTACCGATCCTTCCGCCCTGCGGCAGGCCGGCCAGCGTGCTCCCGCACAGCGCGTCCCGGACGTCCTCCCGGCCCGGCGGCGGCAGCAGGATCAGGCCGCGCGGGTTGGCGGTCGGCAGGTCCTTGAGGCTGTGCACGATCACGTCGACCTCGCCCGCGACCAGCGCGGCCTCCTGATTGGTCGAGAACGCCGAGCCCCCGGCGCGGGCCGACACCTGTGACAGGGCCGTCTTCCGGTCCTGGTCGCCGCCTTCCAGGATCACCTGGTGGCGGAACGTCACGTCGGGAAAGCGCTGCCGCAGCGGCGCCAGGAACTCCTTGACCTGGGCCCTTGCCAGGTGGCTGGCCCGCGACCCCACCACCAGTGTGCTCATACGCCAACTCCCGGACTCCGACGAGGTGTTGACCGCATGCTACCCGCATCGAACACGCCTGGTTTCCGACGGTATGTCGGAACCCCGGGAGGAACCGTCCGCGTTGGACACCACCCGGACCGTCCGGATCGGCGCCCGCACCTCTCCGACGTCGCCGGCCCGGGTCGCCCGGGTCGCCGAGGACCTGCGCGCCCCACCCGGACGCCGGGACCGAGCCGGCGCCGTTCACCTCGGCCGGTGACCTCGAACCCGGCCGGCGGGCCGAGCTGCCCGGCACGGGCTCCTGCACCGGAGAGATCGGGGTGGCGGCGTAGGCACCGAGGTTGGCGCCACTGACGCGCAGCGGTACCGCGAGCAGCGAGTGTGCATGGCGCCGGCTCGCCCAGACCGCCCAGACCGCCGGTCCCGGTCCCGGTCCGGGTCATGGGTCGGCCGGCGGGGCGACCTCGCTGTCGGCGATCCGGTGGATGGCGCCGTGGCCGGCGGCCGGGCAGCCGGCGTGCGGGCGGGCCGGACCTGCTCTGCCGACTCCCCACCCCTGGATTCCGACGATGCCGGACGGCGCCGGCCCGGTCCCCGCCCTCCCTCCGTGGCCTGTCCGCAGGACGCCCCGGCCCGGGAGACCCGGGCGCTCCGCAGGCGGTGGGCGGCCTTCGTCCACCGCGCTCGCTCGGGCAAGGTGTGCGGTCGATCGGTCCAGGAGATCATGGAAGCCGAAGCACTCCCCGGACGAGGAGGGCAGACCGCAGGGCAGTGAACGGGCCACGGATCGGACCGAGGGGGCAGGTCATGTGGTCCGGCGGGCGGAAGGAGCGCTCGGATGAGCGCAGCCGAAGGGCGTCCGGCCGGCACGGACCAGCCGGAGGGTGGACCACCGCAGCCGAGCGGGCTGATGGACCTCCTCGGTGTCGCCGCGGTACTGCTGGACGCCGACGGGCGGATCGTCCTGTGGAGCCCGCAGGCCGAGGACCTGTTCGGCTACACCGCAGCGGAGGCTCTCGGGCAGTACGCGGCGCCGTTGCTCGTCCAGGAGGAGCACTGGGACCTGGTGCTCAGGAAGTTCGCCGAGGTCATGGCGACCGGCCAGAGTTGGGCCGGGGCCTTTCCCGTCCGCCGCAAGGACGGCACCACACGGCTGGTGGAGCTGCGCAACACACGGCTGCTGGACGATCGCGGTGACCTCTACGCCCTCGGCCTCGCCACCGATTCACCGACGCTGCGCGAGGTGGAGCGGGACCTCGCGCTGTCGACCAGGCTGATCTCCCAGTCCCCCATCGGGCTGGCGATCCTCGATACCGATCTGCGCTACGTGGCGGTCAACCCCGCCCTGGAGCGGATGCACGGCGTCCCCGCGAAGGACCACCTCGGCCGCCACTACCGCGAGGTCGTGACCTCCGCGAAGTTCGACGGGCCCGAGACGGCGATGCGCCAGGTCCTCCGGACCGGAGTCCCCCTGGTCGACCAGTTCACCATCGTCGGCCGTTCTCCGAGCGATCCCGGCAACGAGCACGCCTGGTCGCTCTCGTTCTACCGGCTGGAGGACTCCCAGGGGCGTGTACTCGGGGTGGCCGACCTGGTGGTGGACGTCACCGACCGGTACCAGGCAGCAGTCGAGGCCGCCCAGGCCCGGCGACGCCTGGCCCTGATCGCCGACGGCACCGCTCGCATCGGCACCACCCTGGAGGTGGCGCGGACCGCCGGAGAGCTGGCCGAGGTCACCGTTCCGCAGCTCGCCGACGTGGCCGCGGTCGACGTCCTCGACTCCGTCCTGGAAGAGCACCGCCCGGCCCACGAGGACGGCCCCACGCTCTTCCGCGCCCTCGCCGTGGAGGCCGCCTACCCCACCGAAGCCGCCGAGGCCGCCGACCCGCCCGGCCACCTCGCCGCCTACGACGCCGACCGCCTGGCCACCGAGTGCGTTCGCACCGGCCGCCCGATCCTGATCCCCCACGCGGACGACGCCGACCGGGCACGCATCGCCCGGGACGAGCACGCCGCCGGTCTGCTGGCCCGCGCAGGCGTCCACTCCTACATGCTGGTGCCCCTCACCGCCCGCGGCCACATCCTCGGGTTCCTGGGCCTCACCAGGGCCCGTAACCCGCAGCCCTTCGACGAGGACGACCTCGCCATCGCCTCCGATCTGGCCTCCCGCGCCGCCGTGTGCATCGACAACGCCCGCGCGCACCAGCGCGTGCGCAACGCGGCCGAGACCCTGCAGCGCAGCCTGCTTCCGGATCACCCGCCCAGCCTTCCCGGTCTGCAGGTCGCCTCCCGGTACCGGCCCGCGCAGGCGAGCTACGAGGTCGGCGGGGACTGGTACGACGTCCTCCCCCTGGAGGGTGGCAAGACCGCGCTCGTCGTGGGCGACGTCATGGGCAGCGGCATCGACGCCGCCGCCACCATGGGCCGCCTGCGCGCCGCCACCAGTGCCTTCGCCGACCTCGACCTCGACCCCTCCCAGATCCTCCAGCACCTCGACAAGATCACTTCAGGACTGGAGCACTACATCGCCACCTGCGTCTACGCCGTCTACGACCCCCGCCGTGCCGAGTGCCACATCGCCACCGCCGGCCACCTGCCCCCGGTCCTGGTACGCAGCGGCAAGCCCCCCGAACTCCTCGACCTGCCCACCGGCACCCCGCTCGGAGTCGGCGGCGTCCCGTTCGAGACCACCACCGTCGGCCTGGGCCCCGGCGACCAGCTGGTCCTGTACACCGACGGCCTCGTCGAAACCCGCCACCACTCCATCGACGAACGCCTCGAAACCCTCCTCCACCTGCTCGACGCACCCGACCGCTCCCTGGAGGAGACCTGCGACCGGCTCCTCCACGAACTCCGTCGTCCCGACGACCCCGACGACGTGGCCCTCCTCATCGCCCGCACGCAGCCCTTCGCCCCGGAGCCGGACGACAACCCTCAGCAGTGACCTCCCGCACGGCGGATCCGCACGACCGTCGCAACGTTGCCGGTCTCAGCCGTCAGAGCCGCGGCGATGACCTTCCCCTCCACGGGCGTTGCGGGCTACGGTGCGCCGATGCCGCGGCGCTCCGCCCCGACGGCGAGGTTCAGCACGTGCCCGGTCCAGGTGCGGAAGGTCCGCAGGCCGACGCGTTCGGGTCGGCCTTCCCGGGAGCGGTGCGGCTGTCGCACGCCGTCGCCGCGGAGCCGGGCGGGGCAGGCGTGATCGGGCCCACGGAGCCGGGCACCACGAGGATGCCGCGGAACGCCCTCACCGCCACGCCGCCCACTCCTTGACCGTGAACCGGTCGCCGACGCGCCGCACTTCGGCTGCGCCGGGCCCGGGGAAGTGCGCGGGGAGGAGCAGGGCGCCCCGGTCCGCGGCCTCCCCCAGAACCCGGCGCCGACTGTCCCGTGCGCGGGGTTCGTCCTCGTCGAAGCTGGGGCAGTCGTCCGGCTCCACGACCTGCAACGGGCTGTGCAGCAGGTCCCCGGCGAACACCGCCCGATCCGTGCCCGACCGCAGCCACACGACGCAGGAGCCGGGCGTATGGCCGGGGGCGGGCTCGATACGGAGCCGGGCGTCGATGTCGTGGTGGTCCCCCTCCCACAGCTCGGTCTGTCCGGCCTGGTGCACGGGGGCGACGCTGTCCTCGAAGACGTTGGCCATCCGGGGTCCGGAGCGGGTCCGGTGGCCGTTGGCCGGGTTCCAGTAGTCGAAGTCGGCGCGCGGGATGACGTACCGGGCGTTGGGGAAGGTCGGCCGCCACTCGCCGTCGTCCGCCAGGCGGGTGTTCCAGCCGACGTGGTCGACGTGGACATGGGTGCAGATCACCGTGTCCACGTCCTGCGGGCGGACACCTGCTGCGGCCAGTTCCTCGAGGTAGCGGGTGTTCAGCCGGTGGAAGGATGGCATGGCCGGGCGCTCCCGGTCGTTGCCGACGCCGGTGTCGAGCAGGATCGTCCGGCCCTCGCTGCGGATCAGCCAGGTCTGGATCACCATGTGGACCTCGTCGGCGGCCAGGTCCAGGAAGGCGGGGGCGAGCCAGTCCTCGTGCGCCTGCCAGTGCTCGACGGGCACGTCGGGGAAGACGTAGTCGCGGGCGCGGCCCCTGGCGGGCAGTTCGACCACGCGGGTGATCTCCACGTTCCCGAGCACCATGCTGTCCACGCCCCCAGCCTGCGTGCCGGACGACGCGGGCGCCATCGGTCACGTGACCGCACCTCGGCGGGAGCGGACCGCCCGTGTCCGGCAGTCGCTCTTCCGCCTGAACCGCGCGTTCGGGGCGCCCGTCGTCGGTGCCGAACCGGGCTCACGGTTCCGTGTCGGCTGCGTCATCGCCAAGGGTCGGCTAGGTTGATAAAAGCACCTGGTCAGAGGGGGGTAACAAGCCGTAGCCCACCGGGACGCCCCATGACCGGCCTGATCGTCATCCTGCTGCTCGTGGTCCTGGCCACAGCCGTGGCGACCGGTGCCCGGCGCTGGAGCATGCCCGCCCCCTCGCTCCTCGTCATCGCCGGTCTGGTCGTCGGGCTGGTGCCCTGGGTTCCCGAGGTCCGTCTGCCGCCGCACGTGATCAACGTGCTGGTGCTGCCGCCGCTGCTGTTCGCCTCGGCCGGGGAGATCTCCGTCCGCGACCTGCGCAGCGTGTGGCGGCCCGTGACCGGCCTGGTCTTCGGCCTGGTCCTCGCCTCGGCCGTCGCCGTCGGGTACGTCGCCCGGGCGATCACGCCGCTCACCACCGCGGCCGCCTTCATCCTCGGTTCCGTCCTGGCGAGCACCGATCCCGTGGCCGTCACCGCACTCGGCCGGCGTCTGTCCCTCCCACCGCGCGTGCAGGCCATGGTGCAGGCGGAGAGCCTGTTCAACGACGCCACGTCCCTGGTCCTGTACAAGGTCGCCGTGGCCACCGCGGTCTCCGGCAGCGCCGTCACCGTGCCCGGGACCGTCGAGCAGTTCCTGGTCCTCGCCGGCGGAGGGGCCCTCATCGGCGCGGCGGTCGCCGCAGTGGTGAACCTCATCCGCAGACGGACCGAGGACCCCGTGGTGGAGACCGTCATCGCACTGGTCACTCCGTACGCCTCGTACGTCATCGCGGAGCAGTCGCACACCTCCGGCGTGACCGCCGTCATCGTGTCCGGGGTCGTCCTCGGCAGCACCGGCCACAAGCTCAGCAACGCCCCCATCCGCCTCCAGATCCGCGCCGTCTACGACACCGTGACCTTCCTGCTGGAGAGCGTCGTCTTCGCCCTCATCGGCCTCGAACTCCCCTCCACCATCCGACACCTCGCGCACGACGAGCACGGCTGGCCGCTGTGGGTGCCGGTGATCGCCTTCACCGTGCTGGCCATCCGCCTGCTGTGGGTCTTCCCGCTGTCCGCCCTGATCCATTACCGGCACAAGGAGGGCGGTAGCCGCCTCTCCTGGCGCGTTCCGGCCGTCCTGTCCTGGGCAGGCACCCGGGGCGTCATGCCGCTGGCCGCCGCGCTCTCCATCCCCCTGGTCACCCACACGGGGGCGCCGCTGCCGCACCGGGCGCTCATCCTCACGCTCACCACCGGGACCATCGCGCTCACCGTCGTCTTCCAGGGCTTCACCCTCGTTCCCGTCGTCCGCCGCTCCGGCATCGCTCTGGAACCGGAGCACACCGCCCGCGAGGAGGCCCGGACCCGCCGACACATTGCCCACGCCGCTCTCGAAGAGCTCAAACAGCTCGGCGACCTGGATCAGCTCGCCGAACTGGGTGCCGCCTCCGAGGCCGCCCTGAAGCAGGCCCGTCGCCATCTGGAAGCGCGTGTCCACCAGGCCGAGGACGCCCACCACAACGACCCGGACGCCCGTCCTGCCGATGCCTACCGTGAGATCCGCCAGACACTCATCGCCATCGAGGCGGCCGAGCTTCAGCGCCTCTACGAAGCCAACAAGATCAGCTACGCCACCCGGCGCCGGATCCAGCACGAACTCGACCTCGAAGAAGCCAGCCTCCGCGCCCGCGACTGACCGCCGGCCCCGGCACCCCCTGGGCACGCCTGATCCACGCCTCCGGCTTTCGACGGAGCGGTACCTCATCCCCAGGTCGCATACGGACACGCACCACTGCCCCCGACAATTGGCCGATGGCCCCCATCTCCCGAAATCCGTTCACGGCCCCCGGCGAACAGAGCCGGAGGCCGTGGCGCGCGCTCGCGGAAGTGACCGGCGGCGCGTTGCTGATGCTCCTCACCCAGCCGATCCTGCGGGGCCAGGGCCCGTCCGGCGGGATCCAGCTCCTCCTCGGTGCCGTCGCCCTCGCCCTGCTCGCCGTCCGCCGCCGCTTCCCCACGACGAGCCTGCTGGGCATCTCCGCCGTCGTGGGCCTGCTGCCCGCCGCCGGGCTGCCGGCCGCCATCACCGCGTACACCACGGCCAAACACCTGACGGCCCCCCGGCGCCGGAGCGCCGTGCTGCTCGCCTCGACCGTTCTGGCCACGCTGTCCTGCGCCGCCCTCGCCCCGGGCATCGGGCTCGGCAGCCACTCGTTCGGGCTCGCGCTCGGCGCCGTACTCGCCGCCACCACGCTGGTGGTGCCGGGGCTCCTCGGCATCTCGGGCGGACAGGAGGACCGGCTGCTGCAGGCGCTCCGGGAACGTGCCGCCGCCGCGGAGGCGGCCCGCCGGCTCGCGGACAGCGAGTCCCGGATACATGAACGGTCCCGGATCGCCGCCGAGATGCACGACCTGATCGGCCACCGGCTCAGCCTGATCTCGCTGCACACGGGCGGCCTGGAGATGGCACTGCAGAAGGAGTCCCCCGAACTGCGCGACGAGGCGGCCCTGGTGCGCCGGACCGTCTCGGACGCGATGCGGGAACTGCGCGAAGTGCTCGGTGTCCTGGGCCCGTTGGAGCGGGACACCGGGACCGACGCCCTGACCGACACCACGGGTACCCGATCCGATGTCGAGGCACTGGCCGAGGAGTCGCGCAGCGGCGGCATACCCGTCGATCTCACCTGGGACGGCCCCGACCTGGACGACCGTGCGGCCCAGGTGCGGCGTGCGGTGCACCGGGTGGTGCGCGAGTCGCTGACCAACGTGCACCGGTACGCCGCCGGAGCCCGTGTCACCGTGGTGGTCACCCACACCGACGACCGTGTGGAGGTGCTCGTACGCAACGGGCTTCCGCCCGTTGCCCCGGAAGCGGAGACCGGCCTGGGCTCGGGGCGTGGCCACGCCGGGCTGCGGGAACGGGTGGCACTGCTCGGCGGCACCCTGGAGGCGGGCCCGACGCCGGCCGGTGGCTTCGCGGTGACAGCACGGATCCCGGCGCGGCCGGACCCGGGAGCGAGCCTGGCCGCCGCGGGCACTCCGCCGTGTGAATCGCCGTCCGAGCCGCGCTCCGACCACTCACCCGCCGGTGCCCGAGGCCGTGCCGTGAACGCCCTCAGCGGGCTCCTCGGTCTCATGGGCGTGGGCGTGCTGATGATGTGCGGCCTCGTGCTGGTCACCCAGGCGTTCCCGGTACCCGACCCCCGCAATCACGAGCCGCCCCGGATCGGGATGTCCCGCAAGATGGTGGAGGAGGCCGTGTACGGGGACAACACATCGGTGCGCGCGGCGGCGACAGGTCGGGAGCCGGCCCACCCGAAGTCCGTGACGAGCTGCATGTACTCGACGTTTCAGTTCGAGGACTCCACGCCGCCGGCCGAGGGCGCCGACCGAGGGGGCTCCGCCGCCGCGGGCGCCGGGGAGGGCCCCGATCACCTCAGGATCACCCGGTTCTGCTTCCGTGGCGATACGTTGGCCACGATCGACCGCTTCACCGTACCCATGGTGTCGCGTACGCCACCTTGGGGGACCCCGTGACCGACCTTCCCGCTTCCGACCACCGCCCGGTCCGGGTCCTGCTCGCCGACGACGAGGAGCTGATCCGACACGGTGTCAGGCTGATCCTGCGCCATGCCGAAGGCATCGAGGTGGTCGGCGAGGCGACGAACGGCGAGGAGGCCGTGCGGGTCGCCGGCGAGACCCGTCCCGACGTGGCCCTGATCGACATCCGGATGCCCGTGCTCGACGGGCTCGCCACGATCGAGCGGCTCCTCGCCCTCCGCCCCCGGCCGCGGGTCGTCATGCTCACCACGTTCGGCGACGAGAAGAACGTGACGCGCGCGCTACGGTCCGGCGCCACCGGCTTTCTGCTCAAGGACGAGGGCCCGCAGGAGCTGATCAGCGCGGTACGGGCCGCCGCCGCGGGCGACGCGGTCCTCTCACCCAAGGTCACCCGCACCGTCATCGAGCGCATGCTCAACGGCGATGCCGGCGAGCCGGGACCCGAGGGGGCGTCAGCACCGGCCTCCGGTTCCGTCCCCGAGCAACGGCTGGCGGCGCTCACCGACCGGGAACGCGACGTCCTCGCACTGCTGGGCCGGGGCCTCGCCAACGCGGAAATCGGCCGTCGTCTGGGCATCGGCGTGGGCACGGTGAAGACCCACGTCAGCGCCGTCCTGGTGAAGACGGGCACGGACAGCCGGGTCCAAGCAGCGGTCCTCGCCTACCGCACGGGGCTGCTGTCCTGAGCAGCGGCCCCGTACACCGTCTCTGCCGAAGGACAGAGACGGCCGTCCGCCCCGAGGACTACGCGCGTCCCCGGGCCCGACCTTCGACAGACGCCTCAGTCACGCCCTGAGGCCGACGGCTCGGCAGCACGGCGCACCGAGGATGAGAGGCAGTCAAAGAACCTCTTCCTCGTACCTCCGGAGCTGACATGTCGATGCAGGCAGCCGCCCCCGTGCCCGCCCACTCCCCCACGGGTTCCGTCGCCGCCCGGGCCACCGGGCTGTGCAAGGTCTACGGCCAGGGCGAGACCCGGGTCGTCGCCCTGGACTCGGTCTCGGTGGAGTTCGGACGTGGCCGGTTCACCGCGATCATGGGGCCGTCCGGCTCCGGCAAGTCGACGCTGATGCACTGCATGGCGGGTCTCGACTCGGTCTCCGCCGGCTCCGCACAGATCGGTGACACCGAACTGTCCAGCCTGAACGACCGTCAGCTCACCCGGCTGCGCCGGGACAGCGTCGGTTTCGTCTTCCAGGCGTTCAACCTGCTCCCCACGCTGACGGCGCTGGAGAACATCACGCTGCCGATGGCCATCGCGGGCCGCAGGCCGGACCAGCAGTGGCTGGACACGGTCGTGGCGACCGTCGGCCTCTCCGGACGACTGGGCCACCGCCCCGCTCAGCTGTCCGGCGGCCAGCAGCAGCGCGTCGCCGTGGCCCGCGCGCTCGCGTCCCGGCCGGAGATCATCTTCGCGGACGAGCCGACCGGCAACCTGGACTCCCGCGCCGGCTCCGAGATCCTGGGCTTCCTGCGGGACTCCGTACGGGAGTTGGGCCAGACCATCGTGATGGTCACCCACGACCCGGCGGCCGCCGCCCACGCCGACCGCGTGGTCTTCCTCGCCGACGGCCGACTCACCGACGAGCTGCACGCACCGACCGCCGAGGGCGTCCTGGACCGGATGCGGCAGTTCGACACCGGGGCCCGCACCAGCTGACCCGACCGCCCGCACCCCGTGCCGACCTCCGCCACACACCCTGGAAGTGGGACCACCACCATGCTGCGTACAGCCCTGCGCAACGTCTTCGCACACAGAGCCCGATTGGTCATGACCGCCCTCGCGATCACACTCGGCGTCGCCTTCGTCTGCGGCACGCTCGTCTTCGGCGAGACCGTCACCCAGGCCCTTCGCGGTGCCTCCGCCAAGAACCTCAAGGACGTCGCCGTATCCGTACAGGCCGCGTCCCGGCGGAACCCCGACAGCGAGGCCGACGACACCCGGTCCACGGCGCTCACCGGTGAGCTCGCCGACAAGGTCCGCGCCGTGCCCGGCGTCACGTCCGTGCACCCCGTCGTCAACGGCACCGCCACCCTGGCAGCCAAGGACGGCCGGCCGCTGAACGCCGACAACAACTGGCAGAACCTGGCGACCAACTACGCACCGGACACCCCGGGCTCGGACCGGGACAGCCGTTTCCCGGTCAGCGCCGGACGCGCCCCCACCGCCGGCACGGAGATGGCTCTGGACCGGCGCACCGCCGAGAAGGCCGGCTACCACATCGGTGACTCCGTCCGCTTCGCCACCCTGGGCCCCACACTCACCAAGACGCTGGTCGGCACCGTCGACACCGACGACCCGCGCGTGACCGCAGGCGGCAGCCTCGCGCTCTTCGACACCCGCACCGCACAGCAGCTCTTCCTGCAGGCGGACCGGTTCGACGAGCTGGCCGTCGGCTCCGCACCCGGCACCGACGACCAGGAGCTCACCAGCAGGATCCGCGCGCTGCTGCCCGCCGAGGGCATCACGGTCACCAGCGGAGCCCAGCTCGCGAACGAGCAGGCGGAGCAGATCGCCGAGAACACCAAGGAGCTCACCCGGATGCTCCTGGCCTTCGCCGGGACCGCGCTGTTCGTCGGCGTCTTCGTCATCGCCAACACCTTCACCATGCTGATCGCTCAGCGAAGCCGTGAGACCGCGCTGCTGCGCGCCGTGGGGGCCTCGCGCCGCCAGGTCGTCCGCGCGGTCCTCACCGAGGCCGGACTCCTCGGACTCGGCGCCTCCGCAGCTGGAATCGCGCTCGGAATCGGTATCGCGACCGCCCTGCGGCCGGTCCTCGACGCGAGCGGCGCGGGCCTGCCGGACGGCCCCCTGGTCATCTCCACCGACGCGCTCGCCCGGTCCCTCCTGGTCGGCGTCGGCGTCACCGTGCTCGCCGCCTGGCTGCCGTCCCGCAAGGCCGCGAAGGTCGCACCGGTGGAGGCACTGACCACGGTCGACCTGACACCGCCCAAGCGCAGCATGGTGCTCCGCAACAGCCTCGGCAGTCTGCTCACCGGCATTGGTGTCCTCACCATGCTGTACGTCTCCACGCAGGAGAACGGAGCCGACAACAACCTCAAAACCGCCGGACTCGGCTCGGTGCTCACGCTGACCGGCACGATCGTGATCGCACCACTGCTGTCCCGGCCGCTGATCCGGCTCTCGGGGGCGTTCACCACCCGGCTCTTCGGCGTCAGCGGCAAGCTCGCCGAGGAGAACGCGCTGCGCAACCCGCGCCGCACCGCCGCCACCGCCTCCGCCCTGATGATCGGGCTCACCCTGATCACGGGCCTGAGCGTGACCGGCAGCTCCATGAACGCCGCTCTCAAGGCGGCGGCAGTAGGCGGTCTGACCGCGGACTACAAGGTGTCCAACACCGGCTCCGCCGGCCTCGACCCCGCACTCGGCGCGAAGGTCGCCGAAGTCCCGGGCGTCGCGGAGTCAGTGCCCGTCGCCTCCTCGAACCTGGGGGCGCGGGGCAAGTTCGCCGCGCTCACCGGCGCGGACCCGCAGCGGCTCGGCAGGGTCTTCGACCTGAGGTTCAGCAGCGGCTCGCTCGCAGACATCGGCCCCGGCAAGATCGCGCTCTCCGACAGGCTGGCCAGGTCCACCGGGCTGTCGAAGGGCGACACCTTCCAAGGCACGCTGGGCCACGGCCACAAGAAGGAACTGACCGTCGTCGGTGTCTACCAGCAGACCCGCACCGTCGGCGGCGCCGTGGGCACCATGGACGACGTCCTGCCGTACGCGGACGGGGGGAAGCTCGACAGCATTCTGGTCAAGGCCGCGCCCGGCCGGAACACGGGCGGCCTCGACCAGGACATCCGCAACGTCCTCGGCAACAGTCCGCTCCTCCAGGTGCGGAACCAGGAGCAGTTGACGAAGGCCCAGTCCGGCCAGATCGATGCGATGCTCAACATGATGTACGGCCTGCTCGGCATGACCGTCGTCATCGGAGTGTTCGGCGTCGTCAACACCCTGGCCATGTCGGCCTTCGAGCGGACCCGGGAGATCGGGCTGCTGCGCGCGATCGGCCTCGACAACAGGGGCGTCAAGCAGATGGTGCGCCTGGAGTCGGTGGTGATCTCGCTGTTCGGCGCGGCCCTGGGCATCGGCACGGGGATCTTCCTGGCCTGGGCGTGCGGCAGCCTCACCAAATCCTCGCTTCCGCAGTACGAGATCGTGCTGCCCTGGGCGCGGCTCGGCCTGTTCCTGCTGCTCGGCCTGGCGGTCGGGGTACTGGCGGCGCTCTGGCCGGCCCGGCGGGCGGCCCGCCTGAACATGCTGCGGGCGATCAACGCCCAGTAGCGCGGGGCGGACTCGCACCACCGCATGACGGGACCGTGAGCGTTCGTGCCGTGTCCCTCCGCTCTTCCGAGCGCCCGTCGGACGGCCCCGCGTCATGGGGCCGTGATGTCAGGGTCCGCATCACGGCCCCGGGCCGATTTCGATCTCCCGGCTGACGGAAAAGCATCTTGTCCGCCCGTGACACTGGGTGAAAGTTTTGCCACGTTCGGTATTGATCGTGGACGTCGGTTCCCGGCGACCACTGACGTACGAGGTGGCAGGCTTGACGGAGATCCAGCACCTGGCGAAGGTCTACAGCGACCGCGCCTACGTGCACACCACGACCGTGCGGCACCAGGGCAGCACGGTCGCGTTCGCGATGGACGAGCAGCGGCGCATCGTCTACACGGTCCTGGACCTGTCGCAGCACGACGAGGCGCGTGGTGAGGCGGACGCGGCGTACTGGTCGGAGAATCCGCTGCCGCTGCGCTTCCCGGCCGAGCTGGCCCGGGTCGGCTACGCCGTGGCCGGCGCGGTACGGATGCCCGCGGTCAAGCGTGGCGGGCGGGTCGAGGCCGGTGCGGAGGAGCGGCTCGACGAGGACGAGCTGGACCCGTTCCTGTCCAGCACGGCCCGGCTCGGCGCCGCCGCCCCCTTCCACGTCGTCTCCGACGGCACCCACCTGTACGTGCTGCGCCAGTCCGTCCGGGCCGACGACGTGGACGCGGTCTTCCGGCTCTCCGACGGCACCGGCTCCTCGGCCGACCCGGCGCGCACCGACTACCTCACCCGAGGCGGCGCGGGCAAGGTCGCACTGGTCGACGCCACCCTGCTCTGCGACCGCTTCGTGCTGGCCGGCGGCGAGTTGAAGCCGGTGCTGGAGGTCCGCTACCGGCGCAGCCGTCACAAGGGCCGCCCGGACTCCGGGAAGGACAGCCTCGGCACCCGGGACATGGAGGGCCGGGCGTTCCACGAGCCCACCCAGGAGCTGTCCTTCGTCCGCAACCTCTCCGGCGGCAGGTTCACCGCCCTGCTGGTGCCCACCGCCGTGCACGGCCGGGAGCGCTGGCAGTTCTTCGCGCACAACGACGCCACCGGCCGGATCGACGGCTTCAGCGTCGAACGCAGCCGCGACGGCCTGTTCAACACCCAGGGCTCTCAGGCCTGGACCAGCCCCGACGAGCGCCACCGCGACGCCGTCTACGAATTCGCCCCCGGCAGCTGCCCGTTCACCGGCCGGCCGCTGGTGCCGGTGCTGAGCGAGAGCGGCCACGCCGAGACGGCACTGCGCTTCGACGGCGTCGACGACCTGGCCGAGCTGCCGAGCAGCGCGCTCCCCCTCGCGGACTCCGACTTCACGGTGGAGTTCTGGGCCCGGCGCACCGCGACCGGCGGCCGGGAGGACTTCCTGCTCGGGCACGGCGCCGCCGCCGGGGTCAGGCTGCGCAGCCTGCACATCGGGTTCCGCGCGGACGACACCTTCGCCTTCGCCTTCTACGCCGAGGACCTGAACGTCCAGCAGCGCACCACCGACACCGACTGGCACCACTGGGCCTGCGTCTTCGCACGGGACACCCGTGAGCAGATCGTCTACCGCGACGGCGTCGAACTCGCCCGCCGCACCACCGACATGCCCTACGCCGGTCTCGGCCCGCTGACCCTGGGCCGCGCCCTCGGCTCGTACGGCCGCGCCGAACTGGACGAGGTCCGGATCTGGAACCGCCCCCGCAGCGGCGAGGAGATCGCCGCCGACCGCCTGCGCCGTCTGATCGGCAACGAGTCGGGACTGGCCCTCTACTACCGCTTCGACGAGGGCTCCGGCGACAGGCTGTACGACCAGACCGACAACGCCCGGCACGCCACCCTGCGCGGCGGCCCCGCCTGGATCACCTCCGACGCCCCGGTCGGCGAGAACCCCGGGGTGCGCCGCGACAGCTTCGCCTTCACCGGGCGCAAGGTGGTCTCCGGCCTCTCCGCGGTGCTGCACCACCAGCAGGAGGCCGCACCCGCCGGGTACGACGGCGCGGCCAAGCCCGTCAAGCGCCAGGCCCGGGTGCTGCTCGCCTGCGCCACCGGCGGCCCCGACCCGGTGACCGGCAGCGCCTCCGACGAGGCCTACGTCGCCACCCTCGACCTGGGTGTCGGACGGGACGGCCGACTCGCCGAGATCCCGGACGAGCTGGCCCTGCCGGTGCTCGCCGCCCCGGAGTCCAGCGGCACCGTGGACGCGGCGTCGCTGCTGGAGGCCCAGGTGGCCGCACTGACCCAGGACACAGCCGGAACCGAGGCGGAGATCACCCGGCTCCAGCTGGAGACCGCCGAGATCCCGGACGTGGAGCGCCGGCGCGCCGAGGCCCGCACCGCGCTGGAGAACGAGCCGACGTACTGGCGCTACCGGCTGCGGTTCAAACTGCCCAAGGACGGCAAGGAGCAGTACCTCGCGGTGGCGGGAGACCGCAAGGACAACCAGGCCCCGCTGGTGCGCACCGCCAACCGGCAGGCCGCGTCCACGCTGTGGACCTTCGAGCCCACCGGCACCGACCTCAACGGCATCACCTGCTACTTCGTGCGGAACGTCAACTCCGGGCTCGACATGAACCTCGACGGCGGCCGGACAGGTAACGACGTCCCGCTGATCCAGTACTCGCGGGAGGCGAACAACGACGCCACGCACTTCGCGCTCGACAGCTGGAACGGCTACGGCCTGGTGGTCCGCCGCACCGGCAACCTGGTCGCGGCCCGGGACAGCCAGGGCGACCGCATCGTGCAGTACGACTACACGGCGGCGAACACCTCCGGCGAGGGCGTGCTGGTCCTGGAACGAGTCGACGCCTCGCTCAGGACCAGCCCGGCCAGTGACCGGCTGAACCGGCAGATCTCCGAACTCGACAGCCGGCTGCAGGTGCTCGGCATCAAGCAGGAGCGGCTCGGCGAGCTGCGCCGCGACCTGGTGGCTCAGCAGGCCCAACTCGCCGCCAGGCGCGAGGAGCTGGGCCGGCTCACCGGCGGGGTGCGCGGCGCCGACGACATCGCCCTGCCGATGCCGCAGCTCTCGGTGGACCGCACCGGGCTCAGCAGCTCGGGTGCGCTGCTCGCCTTCGCCCGGGGCACCGACCGGCCGTTCCTGCTGGACAGCGCCACCGGCAGCCTGGTGCTCTACTTCCGGGGCACCAACGGGCAGTTCTTCGCCGGCTACTACGACACCCGGGTGCTGCGCTCCTCCCGGCAGCTGGCCGCCGGCGGCAGGGCGGTGACCTTCACCGCCCGCGACGCGGCCACCGACCTGGACCGGGCGGAGATCACCGTCGAGGCCGGGGAGCACCCGGCGCAGGTGCGGCTGACCGTCCGCCGCGACGGACAGACCGAGCAGTGGTCCCATCTGCCCCGCCGGGCCGAGGACTTCGCCGCCGTGGTCAACGGCGCCGACGAGCAGCCCGTGACCATCGGCACCGTGCTGCGGATCGACGGCGACGTGGTGCAGTTCACCGAGGGCACCCTCGCCCCGCTGACCGGCCCGGGGTTCGTGACCGTCGGCGGCCACGGCTTCCGCTTCGAGGGCAGCCATCCCATCGGCGCCAAGTCGCTGCGCCTCGGCGCGGGCGGGGATGTGACCCTGCTCAAGCCGGGCATGAGCGTGCAGCGGGTGCGCTACGACCACCGCTGGTCCACGGCCTCGCAGCCCGGCGTCGCGCTCTCGGCCGGCTCCCGGCTGGTCACCGTCGACCCCGGCGGTCTGGCCGAGATCCCACTCGGCGGCGCGGACGGCCTGGTGCGCGGGCACAGCGGCCGCTGGCGCGCGGACATGCCGGGCCGCGCGTACGCCTTCGACGGCCAGGGACGCTTCCTGGCGCTGCCCGCCGAACAGGTGCCCCGGGCAGCGACGCCGGGCGACCTCACGCTGGAGACGTGGATCAACCCGGAGCGGGTCGAGGGCCCGGTACGGCTGCTGCACGCCAACACCGGCGACACCCCGTACGGGCTCGGGCTGGTCGGCGCTCCCGCCGTCACCGCGCTGGCCTACGACGGGGTGGGCGCCGCCGCCGTGGTGCCCGGCACGTTCGGCTTCGGGGACGGCGACTTCACGGTGGAGTTCTGGGCCCGCCGCACCACCATCAACCCAAAGGCCCACTACCTGCTCGGCCACAGCACCGAGCAGCAACGGAACAACGAGTCCCTGCACATCGGCTTCCGCTCCGACTCCTCCTTCACCTTCGCCTTCTGCGGCGACGATCTGACGACGGACCGGCAGTTCGTCGACACCGAGTGGCACCACTGGGTCTGCGTCTTCCAGCGCCAGGCCCGCCAGCAGGTGATCTACCTGGACGGCCAGGAGATCGCCCGCCGCACCGCCGACGCCCCGTACCGGGGCCAGGGCCGGCTCTCGCTCGGCACGGTGCTCTGCTGGCCGGGCGAGTTCGCCTCCGTCCACCTCGACGAGGTCCGGCTCTGGTCGACGGCGCGCGGCGGGGACGACGTGCGCGCCGCCATGAAGCGGCGGCTGACCGGCGCCGAGACCGGGCTACTCGGCTACTGGGCCTACTCCGCCCCGGCGCCCGGCGCGCAACCGGTGCTGGCGGACCGCTCCGGCAACGACCGGCACGCCGAGCTGCGCGGCAAACCCGGCCCCGTCCCGGCGCGTTCGCCGATCGACGAGGGCGGCTACCGGGCGGTCGCCACCGTCGGCGACCGGCGGGTGGTCAGCCGGGAGAGCTTCCCGCTGCGCGAGTGGAGCCACCTCGCCGCCGCCTACCGGCAGTCCTGGGCGGTCCGGTTGGACGGCGAGGCGTACCTGGAGGTCGCGGACGACGACACGCTGGACATCGCCGACGACCTGACACTGGAGGTGTTCACCCGACTGGAGCGGCTCGGCGAGACCCAGGGCCTGCTCTCCAAGGGCCGCACCGCCGACGGCGCGGGCGGCAGCGTGCCGTACCGGCTGGCGGTGCTGCCGGACGGCCGGCTGGAGTTCGCCTTCGAGGAACCGGCCGGCCGAGCCGTGCGCTTCACCTCCACCGAGGGCGTCGAGGCCGGGACGTTCCACCGGATCGCGGTGGTCCGCAAGGGCGGGCGCTCGATGCAGGAGCAGAAGGGCAGCCGCCAGATCAGCGCGGTCGGGGCGGACGGCAAGCCGGTCACCCGGAGCGTGGAGCTGGTCGAGTCGGTCGAGGTCCGCGAGTGGCAGGACATCCGCTTCCACCTGGACGGCCGGGAGATCGGCGCGGCCCGTTACGAGGGCCCCGGCCCGCGCGGCAACGACGCGCCGCTGGAGCTCGGCCGGGCCCGTGACGGCTCGACGGTGCAGCCGCTGACCGGCGTGCTCGCCGAGGTGCGGATCTGGGGCGCCGCCCGCGACGCGGCCCGCCTCGGCACCGCCGTGACCGCCCGCGACCGGGGCCTGGTCGCGCACTGGCGCTTCGAGGAGAACGCGGGCAGTACGGCGGCCGACGCCACCGGCTCGCACCCCGCCCGGCTGCGCGGCGCCCGCTGGGTGCGCAACCCCGATCCGCACGGCAGCGTCTTCCGGCTCTACCGCAACGGCGTCTCGGTGGCCTGCGACCCGGCCGGCACCCCCGGCACGCCCGACACCGCTGCCTTCGCCGACCCGGGCGACGCCCAGCTCACCCTGGGCGCGGTGGTCAGGGGCGGCAAGGCGGTGGAGTCGTTCAACGGCGTCCTGGAGGAGGTGCGGATCTGGCGCACCGCCCGCACCCACGAGCAGCTGCTGGACAACCTGTTCACCCGGCTCAAGGGCGAGAAGGAGGACCTGGTCGCCTACTGGCCGTTCGACCGGGACTCCACCGAGCCTGACGTCGCCCAGGTCCGCGACGACGGACTGCGCGGCAACCACCTGAGCCTGGGCGCCGAGGCGACCCGCCCGCGCACGGTGCTCTCCAGTGCGCCGGTCTCCACCGACACCGCGCAGGTCCGCTCGGCGCTGGCCGGGATGCGCACCCCGTTCCACGAGAGCGTCTCCGCCGCCCCGGCGGTGGCCGAGTACGCCGACATGCAGTACGGCGCCCGGGGCGAGGCGTTCGGTGTGCTCAAGCGCGCCTACAGCTACCTGCGGGAAGGGCGCTGGCACCTGGTCACCGGTTACAAGGTCGGCGAGCTGGTGAGCGAGTGGGTCAGCCAGATCCAGTTCGACCCGCAGCTCGTCGGCTACGTGGAGGGCGCCCCGCCGGTGCCCTCGGAGAACCTCACCGCCGGGCTCATCGACCCGGGCAGCGCCACCTTCGAGGGCTCCTCCTCGGTGCAGCTCACCGAGGCCGAGCAGGTGGTGCGCTCGCTGTCCTCCGCCAAGGAGCGCAGCGTGGACGCCGCCTTCGGCTTCGCGCTCTCCAACGAGGTGGACGTCGACGTCTGGATGATCACCGCCCCGCTGGGCTTCGGCATCGCCAAGGCGATCGCCAAGGGCGGGGTCTCCGCCGGGGTGCGCGGAAGCCTGGAGTTCTCCAACAGCTGGGCCGAGGAGACCTCGGTCTCCCAGGGTGAGAACACCGCCCGCACCACCAAGGTCTCGCTCACCGGTCACTGGGAGGACCCGGGCCGGCTGCTCAACCCCACGACCGGACGGCGCTACGTGCCGGCCAACACCGGCTTCGCCGTGGTGCAGTCACAGACCGCCGACGTCTTCGCGCTGCGCCTGGCGCACAGCGGAGCGCTGGTGGCGTACCGGATCCAGCCCAACCCGGACATCCCCAAGGACTGGAACGTCATCCCGTTCCCGATCAACCCGCGCTACACCAAGCAGGGCACCCTGGACGGCACCGTCGGCTTCGACGAGCGGGGCAAGGTCGCCGACCCCGACTACCAGGGCACCCGCGACCGGGGCGAGTACAGCTACTTCAAGCCCCGTGAGGCGTACGCGCTCAAGCGCCGCATCCAGCGCGACCAACAGCGTCTGCACAGCTACTACGACACCGTCTCCACCGAGACCCAGGCCCCGGACCCGACCGCGCAGCGGGCCGGGCGGGTGCTCGGCGGTGCGATCGGCGCGGACGCCTCGCCGGCACGGGGACGGGAGACCGCCGACAGCGCCACCGGCCAGGGCTTCTCCCGCCGGGACCTGGTGAACACCTACGTCTGGACGGCCGCCGGCGGCTTCTTCGCCGAGACCACCGAGACCACCGACGTGGTCAGCGAGACCACCTCGGGCTCGTACTCGCTGTCCGGCTCGGTGGGCACCTCGATCGGCACCTCGTTCCAGATCGCCGGGATCGGCATCGGCGCCCAGCTGGACGCCTCGGTCGGCGGCGGGATGACCGCCACCCGGGCCCGGGGCAAGGAGGCCACCCGCTCGTTCGGGCTGGCGGTGCAGGTCGCCCCCGGCAGCAACCTGCAGCGCTACGACCAGGACCGCAAGCCCGTCTTCGACCAGGACGGACAGCCGGTCAAGGTGCCCGGCAAGGTGGACGCCTACCGGTTCCTCAGCTTCTACCTCGGCGAGGACAGCGAGCACTTCGACGCCTTCTTCCACAAGGTGGTCGACCCGCGCTGGCTGGAGAACGGGAGCGACCCCAACGCGGCGGCGCTGCGCCAGGCCCGTCAGTCGGACCGCAAGCCGCCGTGCTGGCGGGTCCTGCACCGGGTCACCTTCGTCAGCCGGGTGCTGCCCGAGGTCCCGCCGGCCGGGGCGGCGCCGCTGGAGAAGGCCATGCGGCAACTGGACGTGGAGAGCAACTACGAACTCGTCCGCCGCCTCGACCCGTACGTGAAGGGCGCCGCCACCGGCCTGCCCGAACTGGCCGAGGCCACCCGCTCGGCCCTCGCCGCCCAGCTGCCGGAGCTGCTGCCGCACGCGGCGGACGTGACCGGCTTCCTGGCGCAGTACTACGGCGTGGAGGCCTGAGCACCCGGTGGGGTGGCCTCCGGGCCCGCGTGCTTCCGGAGCCCACCCCACTGCTCGGACGGGCGGACGTGCTCCAGGTGAATGCCGGTGGTGGGCGTACCGGTCCGGGCGAGGCGTGAGCTGAGGGAGGCGGAGCGCCTGGGCACCAAGGCCGACGGCGAGGGCTGTCCGCTGCTCCCGCCCGGGCACGCTCGGAGCTGTTCGCGAAGGGCGGCGGACCGGATCTCGACCGGGCGGGCTCCGTGCGGGTCGGTGCCGGCAGGTGGGCGAGGACGATCAGGAGCCGTTCCAGGAGATGACCAGGAGAACGACGGTGATCGCCAACGGGACGGCGACGAGCAGGGCGCACCCGATGGCACCGGGCAGGTTCTTCCTGCGGAGGCGCCGATCGAGCAGCTTGGCCTCGGGGGTGTCGTTCCGCCAGTGCGGCTGGAGCTCCGCGGTGCCGTCGGCGATCGCCCCTGCTACCCGGGCGACGTCCGCGGGGTGGTACGTGCGCCACTTGCTCTCGCCCCAAGTGGAGTGCGACACAAGGAGGTTGTCGCGGACTCCGTTGGCATTCGCGGTGGCGTGCAGGCAGGTCGCCCGGATGGTCGGCCAGGCTCGGGCCAACTGCCTCTCGGTCAACCAGGCGACGTGCTCCGGATCGGCTGCTGCCACGGGCGCACCCTCTCTCTGCTCGCAAGCAGTCTCCCCCCGCTCCGGCCGGACAGGCAACATCCTTTTCCGGTAACCGACTTGACTCCTCATGCCACCACTGCGGACTGGACGTCCAAGAGCGTCCGCCGGCGAGTCAGGGCGAGCGGCTTCGGGCCCGGGGGTGTAATAAGCGTGCGGAGGGGAGGGCCCCCGCCCGACGACCTGGGAGGTGGGGGGGTCGAAAAACGCGCGGGTGAC
>NZ_JBHJVK010000034.1:0-90561 GCF_042264695.1 Kitasatospora sp. NPDC056138 | reverse complement strand
GTGCTCCCCGACGGGGAGCACCGGCCCTTGCGGGTGCCGTGCCGGCCTGTGCCGGGTGCCGGCCGGGTGGTCCCGGGGCGTCATCGGGTTCCGGGGGACTGGTGGTACGACGCACCGGCGGCCGGTGACGACTGGCGGCGCCGTGCGGCCGCCGATCGTCATCGCTGTGGCGCCGCCGGGGTCTGATGGTCCGTCCGCCCCGGGGGCGGGTGTTCACCGCACGGCCGGCCCGGACGGGAAGGAGTGGTCGATGTTGTCCTCGACCCATGCGCGGAGCGCGTTGAGCGGGATCGCGGCACTGGTCCCGAGCGGGGTGAGGGAGTACTCGACGTGGAGCGGGACGGCGGGGTAGACGGTGCGGTCGAGGAGGCCGAAGTCCTCCAGACGGCGCAGGGTCTGGGTGAGGACCTTGGGGCTGACGCCTTGGAGCCGGCGCTGGAGCGCTCCGAACCGTTGGGGTCCGTCCTCGAGGGCGCCGACGGCGAGGGCGGACCACTTGTTGGCGAGCAGGTCGAGCAGGGCGCGGCAGGGGCACTGGGCGGCGTATACGTCGTGGTGCGAGTGCTGGCCGCTGGGGCAGGTGGTGGTCATGCTCGCTCTCCTCACCAGGTCACTTCCCGATGGGAAGTAGAAGACCTTGAAGGTAACTGTACCTCTGGGGATAGCGTCGTCGACGTCAAGGGGGAGGCCGCCAACGGCCTTCCCGGGAACGTCGTTTCAGGAGATGACGCATGTCTGCGAACACGATGCGCGCGGTGGTCCAGGACACCTTCGGCGGTCCGGAGGTGCTGCGGGTCCAGCAGGTGGCGCGGCCGGTGCCGCTGCCGACCGAGGTGCTGGTGCGGGTGCACGCCGCCGGGATCAACCCGGTGGACTGGAAGACCCGCGGTGGCACCGGCATGGCCGGCCTGCTGGGTGAGCCGCCGTTCACCCTCGGCTGGGACGTGTCGGGTGTGGTGGAGGAGGTCGGCTTCGGTGTGACCACGCTGAAGGCCGGTGACGAGGTGTACGGCATGCCGTGGTTCCCGCGCGTCGCGAACGCCTACGCCGAGTACGTGACCGCGCCGGCCCGGCAGTTCGCCCGCAAGCCGGCCACCGTCGACCACGTGCACGCCGCCGCCGTGCCGCTGGCGGCACTGACCGCCTGGCAGGCCGTCGTCGACACCGCCCGGGTCCAGGCCGGGCAGCGGGTGCTGATCACCGCCGCCGCCGGCGGGGTGGGCCACCTCGCGGTCCAGTTCGCCCGGCATCTGGGCGCCCACGTGATCGCCACCGCCAGTGCCGCCCGTCACCCCTGGCTCAAGGAAATCGGTGCGAACGAGGCGGTCGATTACACCACCACCCGCTTCGAGGACGGCATCAAGGACATCGACGTCGTCATCGACCTGGTGGGCGACGCCCACGATCGGACCGGCACCCGCTCGCTGAAGGTCCTGCGCCCCGGCGGCCTGCTGGTCGCCGTTCCGGCCGGTGTCTCCCCGGAGCTGGCCGCGGCCGCCGAGGCCGCCGGCGTGCGGGTCACCCCGTTCCTGGTCGAGCCGGACGGCGCCGCGCTGACGACGATCGCCGGCTTGATCGACGCCGGTGAGGTCGTGGTGGAGGTGGAGGAGACCTTCCCGCTGGAGCAGGCCGGCGCCGCTCATGCCCGCGGCGAGGCCGGCCGCACCCGCGGCAAGCTCGTCCTCACCGTCGCCAACTGACCACCCTCCTAAGCCAGTTCGGAGTAGCACCGTGTACTACGAGATCCGCCGCTACCAGGCCCGGCCCGGACGCCGCGAGGAGTGGGTGCGCTACATGGAGGACGTGGTCATCCCGTTCCAGGCCTCGCTCGGCATGGACGTGATCGCCTCCTTCGTCGACGCCCAGGACGAGGACGGCTACGTGTGGATCCGCCGGTTCGAGGACGAGAGCCAGAGCGAGGCCCTGTACGCGGCCGTCTATCAGCACGACCGCTGGAAGAACGAGATCGGCCCGGCCGTCCACGGCCTGCTGGTTCCCGAGAAGTCCGTCGTCACCCGCGTGATCCCCACCTCCGCCTCACCGCTGCGCTGACCCGGCCCCGACCGCAGAGCACAGCAACTAAGGAACCCTCATGAGCACTTGCACGCTCCAGAAGTCGTCCCCCGCCTCCTCGGTCACCCAGGCCGCCGCCGGTGCGCTCATCGCGGCGGTGCACACCGCCGCCGCCCGGATCGGATTCACGGCGGCCGTCGCCGTCACCGACCAGGGCGGACATCTGAAGGCGTTCGACCGGGCCGACGACGCGCCCTTCCTTGCTGCCGAGGTCGCCCTAGACAAGGCCTGGACCGCGGCCTCCTTCCACATCCCCACCCACACGTGGAACGACTACGTGGCCGACCCGCGGGTCGCGCCACTGGCCGGCCACCCTCGTCTGATGGCCGTCGGCGGCGGCTGTCCGATCATCGAGAACGGCCGGTGCATCGGGGGTCTGGGAATCTCCGGCGGCAGCTACGAGCAGGACCGGCAGGCCGCGGAGGAGGCCCTGGCCGCCCTCGGGTTCGAGCTGCCCGGTCACTGACCGACCACCGGGGTGTCGCCCTGCGGCACCGGTCGGCCACAGGCCAGCACGTGAGCGATGAGGACCCGTCACCTCGTGGCTCCTCGGCGGCCTGCATCTCGGTGACTTGGGCCGACCGGCCCCGACCGGCCATCCGGCGTCCGCCAGTTCACCAACGAGCACACCCGGCCGGTGCCCGGCCGTCGCGGAACCAGCCCGGCAAACGGCGATGTGAGAGCGACCCGCACGATGGCAGCGCCTCTCAAACGGTGCCGCCTGGCCCGCGACCACGAAGCCCTGCCCGCCCGCTCAGCGGACCGCTCGCTGCCACGTACGCCGGCCTGCTCGACGGCACGTACGCCGGCGGCGCCGATGGCTGCACCCGCCGGCCCGGGGGAGACCTGGGACCACCCCCGGCCGGCCGGTACCGGTGAGCCGGGCGGCACTGGTGAGCCGGGCGGCCGCGGGCACCGGGTGGCGGTGCCGGGAGGCCCGCGCGTGACAGCGCGGGCCCCTCGCCCCTGCTCCGGCGCTTGCTCCCCCGCCGGGTGCGGATGCGCGGGCGTCCCGGTGAGCGTATCCGCGCGGACGGGGGGCGGCCGTTGCCAGGCGGGCCGACGAAGCGTCGGACGGCCCACCGGGCGGGCGATGCGCCGGGCACCGGGCCCCGCCCCCCGGGGGGCGAGCGGCCGCTCGCGCGGAGCGCTCCGGCGGGCAGCCCAGGGCACGCCCCGTGTGATCTTGGCCGTCGAGTCCTTGGCAGACGGGCAGTCAGTGGCCTCCTCTAGGCTTCCGCTGTCGAACGATCACAAGGGGAACATGGCTGTGAGCTGGGAGATCAGTGCCGCTGGCTACACCGCTCGGCTGGAGGACGGCGAGCTCGTCCACCGCAATCCACGCGGCCGGGCTCTGAAGAAGGCGCCTTCGGTGCTGGCCGGGCACCCGGGGATGAGCCGGCTGCTGAGCCTGCGCGACGGTGTCCAGGCTCACCGACGGGCCTGCCAGGCCGAGGTGGAGCGGATGGTCCGCGAGGCGGTCCCCCTCGACGAGGTGCTGCTCGCGGTGCTGTCGGCGGACAGCGCCTGGCGTGCCGCACTGGCCGCCGCCGGACCGCCGCCCGCCGGAGGCCCGGACCGGGCCGCGACCGTCAAGGGCAGCACCCTGGTGGCCCGTTCGTACGTCCACCCGGCACTGCCTCCCGGCGAGGTCCGGGTACTGCTCACCGGCACCGACGCCGGCCGCCACCGCGACCGGCTGATGGCCCACCAGGGGTGGGAACTCACCGGCACGGCCGACACCGCGCTGCCGGACCCGGGACCGATGCCGTTCCCCGAGGCGGCGCTGGCCGAGCACCCCGGCCAGGCGGAGGCGGTGCTGCACTTCGTCGAACGCTTCGAACGGGAGACGGCCGGCTGGCAGCGGTACCTGAAACACGATCTCGACGCGGTCTTCCGGGAACTCGCCAAGGCCGAACCCGCCCTGCTGCGCTGCTTCCTGGACGGCCTGGCCGACCGCTGCCTCGAACACCGCGAGAACGCGACCGCGGTCGCCTACTTCGCCCGGGCCCGGGACGCCGCGCGCAGCCGCACCGAGCGGTGCGACCAGGACCGGCTGGCCGACCGCTACGCGGCGTTCGACGCGGCCGGCACACTGACGGACACCGCACTTCGGGCCCGGATCAGGGAGGTCACCGCCAAGGGCGCCGAGCCGGAGCCGGCCCGGCGGACGCTGGTCCTGCTCGCGGACCGGGCCGAACGCGACGGCGTCGATCCGCGGCTCGCCCAGGACATCCGGCGCACGGCCCGGGCCGCCGGCCTCGACCCGGAGCTCGAACTGGCCGAAGTGGTGCACCGGTTGCTGCCCGCCCGTAGCCTCTACTTCACCTCCGCCGTGCCGTTCTGGCGCGAAGTGATGGCAGCACCCCTGTGGGACCGCATACGGGCCGAACGGCCGGGGCTGGCCCACGAGGTCCTCGCCGTGCTGCCGCACGGGGTGCTGAACTCGCCGGCCGGTCTGGAGTACCTGGAGCGGACGGGCGCGCTGGAGCTGCTGACCGCTCCCGCCGGACCCGCGGGCCTGCCGGCAGGCGCACCGGCCGAGTGGTTCCAGCGGGCGGTCGAGGCCGACCGCGGATACCGGCCGGCCCAGCGGCTCCTCGAGCTGGCCGAACTGCTCGGCCCGCGCCTTGCGGCCGACGCGGTGCCGATCACCCTCCCGTACCAGGGGCGGGGCGACCGCGATCCCGTCGGCATCCGGCTCGGGCTCGCCGACGTGTTGCTCGCCGCCGACGTCCCCGTGAACGACCCGCCGCCGCTGCTGGGCGACCCGTACCCGCACTCGATCCACGTCGGCCCGCGCACCGAACTGCGCGCGGTCACCGCCGACCCGCGCTTCGACCGGGAGATCCGCGCCCTGCTGCGCGCCGAGTTCGAGCTGACCAACGGCGGCGCCGCGGACAACGCCTGGTATCAGCCGCACAGTCCCAAGGGCTGGACCACACCGCACGTACTGCTCGGCACGGCGACGGGCCGCCGGGTGCTGGCCGAGTGGTGCGACGAGGAACTCGACCGGCTGCCCTCGCTGGACCTGGACGGCCTCGGCCTGCTGCTGGGCCGGTTCATGCACATCGGAGCCGCGACCGGGCTGCTGGCCGACCGGCGGCGGGCGGACCTGCTGGCCGCGGTGGACCCGGCGGCCCTGCTGCTCGCGGCAGCCGGGGCCGCCGCCCCCGGCACCCCGCTCGACCGGCCGGGAGCGGAGCTGCTGCTGCGCAGCCTGGAGTCGGACTGGATCCCGAAGGAAGGCGTCGGGCCCCATCTCCGCGGGCGGATCGGCAAGCTGCTGGACCAGGGGCCGGTCGGCGGCGAGTTCGGCCGGCTGGTGCAGCTCGCCGCGAACTGCCGGGACGGGCTGGCCCACGTGACCGCCCTGCTCGGCGCCGGCCGCGACACCGGCACCGGCGCCGACGGCAACGACGGTGATGACGGCACACCGTCGGGCAGCGCACCGACGGGCAGCACACCGGCGGGCTTCGGGCCGGACGGGCCCGGGCGCGTGCGCATCGGCCTGCAGCTGCGGGCGGCCCTCGACGGCCCGCTGTGGGGCGGGGACCTCGACCGCCCCAGCGCGGTGCTGCGCGACGCCCGGGCATCCTTCGGTTCCGTCCGGCGCGACCTGTACGCGGCGGTCCTGCGCGGGGATGCCAAGGCCGCGGCGCTGGTGGCCGAGTACGCCGAGTACCCGTTCGTCACTGAGCAGGGCACCGGCCGCTGGCGAACCGTCAGGACATCACCGCCCCACGGCCGTTACCGGATCCCGCACGGCCATCTCTTCCGGGGCGCGGACTCGGTCGCGGTGGTGATCGGCGACAGCTGGGGCCAGGACTCGGTGCTGCTGGAGTACACGCCGTCCGGAGCCTTCCCGCCCGGCGGGCCGCTGCGGGCCGCAGGCGCGACCCTGCAGGAGGAGTCCCTGCTCGAACCGGTGCTGGAGCGCCGGTGGTGCCTGGCCTACGCCGAGCAGCAGGCCACCCGGGGCCCGCTGCCGAGCCGCCCGGACCTGCCCCGGGAGCTGGCACGACGGCTCGCCCTGACACCCGCCCAGGCCGAGGCGCTGCTGGCCGTGCAAAGCCCCCATCACGTCCGGCCGCCCGGCGAGGAGGAGCTGCGCCAGGCCTTCGGCCATGGCATAGCAGCCGACTTCCAGGAACAGCTGATCCCCGAGCAACCGGAACGGCTGTGGACACACGGCCCCGACCTGGAACGCGCGATCCGCTGGTGGCAGGAGCGCCACGGCGCCCTTCCGGTCCCCGACGAGCTGCTGGCGCAGGCGCAGGGGGACTTCCGCCTCCCGAAGGGCCAGTGGTCACCGCACCACCCGGCACCCGCGGTCGACGCGCTGCCGGACGGAGTGCGCAGGCGCCCCCAGCAGGTACTGGCGATGCTGGCCACCGCGCTGGCGGCACCGGGCACACCGGACTGGGCGCCGCCGCCCTACGCCTGCGCACGCACCGTCGCCTGGCTGGCCTACCGCACGCCCGCCGGGCATCCGCTCCGCCCGGCCATCGGCGCGGCGGCCGCCCGCATGACGGCGGATCCGGCCCGCCCCTGGCGGGTCTTCTCGGTGGACCGCAAGGCGGCCGCCGGCAGGCCGCCGTCCCCGCTGCCGCTGGCCGGCCTGGCAGGCGTGCGGGTCGTCGACGACGAGGACCTGGGCCGGTGGCACGTACTGGTCCGCCCGGACGCCCTGAACGGTCCCGACGACCCGGCACTGCACGCGCTGGAGGAGTACTTCGACACCCTGCTGCCCTCGCACTGGCAGCCGGCCGGCTCGGGCCTGCCCGCACCGGCCGACCTGCGGCTGCTGCTCTCCGGCGGCCTGACCGAACTGGCCGCCCACCTCGCGCAGGACAGTGCCCGCACCCCCGGCTGGGAGCAGGACCCGCGCCGCAGCGTGCCCGAGCTGGTGGCCGAGTGCGCCGAGGCCTGCGCACTGCCCGCAGACGCGGCGGCGCTCCACCTGATGCTGCTGGCCCTGCCTGACCCGACCGACCGCCGGGTGAAGCAGTGGACGGGCTGGTCCACCGCGCAGCTGAGGAAAGCCGGGGAGAGCCTGGAAGCGGGCGGCCTGGCGGTGCGGGCCACCCGCGCGCGGGCCGGACGGCAGCTCTTCGTCCCCGGAGCCTGGACGGAGCTCAAGGCACCCCGGCTCCCGCTGGAGACATCCAAGCTCGCCCTGCTGCCGTACGCCGCCGAGCGCGCCTTCGCCGCCCACACGGCGCTGGTGCCCGCCCTGCCACTGCCGGCCCTGTTCACCGAGGCCTGGCGGAAGAAGGGCCGAGAGCACTGACGAGCCCGCCGCGGCCTCCTTGTGACGCCGTGGCGGGACGACTTCCCCGCAGGCGGCCCCGGCACGGGCCGTGGCCGTGTGCCCGCGACGAGCCGCCCCGGCCGCCGCTCACGCTCACGACCCGGCCCCGCCGACTCGCCCGGCCGCACCCCGGGACACGAAAGGGGGGCGGACGCACCCCGAACAGGAACAGGAACGACGGATCCGGCACCAGACCGCCCCGCCGCGCGCAGCCGCCGCCCGACCGGCGGCGGCGCCCGGTCACCGCTTCGGCCAGGGAAGGGCCGAAGCGGCGGTTGCGGCATGCCAACACCGCCAGGACATGCCACGGTTGATGTGTGACCAGCATCGCCGAAGCCATCGCCAAGCTGCCCGGCCCGCCGTTCGTGCCCGCGCGCTACCCCTACGAGTACGCCCTCGACCTCGCCCTCGACCACGCCATCGTCCCGGCCGAACACATCGAGGAAGCCCACCGGCAGGCACGCAGTGAACTGCGGTCGGGCATCAAACGGGGCCCGGACCGGCGCGCCGTGCTGCGCCGGGCCATCGTCCGCTGGTGCCGCGCGAACGGCGAACAGCTCGAAGACGTCTACGTGCTGATGGCCGACCGGTACCTGGAACTCCACTCCATCGACAGGCCGGTTCCCGCACGGCCGGCCGTGTGACGCCCGGCCCGTCCGGCGGGACGGGGGAACCCGCCCGCCACGGGCCGGGTGCTCCGGCGCTGTCCAGGAACCCGGCGCCGGCGACGGCGAGGCCACCGGCGGCGACACCCGGCAGACCGAGGACACCCGTACGGCGGTCCGGCCCGGCCACGACGACGGCTTCGGCGACATCACGGCCTTCCCGGCGCCCCGCTGGCTCCGCCACGCTGCCTGCGCCTGCGGGCTCCGCCACACTGCCCGCGCCCGCGCCGGTGCCGACATCACTCGCTCCGGCGGCCGGGGGAGCATGGAGGGGTGTCAGCGGGTACTGGCAGGCTTGGCGGGTGCTGACCGACGGATGCGACGACCCGCCCCTCCCCGAGGAGGGGCTGCTCTCCCGGCCCGCCTTCTGGGCCGCCTACCTGGTGCGGATGTGGGCGCTGGACGCCCCGGACGGCCATCTCGTATCGCAGTGGTTCGGCACGGACACCACCGGCGCCGATGCGGCCTGGGAGCTGTACCTGAACGACGTGTGCCGGTTCCGGATGCCGTTCGGCGACGGACACAGCGCGTGGGTGACGAGCTGTGAACTCCCCACCGACTGGGGCACGGAGTACTCCGTCAGCCATCCCGACTGGGACCGGCCCGCCCACCTCGCACACATCACCCGGTACGCCGCGCCCCGCGCCGGCACCCACGAGGACCAGCAAGGCCCCGGCCTGTCGTGGCGGGAACTGAGGCACATCGCGGACACCCCCGACCCTGCGGCCCCGGGCGTCCACGACCCGCACGCCCGGCTGCTGCTCCTGCTGCCCGCGCTCGGTGATGCGACCGTGCCGGCCCGTGCGGCCGAAGTGATCGGCGCAGCGCTGGTTTCGGCCGGCGTCCCGGCCGCGGAGGCGGTGCGCGCGGCGCGGTTCCTGCTGGACCGTCCCATCTGGGAGGCGGCCCACTGGACGGTGCCGGCACGGCCGGCGCCCGGGCGGTGGAGGCGACGCCGGCCCCGCAGGCCGCGGGCAGCCGCCCAGGGCGGTGAGCGCCGCGCTGCCGGCATCCTCCAGTGCGACGCCCCGGCGAGCCCGCGGTTCGGTGCGCCCGTGGCCCGGGGCATCACCCGCGAGCAGGGCGACCGGCTCGCCCGTGCGCTCGGCACCGGGTCCGCCTGATCACCCGGCCGCCGGCAGCTGAACGCACGACGGCCCCTGACCGAATGCGGCGGGGGCCCGCGGCCCGGCCGGCCGCCGCGACGAGTCGGTCCCTCGGCCACCCGCACCTTGTCCCGGGCTTTTCCGGACAGTGCCCGTTACGGGTGTTCGACGGTGATGGTGCCGTCTCCGCCCGCCCGTTTGTTGGCAGCCTCGGCCTCCTGCCGGGTGGTGTACTGACGGGTTGAACCGTTGGGCAGGGTCAGCCGGTAGACGGTGACGGGTGGACGGGGAGTGGCCCCGCAGGTGCATCCCATGACAGTTCCTTCGCCTGATGACGCCGAAGCCGGACGACTTCGGCCGCAGCCGTACCGTGCGGATGCCCGGGCCCGTGGCCGCCCCCGCCTTCCTCCCGTCATGGCACGGCACGGCAATGGCGGGTCGCGGGCGCGCCGGTGGCGATGAGGGGGAAGAAACCCGGGCCGGGACGAATAATGTGCACGAACATTCCGTGTCGGTGCGAGATCGCTGGAGATGCCGCGCGCAGCCCGGATGCAGAGATCCTTGATCCGGACGCACTTCGATCCGGGATATTCCCTTGGCCGGGTGCGTCTACGCGGCACCAAGGAATAGTCACATTCATCGGTCGGGTGCGTGTGCTGAACCGTTCCGGGCCGCTTCGGGTTTCTCGGTTCGCGCCGGAGCGGATGCGTCAGTCCAGGTGGCTGGAGGCTACGCCGGCCACGTAGGAGAGGGTCAGGGCGGTGGCGGTGATCCTGAATCCGAGTGTGTCGCCGGCCAGGAACGCCGTGGGTGTCACCACCGCGGCCACCCAGATGCTGGTGCACCAGCCGCAGGAGACCAGATAGGCGGGTCTGGAGTCGTCGCCGAAACGATCGGCGGTCCATGAACGAAAACCTGCGGCCAGAGTGTCCTTGCTGACGAACCGCGTTATGCGGCAGGTGGCGCCGAGAGCCATGAGGAATACGACGGCGTTCATGCAAGTCATCGTACGGAGAAATCCGCAGCCGGGCAGCCCCGAATTCCCCGGAAATCCGGTGACCTGCCCAAGTCGTCCGCGCCGGCCGGCCGGAGAGCGGCCATTGCCGGTCGGCGGTGCCGCGCCCGCTTCGCTCCGCCCGGCCGGACGGCGGGCGGAGCGCCCTTCCGTCGGGCGTGCGTGGGGGTCGTACGGGCACCGCCGACGACTACGGCTTGCTCGTGGCCTTCCCGGCGTCCGATGACGCGCGCTGGATCACCGGGGACACCATCCCCGTCCGCGGCGGCCTGTGCCGACGCGTGCGGTCTGCGCCGCTGACCCGGGACCGGCCTGAGCCGTTGCCCGGGGTCAGCAAGGGGTGAGGAGGCAGAACTCGTTGCCTTCCGGGTCGGCCAGAACCGTCCAGGAGATGGCGGACTGGTCGATACCGGGGTCGGTGGCGCCCAGGGCGCGCAGCCGGGCTTCCTCGGCTGTCAGGTCGTCACCGGGGTAGGGGCGGACGTCGAGGTGGACGCGGTTCCACCCGCTCTTGGTGTCGGGGGTGCGGAGGAACTCCAGGTAGGGGCCGACGCCTTTGGCGGAGCGCATGGTCGCGTGGTCGTCGGTGACCTCGTGCAGCGTCCAGTCCATCGCCTCGCCCCAGAACCGGGCCATCCCTCGTGGGTCGGTGCAGTCGACCACCACCGCGGCGATCGGCCCGGTGCCCTGGTAGATCGGGCGGGGCTCCAGGACGCAGAACTCGTTGCCCTCCGGGTCGGCCATGACCGTCCAGGGGACGTCGCCCTGACCCACGTCGGCGAGTGTCGCGCCGAGGTCCTTCAGGCGCGCGACCAGCTCCGCCTGATGGGCGGTCGAGGTGGTGGCCAGATCGAGGTGCACCCGGTTCTTCACCGTTTTGGGTTCCGGGCGGGCGATGATGTCGATGCAGACGGCCACGGGGTCGGGGTAGGCGAAGCCCACGGGTTCGAGGTTGGTCACGCCGGGTCCCTCGCTGTCGACACCCCAGCCGAGTGCCTCCGCCCAGAACCGGCCGAGCACGGAGTCGTCGAGCGCCTTCATATTGATCTGCACGAGTCGTGTTGCCATGCCGCAGATTCTAGAAGCTGCCGCCGGCCCGGGCCGCCGCGACCGGGGCGCCGGGCCGAAGCAACGGCATCGACGCGTCGGCTGCCCCGGTGACGGCATGCCGTGGCGCCGGCGCCGGCGATTCGCTCGCGCCTCGGTGCGGGGAGCGACGCCGGCGGAGCACCTCGCGGGAGTGTGACCTGGCGTCAGGAGGCGTGTACGCAGCCCCGCGCACTCTTTTTCGGCCATCACGCGCGAGGCTCTCTGCCGGCATCGCCGAGCCCCCGGGCACCGGCAATGCCTGCATCACCACCAGCGCACTCCAGTCCGGCACCGTCACCGCCACCTACAGCGGCAACACCTGCTTCACCGGCTCCACCGGAACGCTCGCCGTCACCGTCAACCAGGCGAACACGACCCTGACGGCCGGGCCGGCACAGGTCCGGCTGCGGGTCAACGACACCTTCGTCATCCCCGCGATGAGCGCCACGCTCAAGACCACCGCCGGCGCAACCCCCGTCGCCGGCCAGACCGTCACCTTCCGCGCCAACACGGCCGACGGCCCGGTCACGCTGGGCAGCGCGACGACCGACGTCTCCGGCGTCGCCACACTCGCACCCTCGCAACTCACCGTCCCCAGCACCGTGATCACCGCCACCAGCTACACGGCATCCTTCACCGGCACCCCCTGCTACAACGCCTCCTCCGTCACGGCACCCCTGAGCCTGGTCCTCTTCCCGCTCCTGCCGTAACCCCAGCCCCGGCCCATCCGGCACCGCCGCCCCAGGCCCCCACGGGCCAGGGGCGGCGGTGCGCAGGATCCAGCGAGGAAACCCGGACCGGACGAAGGCGGACACCCCCGCGAACACCCCCGCGAGTGCCGCCGCGCACCGAGGACGGACCGGCGAACCCCGAAGGACGGCCACGCCAACGAGTGCTCCAGCAGGCCCCGTTGCCGCAGTCGCACACTGTCGCGGTCGCGGTGGGGGAGCCCCGGTCCGGCCGCTCCTGCGTGTGACCTCCTGGCCCACCGGATCCGGTAATGCCGCCGGCACCGGCAGGACACGACTCCCACCAAGTCACCGCTCCCGCGCCTGACCAGCACGAACGCGGTGATCACGCCCGGACACAACAGTTCCTCAGGAAAATCTCATCCGGACGCAACCGGCCGGGCCCTCCCGGTGTCTCCACTCCCGAGAACACACAGCCGACCGTGCGGAATTGGCCCGACGGCTGTCCTGACGATCCGGGGGGATCCATGCGCTCGCGTCTACTGCTGACCGTTTCCGTATCCGCGCTGCTGGCCGGGCTCGGCCTGACGGCCTGCAGCTCCAGCTCCGGCTCCACGGCCGGCCCGCCGAAGGCCGGCGAGGCCGCGCCGGTGTCCGCCGCACCGGTCGCGGGCCGGTCCGCCGCACCGGCCGGGGCCACGGCTCCGGTCTCCGCCCAGGCCACGACGCCGACGGACTCCGGCGGCCCGCAGGCCGCCAAGTGCCGCACGCAGAACCTGAAGTGGACACTCACCCGCCTCACCGACGCGGGCACCGACACGAAGGACCCGGCGAACGCCGAACTCATCGCCGTCAACTCCGGCTCCGGCAGCTGTACCCTGGCCGGTTACCCGAAGCTCGAGTTCCACGTGGGCAAGGGACCGCAGGCCCTCGGGGTCGGGAAGGGCAGCCCCGCTCCGGTGACGCTGGGCGCGGGCAGGAAAGCGGTGATCGCCCTGCGCTACTCTGAACTGAACGGCAAGGGACCGGACAGCGGCAACTGCTCGGTCACCGCCGGAACCGCCGATGTGACCGCGCCGGGTGACAGCACCGAAGCCCGGGTCCCGGTGACGGACCAGCACGGCAAGCCGACCGAGATCACCATCTGCGGCGACGAGGTCCGGATGAGCCCGCCGGTCACCCGGTAGAAACCGCCCGGGGGAACGCCCGACCAGCGGCGGCAGCAGCACCGGCCGCCGGCCGCCGCTCGTCGGGCAGGGCAGAAGGAAACCGGAGGCCTGCAGCTCCGCCCCCACACGTCCACCCCGGCACCCCCACGAAAGGCCGTTCGCCGGGATCCCGGCCGACGGCCTCTCGTGGGGGCCCGTGGGACGCGGAGCGCCACGGGCCCGACCCGGGGCTGCCCGCGCGGCTGTCGGCGTGACGGGTCCGGGTGGCTGTGTTGTCGTCGGCGGGTGGGCTTCTTGGCGGCTGTCGGTGTGGCAGGTCCGGGGTGGCCGTGTTGTCGTCAGCGGGTGAACTTCTCGATGGCTGTCGGCGTGACGGGGGTGAAGAAGTTGACGAGGTTGCCGTCGGGGTCGCGGAGCAGGAGGGAGCGGTTGCCCCAGGGCATCGTGGTGGGCCCGGCCACGAAGTCGGCGACGGCGACGGAATCGGCCAGGTTCCGGTACACGCCGTCCACGTCGGCGACGAGGAACTCGATGATCACGGTGTTGTTGTCGGCCGGACGGGCGGAGCCGGGCGCGAACAGTGCCACGGTGCGGGTGCTGCCGATCGCGAGGGTCGCGCCGGCGGTCCGCAGTTCGGCGAAGTCCTCGGTGGACCAGTCCGCCCGTACTCCGGTGGCCCGCTCGTAGAAGTCGACGAGGCGCGCGACATCGCCTGTGATGATCCGGGTCGAAACGAAGTCCACGGTGCTCTCCTTTGGTTGGTGAAGCCGTTGCACCTCGAACGGTAGAGCAGATAGTGGACAGAATCGGTCCGGTATCAACGTTAGGCTCGTGGACATGGCCCGACCTACCAGCCGTGTGCTCACCCTTCTGGAACTCCTGCAGTCGGGCGGCATCAGAACAGTGGCCGAACTCGCCGACCGGCTCGGCGTCGACGGGCGCACCGTGCGGCGGTACGTGGACCATCTGGTCGATCTCGACATCCCCGTCGAGGCGGTCCGTGGCCGCTACGGCGGGTACCGGCTCGCCCCCGGGTACCGTCTGCCTCCGCTCATGCTCAACGACGACGAGGCGCTCGCCGTGCTGCTCGGCCTCGTCGCCGGCCGCAGGACGGGGCTGCTGACGGCGGCCGAGACCGCGGGCGAGACGGCGGCGGCCAAGATCCGCCGGGCGCTGCCCGAACGTCTGGCCCGTCGGCTCGACGCCGTCATGGAATCCCTCGCCTTCACGGCTCCGCCCGGCGAGTCGGCCACCCCGCAGACGGGGGTCCTGCTCGCCGTCGCCGACGCGGTGCGCCATCGCCGCCCGGTCTCGATCAGGTACACCACCCGAGACGGCCGGCGAAGCGAACGCACGCTGCACCCGTACGGGATCGTCACCCATACGGGCCGGTGGTACGTCACGGGCACCGATCCCGGGATCGGCCAGGACCGCACGTTCCGGCTCGATCGCATCGCGGACGCGAGGACGCTGCCGGGCTCGTTCGAGCCGCCCGCCGCACTCGATCCGGCGCAGCGCGTCCTGTCAGGGCTTGCCAAGGCCGCGTACCGGCACGAAGTGACCCTGCGGATCCACGGGACGGTCGAACAGGTCCGCGCCCGGCTGCCCGCCGGCGTCGCGAGCGTGCAGGAGCCCGCGGAAGGCGCAGATCCGCACACCGAGCGTTGGCTCCACGTCGAACTGAGAGCTGAGCGGCTCGACTGGCTGCCTCCTGTCCTCGCCTCGCTCGACCGGCCGTTCGTCATCGAGCGACCGGACGAACTCCGAGACCTCGTCGGCGCGCTCGCCGACCGGCTCGCGGCCTCTGCCCGCCGGCTGCCCCGAGACTTCCGGCGCCCCGGCGCCTCGACGGATCCGGTCGCCACGGCTCACCGCCCCGGATCCGGACCGGAGCATTCGGGACAAGACGGCCCGGCCACGCTCCCGTCCCGGAGCCGTCCACCGGAAGGCGGGACGCCCAATCCCCGCCGCGACCCGTGACGGGCGGTCCGCAAACGCGGCACCCGCGCGCCGGTGACGGCCGCCACCCCAACCGTGCGGCAACCCCGGAGCGGGGGCCGCCGGTGCACCCGTCCCGGCGGGTCAGTGAACCGGCCCGGCCGTCTCGCGGGCCGGCTGGCCCTGCCCGCTGCAGAACACCTCCCTGACGAGCCGTTGCTGCGCCTTTTGGAACGCCTCGGCCGTGGCGGCGAAGTCGAGTTCGGCGTCCCCGGTGGTCAGCGAGGCGGTCAGGGTCCTCCTGCCGTCGGGCGTGCTGTACATCAGTGCCGCCCAGCCGAAGAAGCCGCCGTTGTGGTGGAAGATGGTGCCGCGGTCCGTCTCCTGTGCGAACAGCCCCAGGCCGTAGCCGAGTTCGGGGTGCGGCGTGCGCATCTGGGCCAGCAGCGGGTCCGGCAGGAGCTTGCCGCTCATCAGCGCGGAGAAGAACGTGTGGAGGTCCGCGGTGGTCGAGATCATGTCACCGGCGGCGGAGATCCAGGAGACGTTGAAGCGGGTGACGTCGACCACCTTCCACCGGCCGGCGTGCTCGTACCGGTAGTAGCCGTGGGCGTGCGGCTCGGGGATCTCCGGGGAGGTGCCCGGCGCCACGGTGCCCGACAGTCCCAGCGGCTGCAGGATCAGCCGCCGCATCTCCTGGGCCAACGAGCGGCCGGTGACCTCCTCGACCAGCAACTTGGCCAGCACGTAGTTGGTGTTGGAGTAGCTCCAGTCCGTCCCCGGCTCGAACCGCGCGGGCTTGGACAGTGCCAGCCGTACCAGTTCCTCCGGCCGGTAGGTGTGGAACTGGTTGTCCACGTACTCCTGGCCCTGCCAGGGGATTCCCGGCGCGACCGTCCCGTCGTCGTAGTACTCGCCGGTGTGGTTGAACAGTCCGCTGGTGTGCTGCAGCAGCATCCGCACCGTGATCCGCCGGTCGAGCCCGAACCGGGGCAGGTGGTCGTCCACCGGGCTGTCGAGCCCGATCCTGCCCTCGGCCACCAGTTGCAGCACCACGGTCGCGGTGAAGGTCTTGGTGGTGCTGCCGATCCGGAACCGTCCGTCGGCCGGCGGCCTGGCGCTCTCGCCCAGCCTGCGCACCCCGGCGCTGCCGACCCACTCGCCCCGCTCGTCGTTCACGCGCAGCTGCACCCCGGCGAAACCGGAACCGACGATCTCCTCGATGGCCTTCTGCAGTTCCGGGCGGTCCTGCCCGGTGAGGTTGGGGGACATGGCTGTGCTCCTTGGCGGGTTGAGCGGCCGGCTGCCGCGGTGGGGGCGTGGCTGCCCGGGGCGGTGACGAGGGGTGCTGCTGGGGAGGGAGCGGGTCAGAGGCTGCGGGCGGTGATGTCGCCGTGGGCGGTGGTCGCGTGGATGTCGAGGCCGGCGGCGGCGCCGTCGGTGTTCCTGAGCGCGTTGTGGATCCGGCCGTGGGCGGTGCCGGCGTCCAGGCGGGCAAAGACGCCGCGGGCGGCGCCGACCGTGATGTCGCCGGACCGGGTGCTGAGCCGGACCGTGCCGCCCGTGGCCTCGGCGATCCGGATGTCGCCCCTTGCGGTGCTGATCTCCGCGGCCCCGCCCAGCCGGCCGACCTCGACGTCGCCGTCGACCGCGGTCAGGCGCAGGCTCGCGGCCTCGTCCAGCTCGATCCGGCGGTAGGCGCCTTCGAAGGCGACGTCGCCGAGGCGGCCGGTGGTCCGGAGTTCGGCGGCGGCCGCCCTGGCCTCGATGCGGGAGCCGGCGGGCAGCTCGACCGTCACCTCGACGGATCCGCCGGGGCCGGGGTACTGGTTCCTCACCGGGTTCGCGATCCGCAGGACTCCGCCGGCGTACGCGACCGTGGTCTGCTCCGCCGCCTTCACGTCGCGGCCCTTCGTGGCGTCCGCGGGCAGGACCTCGACCGCGGTGTCGGCCCGGTCCGCGGCGATGAACCGGACGCGTCCCGCGGGGATGTCCAGGACGGCGGAGATCGGGGCGGGGGTGTCGAACTTCTGCATCGTGCTCTCCCTCTGCGCGTGCGGCTCGGTGTTTCCGAACATTGGAAACACTACGTTGCTTTCAAGGAAGCGGCAACGATGTCTTTGCTTGAGAGCAGCATTTGTGCAGGTGGAAGCGCAGCAATCATTGCAACGTCCTCTCGTTTAACGCAACGATGGAACGGTCGACCGTTGCAATGAATTGAGAATGAACGCTATGGTGGGGGCGTCGGGACAAACACCGAGCAGCACCCACGGGGCACCCGTGGGGCAGGAAAGGGGCCGTGATGCCGGGAGGCAGGCTCACCCAGCAGGAACGCCAGCAGATCGCACTGGGGCTGGCCGACGGCCTGGCCTACGCCGAGATCGCCCGCCGTCTCGACCGTCCGACCTCCACGGTCACGCGAGAGGTGACGCGCAACGGCGGCCCCACCGGCTACCGCGCCGACCTGGCCCACCGCGCCACCCAGCAGCGCACCCACCGGCGCGGACAGGCCGCGCCCCGGGGACCGCAGGCACTCCCGCAGCCCTACGGGCGCGACGCCGAGGCCGTGCGCGACTACCAGGAGACCCTCACCACCGTCTTCATGACCTCGGGCCTGCCCAAGATGATGGCCCGGGTGCTGGGCTGCCTCTACACCACCGACGCCGGCAGCCTCACCGCCTCCGAACTCGCCGAGCGCCTCCAGGTCAGCCCGGCGTCCGTCTCCAAGGCGATCACCTTCCTCGAGGGCCTGGCCCTCGTCCGCCGGGAACGCGACGAGCGCCGCCGCGAGCGCTACATCGTCGACGACGACCTCTGGTACCAGTCGATGATCCGCAGCGCCCGGGCCAACGACCAGTTCATCGAGACCGCACGGCAGGGCGTCGGCATCCTCGGCCACGGCACCCCGGCCGCCGCCCGCCTGGAGAACGCCGCCCGCTTCCTCGACTTCGTCAGCGAAGGGCTCATCCGCGCCGCGGACCAGGGCCGCGAGGTCCTCTACAGCAGGATTGGAACGACCCCGGGCACCGCCGCCGCGCCCCGTTCGGACGGCGCATAGACAACCGCGCACGGACAGCCGCCCCGGCCGTCACCGCCGGCGCGTCCCGCGCCGGATCCTCCGTCCCGTACCGGATCCTCCGTCCCGCGCCGGATCCTCCGTCCCGTACCGGATCCTCCGTCCCGTACCGGATCCTCCGTCCCGTACCGGATCCTCCGTCCCGCGCCGGATCCTCCGTCCCGGGCCGGCCCCCTCGCGCCGCCGCCGGGCCGCCGGCTGCGGGATGGGCCGCGCCGGGCGGCGGACTCCCGCACGGGGGAGGGGATCTGCCCTCCGCGCCCGGCCGGGCGGGAAGCGGGGCGGGCCCGCGCGGCGGCAGCGGGGTGCCCGGCGGCGGGCCGAGCGCGTGAGCCGCCGCCCGGGGGAGCGGGGCCCGTACGAGGACGGCCTGAAGCGCGTGCCGGGTGGCCGGCCCGGGGCCGCCGCGCCCGCGCGTGCGGCCTCTCGGGCTCTGCTTCCGGCCCGGGGCGCCTTCGTCCGGGTTCCTGGCCGGGGTGTGCGGACGGGGCCGGGCTACCGGCCGAACTCGTCGAAGGCGGCCTTCAGGTCCTCGGCCAGGGCTTGGGCGTCGCGGCCCTCGATGCGGTGGCGGGGGACGAAGTGGACGAGCTCGCCGTCCTGGAAGAGCGCGATGGAGGGCTGGGAGGGCGGGATGTCCGGGAACTGGGAGCGCATCCGGGCGGTGGCTTCGAGGTCCTGCTCGGCGAAGACGGTGAGCAGCCGGTCGGGGCGCTTGGAACCGTTCTCCAGGGCGAGGCGGACCCCGGGGCGGGCCATGCCGGCCGAGCAGCCGTCCACGTAGTTGAAGACGACCAGGGTCATTCCCGTCCCGGCGTCCTGCATCGCCCGGTCGACGTCGTCGGCGCTCAGCAACTCGGTGAAGCCGATCTGGGTCAGCTCCTCCCGCATGGGCTTGACCAGCAGCGGTGAGTACGGCATCAGCAGTCCTTACGTAGAGGTACGGGTCTGCGACTCACGGTAGTGGAACGGCCGGGGATCCTCACCGCACGGCCGGCCGCCGCCGCGGAGCTTCCCCCGAAGGCCGTCCGGCCGGGAAGGCACCCGTCCGCGACCCACCCCGGGGGCGGAGAGGGGGCCTGGTCCTCAGCTGGCCGGGGCCGGAGTGCGGTCGGGCGCCTTCCCGGCCCAGCCCTCGTCGTACGCGGCGCGGGCGCGGTCGATCTCGGGCAGGTGACGCTCGGCCCAACCGGTCAGCGTCAGCAGGGAGTCGTAGAGCTCGCGGGCCATCGGGGTCGCCGTGTACTCGACCTTCGGCGGCACGGTCGGATACACGGTGCGGGTCACCAGGCCGTCCCGTTCGAGGGTGCGCAGGGTCAGCGTCAGCATCCGCCGGCTGATGCCCTTCACCTGGCGCTCCAGCTCCGTGAAGCGGGCGGGCCCCTGCGTGGTGACCAGCAGGATGCCGATACTCCACTTCCCGCTCACCCGTCCGAGTACCTCCAGAACCGAACAGGCGTCCTGCGCGGCAGGGGATTCGCACTCCGGTACCGCGCTGACCTGGGATGTCACATCGATGTTCCGCTGGGACATGAAAGTGCCTCCTTCCGCGCTGCTGCATGGTTACAGATCATGGCCTCTGTAACAAGGCGTGCACCTGGCCGGCCGACGTGCGCCTGCGCCCCCGGAACACCCCGGAACACCCGGAACGCCCCGTGCACGAAGAAGAGAGCCGTGAACCCCTCAGACCCCGGCCGGACCGGCTCGCGCGGACTGGCACTCGCCGCCCTCTGCGCGACGCCCGGCCGGGCCGCGACGTTCCTCGTGCTCGGGGACGCACCCGCGAAGGCCACCGCGGCCGCGACCGCCTGGCACCGCGCCCGCCTGGCGCCGCGCCCGTCCAGCAGCCGCGACCGCCTGGCACCGCGACCGCCTGGCACCGGCCGCCCATGAACAAGCAGAACAAGCAACGGACGAAAGGGAGTTCAACATGACGCAGAAGATCCGGGTAGGGGTGGTCGGCGCCCACGCCGAGCGCGGCTGGGCGCGGGGAGTCCACCTGCCCGCACTGTCGGCGCTGGACGAGTACCGGATCACCGCGGTCGCCGGCACCAGCCGCGAATCGACGCGGGCGGCAGCCGCCGCCTGGGGCGCCGAGCACGCTTTCGAGGACGCCTACGCGCTGATGGCACACCCGGACGTCGACCTGGTCACCATCGCCGTCCAACTGCCCCGGCGCGACGGCCTCGTGGACGGCGCGATCAGGGCGGGCAAGCACGTCTACTGCGAGTGGCCGCTCGCACTGACCGTCGAGGCGGCCGAACGCTTCCGGACCCGGGCCGAGACGGCCGGCATCCAGCATGCGGTGGGACTGCAGAGCCGGCACCACCCGGCCGTCCGCCGGCTGCGCGACCTGATCACGGACGGCCGGATCGGCGAAGTGCTGTCCGCCTCGCTCAGCTACTCCCTGTCGACCGAGGAGGTGTGGCCGCAGCGGTACGCGGCGCTGTTCGACCACACCAAGGGGGTCAACCACCTGGCCGTCGTCGGCGGTCACGCGATGGACATGTTCCGCTTCGCCGTGGGCGACTTCACCGAGCTGTCGGCGACACTCGCGACCCGTATCCGCCGCATCACGCTGGTGGAGACCGGCGAGGAGATCGACGTGAGTTCGCCGGACCAGATCGCGGTGACGGGACTGCTGGAGTCGGGCGCGGCCGCATCGGTGCACCTCATGACGGGCGGCCCGCGCGGCGACGGCTTCCGGATCGAGGTCCACGGACGCGCGGGACGGCTGGTACTGCGTGCCACGGACGACTCGCTGGTCGGCCCGGACTTCACCCTCACCTTCTCCCAGGGCCCCGGTGAGCCACGCCCGGTGCCGGTGCCGGAGTCGGTGCCGGTGCCGGAGTCGACCCGGCCGACGCTGCCCGACACCCCGGTCGCGGTGCGCAACGTGCGCCAGGTGTACGCGGACCTGGCCCGCGCCATCCGCACGGGCCGGCCGGTCGAGCCGGACTTCGGCACCGCAGTCCGCACGCACCGGGTACTCGACGCGATCAAGCGCGCCGCCACCACGGGGGAGCGGCAGCGCCTCTGCTGACGGACCGCCGGCAGTGGAGCGCCCGGCCGGCTCCCGCCCGGCATCCGCGTTCGTGCGGCGGCGGGGAGTCGACAGGGTGCCGGGCCACGACCGCACCCGGTTCGGCACGGGCCGGTCAGGGCTCTGCCGCAGTGCATGGCACCTCCACAGCCGCCGTGCCGGCACCTGCCCGGCCGGGTCCTGGGGCACGGGGGGAGATCTGCACGGCCGGGCAGGTGGGCCCCGGTCGACGGGCCGGGAGGAACGAGGGCACGGATCATCGCCGAGGCTCACGGACGTTCGGGGAGTTCCTGCTCCTGCCGGACCGGACCCGGGCCGAGTGCTCGGCCACCAGTCCTCGGCGGACGGATCGTCCGTGGCGATCCACGGGTGCGGCCCGCGCCACTACCCCGCCAGCTCCGCCAGCCACGGATGCCCGGGGTGCAGGCGCTCCAGCCACCCGCGAAGAACCTCCCGCCGCGCCCGGCCCAGCAGCGGCAGCACACCGTCGAAATCCGCCTGATCCTTGGGCCGCGGCGCCTTCGCTTTGAACAGCAGCACCAACTCCGGTACCAGGTAGGGGATTCCGTCCGCCGTCCGCTCGATGATCGCCTCGTACGGCAGCCGCAGGCCCCGCTCCCGCCGGTGGATCCACGTTGCGCCCGCGTGCGGTTCGCGGAAGACGTCGAACAGGAAACGGCCGCTTGCCGGATCCCGCAGCCAGGTCTGGTGCGTGGCTGCCAGCGCCTCGGCTCCCGCCCCCGCCCAGACCCGGCCCGAACCCACCGCGTCGAACACGTACGCGGGGAAACGGTCCCGGATCTCCGGAAATCCCGCGGCGGGCACCGCGATCTCCAGATCGCCGTGCGGCCGCGACTGCCCACCGCGGAACAAGTCCAGCGCCCACCCCGCCGCGATGCACCAGGGCGTACCGACCCCGCCCAACCGCTCCGTGACCTGTTCCGGCCGCCAGGCGTCCGCCCACCGGGCATCCAGTTCGTCCGCATCCAGCACAACGCCGCCGGGCGGCAGGGACTCGCTCATCGGCACAACCTACTGCCGCGACCCGACCCGAGGGCGGCCGGAGGTGTCAAGAATGCGGCTCTGTCGCGAATTCGTGGACACCCCGGCTGAAGGAGACACCGGTGAGCTCGCTGACGGACCGCCAGATCGGGCCGGTTCCCGGCGCATCGGTCTCGTCGCAGCCGGGTGCGGCCGATGCCTCGGACCCGGGGCCGAGGAAGAACACCGGCGCATCGGATGCGGTGGTGCCGGCCGCCGGGCCGGCGGCGGTCTGCGACGGCAGCGGCGGCGACGGCAGCGGCGGCGACGTACGGGTTCGCGCGGGCCGCCGGCAACGGCACCGGCGCGGCGCCTTCACCGAGCTCCTCGACGCCGCCGCGCACCCCCCCGGCGGCCTGATCACCCCGCCCGGCCCGCATGCGGGGGCCCGACCGGAAGAGCCCGCAAAAGGGCCGGACAGGCCGGCGGATGCCACACGCCCGCCGGCCTGTCACCACCACCCGGACCACCGGAACGACCGCCTCAAAACCGGCCCGGTGGATCCGGACCCGGCAGCCCACCGCGAGCCGAGCCCCTTACCGGTCGTCCCGCGCATAGCCTGGGCCCATGAGCAGCTACCACGGCCCGGCCGTCGTCATCCACGGCGGCGTGGAGATCCCCGTCGAGGCGGATCTTCACGCCGAACACCCCGCCGGGGACCTGTTCACCTGGCGGGGCACCATCCAGGCCGTGGCGAGCGCCGATCGGGACGCGGAGATCTGGGAACTGCCGGCCAGCCACTGGGGCATCCTGCGTCTGCCCGGTGGCCGGGAGGGTCATTTCATGGCCACGGGGAACGTGGTCGGCGAGGGCCGGCTGGAGGTCAAGGGCAGCGGCACCGAACCGTTCTGACATCCCGGAGCCTCCACCGGAGCGGGGGCCCACGCGCTCCCGCCCTGCGCCGGCCGAACCCACTGAGCAGGCTCGCACCGAGGGCTGCCACGCGCAGACCTGACAAGGCACCGAAGGGCGCCGTCAAGGAGCCTGCCGCGGCCTGAGGCGCACCGGCCCCCGAAGATCAGTTCGCCTGCCCACCCCGAGTCAGACGATCCAGCTCCGCGCCGATCGCTTCCCTCAGGCCATCATGGTGCGGACCGAGCGCGACCTGCGGATCGCCCCGGTTCTCCCGCAGGTGCAGCCACACCGGCAGGTGGACGAGATCTGCCGGCTCCCACGCGTGCGGCACAGCCCTGCCCGGGGCGCCGTCGACGGGTGGCGGACCAAGTGACGAGCAACCAGGTGAAGCCACGCCTGGAACCGTTGCCGGGTCGTCCCCAAGCCGCACGGGGTGCCGGAGCAGGCCGTGGAGTTCGTGCACCGCACGGGTGGAGCTGCCGGAGCCGGCGGACGCCTCCGGACGCGCAGCCCAGCGGCACCGGGCACGTGAGTGAGGGAGTCGTGCGGCATGCGCGACGACGGGCCGGCCAGGGGGCGCCCGACGCGACGGCCGTAAGGGCGTGCGACGCTGGTGCGATGTCGCTCGCCCCCGACCCCGCGGAGCCGATAACGCCCGACCCGGTACGTGAGCTGCCGGACACGCTGCTCATCCAGTCCTGGCTCGACCTGTCATTCCTGCACTGGGCCGCCGACCCCGCGGACGTGGCGCCGCTGCTGCCGTCCGGGACCGTGCCGGACACGCACGACGGGCTCACCTACATCGGCCTGGTGGCGTTCCGGATGTACCGGGTGGGCTGGTTCAGGGGGCCGGGCATCCCGTACCTCGGCACCTTTCCGGAGACCAACGTGCGGCTCTACTCGGTGGACCGGCACGGCCGGCGCGGCGTGGTGTTCCGCTCGCTGGAAGCCTCCCGGCTGCTGCCGGTGGCCGTCGCCCGCAGCGCCTTCCGGTTGCCCTACGTGTGGGCCCGGATGGCGATCCACCGCCACGCGGACACCATCAGCTACACCAGCAGCCGACGCTGGCCGGGGCCGCGCGGGGCGCGCTGCCGGATCGCGGTGCGCATCGGCGAGCGGATCGAGGAGCCGACCGCCCTCGAACACTTCCTGACCGCCCGCTGGGGCATGCACAACGCCTTCTTCGACCGACCGGTGTATCTGCCCAACACCCATCCGCGCTGGCCGCTCCACCGAGCCGAACTCCTGCACTGTGAGGACGAGTTGGTAGCAGCCGCCGGGCTGCCTGCGCCGGCCGGGCCGCCGGTGAGCGTGCTGTATTCCCCCGGCGTGCCGGTCCGCTTCGGCCGTCCCGCGCGGGCGGGCGGCCTGCCTGCCCCCTGAGACCGCGCAGGCGGCGGCTGCGTCCGCATCGCACACCGACACTGCTTCCGGGCCGGACCGCGCCCGACCCGTCTGCGACCGGGGCGGACCGGCGCGACGGGTGGGCACCGGTCGGAGTGTCAGCAGGGCCTGCCACGATACCCGCATGCTCGCCACCCGCCCTGACCTGGGCCGCACTGCCGAACCGACCAGCACCGGCCATCCCGGCCGCACCCACCGGAACACCCACGGGACCTACGGGACCGACGGCACCGAACTGGCCGACCGGACCGCCCCCGGGAGCGAGGACGCTCCCCTCACCGCCCTGCGCGGCGACTTCGAGGTGCACCTGACCGTCCGTCCGGGGGCGGCCGACGCCCTCGCCCACTGGGCGGCCGGGAAGGGCCTGAAGTTCACCCACATCCTGCTGGACCGGGGCGCGGCCGTGTCCCAGCCGATGCTCACGCTGCGCAGCTCCGGCTCCTTCGCCGAGGTCGCCGAGGTGACCCGGCGGACGGCGGAGCAGGTGACCGAGGCGGGGTTCGCGGTCCTGCGGGTGAAGGTCGAGGCCGTTCCGTGGGCGGCCGGGGTCCCGCAGTCGGACGCGGACGCGGCCCGCCTCGGCGCCGACCGCTACTTCGAGCACCACGTCAAACTGCTGCTGTCCGAAGCCGATGACACCAACGCCCTCGCCGAGCTGGCCGCCCGCCACAGCGCCCATCTGTCCCGCAACGCCCGCCGCGTCCGCGCCGACGGACTGCGGGAGCGGTTCGTGACCCAGCGCTGCCGCCTGACGGGGCTGGCCACCGCCGGCCGGCGACTGGACGCGCTGGTCGCCGAACTGACCGCCGAAGGTCACCAAATCGCCTCCATGGAACGTGAGTTCGTCGCACTGGACAGCGACGAGACGCTCGACGCGGGCTGGATAGACGAGAACGACACCACCGAGAACGACACCACCGAGCAGGACCGAGAGAGAGAACCGCGATGACCAGCCACCACAACGACCGGACCGACCAGGCAGACCAGAGCACCCGGACCGACCAGGCCGACCAGAGCGCCCGGGCCGACCTGACCGACCGGGCCGGCCAGAGCGACCTGACCGACCTGACCGACCAGGCAGACCAGAGCGACCAGGCCGACCAGGCCGACCAGAGCGCCCGGGCCGACCGGGCCGGCCAGTGGGACGACCTCGGCTACGGGCCCTGGGAGGAGGCCGTGCTGCCCAAGCACGCCCCGGCCGAGGAGACCCGCGCACGACTCGACCTGCCCAGGAGCATCCGTCCGATCGACCACGAGACGGTGACCCAGCAGCCGGTCTTCGACCCGGCCCTGGCCGGCTACTCCCGGGCAATACGCCCCAGCGAGCCCGCCTTCACGCAGCCGGAGGCGGCCCAGCACTGGCTCGCCGCCCGCCGCGAGGCACTGAACACCGTCCTGTCCGCCGTGGCCGAGTCCGCCTGGGCCGAGCACCTGGTGCTGCGCGGCAGCGTCCTGCTGCGCGCGTGGTACGGCGAGGCCGCCCGCGAACCCGGCGACCTCGACTTCGTCGTCCGCCCCGAGGACTGGCAGCTGGACGACCCCCGCACCGACCGGATGCTCGGCGAGATAGCCGCCGCCGCGGAGCGCCTGTCCGGCCGGGTACGGCTGCACGCCGACCAGGCAGCCGCCGACGAGATCTGGACCTACAGCCGGATCCCCGGCCGACGCCTGGTGGTGCCGTGGTCGGCACCGGGCGTCCCGGGCGGCACCGTCCAGCTGGACTTCGTCTTCACCGAACACCTTCCGGCCGAGCCGCAGCCGGACCGCCTTCCCGGGGTGAGCGGGTCGCTGCTCACCGCGACGCCGGCACTGTCACTGGCCTGGAAGATCCTCTGGCTGATCTCGGACAACCATCCGCAGGGCAAGGACATGTACGACGCCGTCCTGCTCGCCCGGTCCACCGAGGTGCCGTACGAGCTGCTGCGGCAGGTGTTCACGGAGTCGGACGAGAGCTGGGGCCGCTATCCGGTGACGCCCGACCAGGTCGCCGAACTCGACGTGGACTGGGACGAGTTCGCCAAGGACTACCCGCAGCTGGCGCAGTCAGGGGAGGAGTACCCGGCCCGGCTGCTCGCCCTGCTCGGCCCGACCTTCGCCGGCCGGACCGAGTACGCGCTGCGCGCGCTCTGGCTCGCGCCGCTGGTCGAAGAGTTCCAGGAGGTGCTGGCGCGGACCGGGATCGACGGGGTGCAGCAACTGATGGCCGAGCGCCACCTGCTGATGGCCAACTCCCTGGTGATCACGCGCGAGTTGCTGGGCTGCGACCTCGCGGAGGCCCACCGGCTCGTGGCCGCGCACCGGGCCGACGCGCCCCGGCGCGCCAGGGAACTGCGTGCCGCGGTCGACCGCTTCGCGGCGGAGCTCCCCGCGGAGGGCCCCGGAGCCTGAGCGGCGCCGGCGCCTCGACGGCGTGGGCCTCGACGGCCGGGGCCTGCCACGGCTCCTGGCCGGGGCCGCGCACCCACACCTCGTCCTGGAGTGCGTAGCGGCAGGAGGTGCCGTTCTCCTCGGGGGCGGCCGGCGCGGCGGCGTCCTCGAGACGGGCGGTCGCGGCGGCGGCCTGCCCGGGAGGACTCCGCCTCGGCACCGAGGTGGCCGGGGCGGGTGCCGACGTTCAGGCTCGCCCTCGGCGAGGACGAGCCTGAGCGGTGGGCTCGGCGATGGTGAAGTCCGCACGGCCGGGGCGGCGCTTGGCCGGGGCGGCGCCGAACAGCCCGGAGCGGAACGCGGCGGAGCCTTCGAGGCCGGCGGCACGCAGGGCGGGCCGAACGCGGGACATGGCGCTCTCCCCGTCCGAAGCGCTGCATCGACACCTGTCGATACGGCGGGCTTGCCTCTCTGAATAGATGACTGTCAACATAGACGTATGTCGAAATCAGAGCTGGTCGTCCTCGGGCGGGACGACGCCGTGGTGTGCGGCTCGCCGATGGTCCGCGAGCCGCTGGGGGAGGAGGCCGCCGTCGACCTGGCGAAGATGTTCAAGGCGCTGTCGGATCCGGTGCGGCTCCGGCTGCTGTCACTGATCGCCTCGCACGAGGGCGGTGAGGCGTGCGTCTGCGACCTGACCGGCCCGTTCGACGTGTCCCAGCCGACCATCTCGCACCACCTCAAGGTGCTGCGCGAAGCCGGCCTGGTCGGCTCCGAGCGCCGCGGGACCTGGGTCTACTACTGGGTGCTGCCCGCGGCCCTGGCCAGGCTGTCCTCCCTGCTGCAGGCGCCGGCCGGCACGGCCGCTGCGGGCACCGGGGGTTCGGGATGACGCAGACGGCGCCGCTCGGCCGCCGCGCCGCGGCGGAGTTCGTGGGGACCGGCGCGCTGGTCGCGGTCGTGGCCGGCTCCGGCATCCAGGCCACGAAGCTGTCCCAGGACGTCGGCGTGCAGCTGCTGGCCAACTCGCTGGCGACCGTGTTCGGCCTCGGCGTGCTGATCGCCCTGCTCGGCCCGCTCTCCGGTGCCCACTTCAACCCGGTCGTCACCCTGGCCGCCTGGTGGAGCGGCCGCGGCGGTGAGGGCCCGACGGGGCGCGAGGCCGCCGCCTACATCGCGGCGCAGGTCGCGGGAGCGATCGGCGGCGCGGTGCTGGCCGATGCGATGTTCGCCGAACCACTGGTGCGCTGGTCCACCCACGACCGGTCGGCCCCGCACCTGTGGCTGGGCGAGGTCGTGGCGACCGCCGGACTGGTCCTGCTGGTCTTCGGCCTGGCCCGCACCGCACGCGCGCACTTCGCTCCGGTGGCGGTCGCCTCCTACATCGGGGCGGCGTACTGGTTCACCTCCTCGACCAGCTTCGCCAACCCCGCCGTGACGGTCGGCCGGGCGTTCACCGACACGTTCGCCGGCATCGCCCCCGGCTCGGTGCCGGCGTTCGTGGCCGCCCAGCTGGTCGGCCTCGTGGCCGGCGTCGTCCTGGTCGCGGCGCTGTTCGGCCGTCCGGCACCCGCCGGTGAGGACGTCACCGTCCCGCGCGGCGAGCACCACCCGGCCGCCTCCGGCCGCTGAACTCCCCACCCGTACCTGCCATGAGGAAGAACCCGTGAGCACTCCCGCCGTCCCCACCGTGCTGTTCGTCTGCGTGCACAACGCCGGCCGCTCCCAGATGGGCGCCGCCTTCCTCGCCCACCTCGGCGGCGACCGGGTGCAGGTCCGCTCGGCCGGCTCCGCGCCGGCCGAGACGGTGAACGCGGCCGTCGTCGAAGCCATGAGGGAAGTCGGCATCGACATCTCCGCCCAGACGCCCAAGGTCCTCACGGTGGAAGCCGTCGAGGCGTCCGACGTGGTGATCACCATGGGCTGCGGCGACGCCTGCCCGTACTTCCCCGGCAAGCGGTACCTGGACTGGAAGCTCGACGACCCGGCCGGCCAGGGCGTGGACGCCGTCCGCCCGATCCGCGACCGGATCGAGCAGCGCATCCGCGGCCTGCTCGCCGAACTCGGCATCGAGGCCGCCGCATGAGCATCGCCGCGGTGACCGTCGCGGCGATGCTCCCCGAGCACGCCGACCGGGTGCTGGAGATCCACCAGCTCGGGATCGACGGCGGCGACGCCACCTTCGAGACCACCGCACCGAGCTGGCAGGCATTCGACGCCTCGCACCTCGCCGAGCACCGCCTGGCCGCCCTCGACCGGGCGGGCCGCGTGATCGGGTGGACCGCCGTCGCGCCGGTCTCCACCCGGTGCGCGTACGCCGGGGTGGTCGAGCACTCGGTCTACGTCCACCCCGACGCCCGGGGCCTGGGAGTCGGCCTCGCACTGCTGCGGGAGCTGCTGGCCTCCACCGACGCCGCCGGGATCTGGACCGTCCAGTCGGGCATCTTCCCCGAGAACACCGCCAGCCTCGCTCTGCACTCCCGGGCCGGCTTTCGCGTGGTCGGCACCCGCGAACGCCTCGGCCGCCACCACGGCCGCTGGCGCGACGTCATCCTCGTCGAGCGCCGCAGCCCCGTCATCCCCTGACCAGTCGCATCATGCCCGTCGCCCGCCTGACGACGGGCACCGCTCCACGGGGCGGAGCCGGCAGACACTCCGCGAGCCCCGACATCGCGAACTGCCAATAGGTCCGGTGGGTCTGAGGACACGGCCGTCGATTCCACCGCCGGGCGCACCGAACCAGCGGCGCGCCCGGCGCGGCGGCAGCTCGGCGATCCGCTGCTCCAGCGCCTCCACCGCCAGACCGGCCGGAGCCAGCCATGGCACCGCGCCCCCCAAGGCCGTCGCAACACCTGGTTGTTGGTCGTGGAGTCCGGTCACAGAACCGGACCCACACGGAGGCACCGCGGCGCGGTGTGTGACAGAACCGTTTACAGCGTGACTCCTGCGTCAGGCAGGCTGCGCGGATGACCTCCTTCGAATTCCCGAGGCGACAGCCGACCCGGTCATTCAGGGAGTCGAAGGCCGTCCGGGCATCACCCATGTCGAATACCTGCGCCTGTCCATCGCCTGGGGCGGGATGCCGGGCTGGTCGTTGAACCCCGACCGGGCGCCCGCCGGCCTCGCGGCGCTCCGAACCCGCCCCGACCTCTGAACTCGAGCCACGAGCAGCTTCTCGGACACCCTCGTTGCGTTGGCAGGGCCGAACATCGGAACTACTCGCCAACCCCCGTAGTCGGAGAGGTTCGCCGGGTTGGGTGGTCATGCAGCAGCGGCGAGCGGTCGGCCGCCCCGGCGGATGCCTCTCCCGCTGTGGGCGCGGGCGCGCTCACAGCGTCAGGCAGCCGGGACGTCGAGGAGCAGGCAGTGCGCCAGGGGCTGTGACGCAGTTCACCGGGAAAAGGTGACAGGGTGTTGTCGCGGACGGCTGCGACTGTCGACGCATGACGATCACAGACGAGGACTGCCTCGCCGAGACCCTGGCATTCAACGCACAGTTCGAGGCCGCCTCCGCGACCCGCCCGACCCGCCCGCGAGTACTGGACGCGACCCTGCTGGCGTTCCTGCGGCGCAACCGCCTCGGAGGCGACACGCCACCGGTGAGACTGCCGCAGGGCCAAGACCGCGTCGTCGCCGGCGGGGTGAAAGTCCGCGCATTCGTGCCGGACCACGTCGACGGCGTGTACCTCCACATCCACGGCGGCGGCTGGGCGTTCGGCTCCGCGGACGGGCAGGACGAGCGGCTGTGGCGCATCGCCGAGCAGAGCCGGCTGGCCGTGGTGAGCGTGGACTACCGCCTGGCGCCCGAGCACCCGTTCCCCGCCGGACCCGACGACTGCGAAGCGGCCGCCCGATGGCTCGTGGACCACGCCGAGGCCGAGTTCGGCACCCGACGGCTGCTGATCGGCGGCGAATCGGCCGGCGCCCACCTGAGCGTCCTGACCCTGCTGCGCCTGCGCGACCGGCACGGCATCACCGGCGCGTTCCGGGCGGCCCACCTGCTTTTCGGCCCGTACGACCTGTCGATGACACCGAGCCAGCGGCTGTTCGGCTCCAGGCAGCTGCTGAGCAACACCGACTCCATACAGGGGAGTTATGAACTCTTCACCCCGGGCATGGAGGCGGAGCAGCGCCGCGACCCGGGCATCTCGCCGCTGTTCGCCGACCTGACCGGGCTGCCGCCCGCCCGGATCGTCGTCGGCACCGAGGATCCGCTGCTGGACGACTCGCGCTTCCTGGCAGCGCGCTGGCAGGAAGCCGGGGCGAGCGTTCAACTCGGCGTCGTCGCCGGCGCGATGCACGGCTTCACCCTGTTCCCGCTGACCATCACCGAGCGCGAACAGCAGCGCGAGCGGGACTTCCTGGCCGCCGCGTGACGGTAGCGTCAGCGTCGTGAACCGCACTCCCCGACTCTACGCACTGGTGGAAGAGCTACGCGCGGCGGCGCCGCGACCGCTGACGGTCGCGACGCTAGCCGCGCGGTTCGAGGTCAGCACGCGCACCGTGCAGCGCGACCTCCAGGCGCTCATGGACGCCGGCGTCCCGGTGCGCACCACACCGGGGCGGGGCGGGGGCTGGTCGATCGACCCGGCGATGACCCTGCCCCCGATCCGTTTCACCACCGACGAGGCCTCGGCGCTGGTCGCCGCACTCGCCGCGTCCGACGCCTCCGCCCCGTACGCCGGTGCGGCCCGCACGGCGTCCCAGAAGATCGCGGCCTCGATGACCGGTCCCGCCACGGTCGCCGCCCAGCAACTCGCCGCCCGGATCGTCGCACTGCCGGCCGCCCGGACCGCGGAGCCGGTCCGCACCGCGGTGGAACAGGCCCTCACAACCGGCTCGGTGCTGCGGCTGTCCTACGTCGACGCGGCAGGGCGGGAGAGCGAGCGTGCGGTGGAACCGGCCGGACTGCTCACCGCCGACGGCAAGTGGTACCTCATCGCCTGGTGCCGCACACGGTGTGCCGGCCGGGGCTTCCGGCTGGACCGCATCACGGGTGCGGCGCCGACCGGCGAACAGGCGCCGCCCCATGACCTGGCCGGCCTGCTGCGCGGCTCGGCCGCCGCCGGTGCGGTGCGGCCCACCGCGCTGGCCTCACTCACACCCCCACCATGAGGACCCGAAAGCACCACCGGCCCGGGCAGACCGTTCCGGTCACGGCACCGGCGTTCCACGGCGCCGGGCATGCCCTCGGGGTGTGCACACCGTGCTCCGCCGGGCCCAACCGGCCGCATCCGATCACCGAAGACATCAAAACCACCCGTCTGCGGGGCAGGTGACAACTCCGGTGCCCGGGCGGCGACAACTGCCGCTTGCAGGACCCGCGCCAGACCAACCGGGCGGTCCGATGCGGTGACCATGGCGCAGGCCCGGCCCCGTACCCGGGCGTGCGTGGCCGGTCCCGGCCACGCAGCGGGGTACGGGGCCGGCCGCCCCGGGGAACTCGGGAGGCGACAACCCGCACCGGTCGGGCGAAGGCACGGCACAGACGGCTGCCCCCGCCCTCACCGCTCCCGTCCTCGCCGCTCCCGCCCTCACCGCCCTCGCACCCGGCACGATCGTGCCTGACGTGAGAGGGGCCGGGACCGGTGTGAGACTGGGCGCGGAAAGGGGTGATCCCCGTGGCGGACCCACCGCACACGCCCGCCGGCCTCGACGCCGCCGTCGACGAGAACCGGCTGGAAGAGCTGATCATCGAGGCACAGACGGCCCTGCCGTTCGAACTGCCCGACCTGGCGAACCGCTGCGCCTCGGCCCTGGGCCTGGACACCGCGCTGATCTACCTCGCCGACCTGCAACAACGGCTGCTCATCCCGCTCGCCGAGGAATCGGAGCCGCTGCCGGTGGACCGCTCGCTGGCCGGCTGGGCGTACCGCACGGTCTCCCCGCGGGTGGCCGCCGCCGACGACGGCGTGATCGTCTGGATGCCCCTGGTCGACGGTGCGGAACGGCTGGGCGTGCTGGCGGTGCGGTGTGCCTCGCTCGACGGGGTGCGGATGCGCCGCAGCCGGATGCTGGCCCACCTGTTCGCCATGCTGATCACCTCCAAGCGCGCCTACAGCGACTGGCTCGCCGCCCGCACCCGCACCGCGACCATGCGGCTGCCCGCCGAGATGCTGCGGGCCTTCCTGCCACCCGCGACCGTCGGCAGCAGCAAGTGCGTCTCGACCGCGGTCCTGGAACCGGCGTACGACATCGCCGGTGACGCCTTCGACCACTCGGTGGTCAAGAACGTGCTGCACACCATGATCCTCGACTCCATGGGCCACGATCTGGCCTCCGGCCTGACCACGTCGGTCGCCATGGCGGCGGCGCGGAACGCCCGCCGCGGCGGCGGCGGCCTGGCCGACGTCGTCGGCTCCGTCGACCAGGCGCTCACCCAGTGGCTGCCCGACCATTTCTCCACCGGCGTGCTGTGCCGGCTCGACGCGGACACCGGGGTGCTGCACTGGGTCAACTGCGGTCACCCGCCGCCGCTGCTGATCCGTGGCGAGCGGGTGCTCGAGGGGGCGCTGGACAGCCCCCCGCAGCCCCCGATCGGCCTGGCCGGCCAACTCGGCCCGGTGGCCCGCCAGGTCCACGAGACGACACTGGAACCGGGCGACTGCGTCCTGCTCTACACCGACGGCGTCGTGGAGGCACGCGACGCGGACGGTGCGGAGTTCGGCCTCGACCGGTTCACCGACTTCATCATCCGCTCCTCCGCCACCGGCCAGCGCCCGGCCGAGGTGCTGCGGCTGCTCATCCACGCCATCCTCGACCACCAGCGCAGCCAACTGCGGGACGACGCGACCATCCTGCTCTTCGAATGGCGCCCGCAGCGCTGGTGACGCGGCACTGCGCCGGGCCTCGTTCCGACGGGCCGTGAGGTGTCCGGGCCCGAGCGCCGTGCGGGGTGCGGCATCCACCGCCCGGGTCCCGCCGGGCGTGAGGCGTACCCGCCACCGCCGGCTCCCGCGCCCTGGCCTCGCCGTCCACCGGTCTCATGGAGACGGGGCAGTTGTCCCGTGTCAGTGTCCTGTCCCGTGCGAAGTGCTCGTGCTCTCACGTGGGCTTGTCGGATTCACGGCTGGCCCCGGGTCGGTCACCGCGGTCGGGCCGGGTTGCGTCGCCGGTCTCAGCCTGTTGTCGTGGCCCCGGGCGGTGTGTCCGGCGGTGCAGCCGTACCGTCCGGCCTGCCGGCGTCAGCGGCCTTGACCTGAAGTGCACTTGAGTTTCTAGGGTCGGTCGCATGATCTTCACCGAGAGGGAGCGCGAGTACCTCGCCGCCCAGCCGCTGGCCCGCCTGGCGACCACCGGTCCCGACGGCGGTCCGCAGGTCCGCCCGGTGGGCTTCCGGTTCAACGACGACGGCACCATCGACATCGGTGGGCCGGCCATGGCCCGCAGCCGGAAGTACCGCAACGCGCAGGCCCGTCCCGATGTCTCCGTGCTGGTGGACGACCTGGCCCCGGCCGACGACCCGGTCGCGGGAGGGTGGGGGCGCGGCGTCGAGATCAGGGGCCGGGCCGAGGTGCTGACCGTCGACGTGCCGCCCGTGTCACCCGACCACTTCAGCAAGGACATCATCCGTGTCCACCCCCGGCGGGTCATCACCTGGAACCTGGAGGCGCGGGGGAGCGCCGCCCGCGACGTCGGGTGACCCGGGGCGGTCGCCGCGGGCCTCGGCTCGGGCCGCAGAAGGGGAAGCGGCCGTGGCTACGGCCGGCTCGGCGACGGCAGCACCACCAACCGCTCCACCCCGGGCGCCGCGGCGGGGGCCGACAACTACCTGACCTTCATCGCGGCACCGAGCCACGGGTACCTCGGTCTCGCTGCCTGATCCCCGCGCCCCAGGGTTTTGGGGCCAGCACTCGCAGGGCGCTCGGCGAGCCCGGAACTCCAAACCGAGACCACGGCATGGCGAAGGCCCCGACCGGAAACCGCCAACCGGTCGGGGCCTTCAACTGCCTCAACCGGCTAGGCAGATCCAGGACTCCGACGAGTGTCGGGCGCACCTCCACCGTCCGTGTGTACGGGGCGCAAGGCGTCAGACCTGATGGTCCAGCAGCGGTTCGCGATATCCGGTCCGGCAGGTCGGCTGGGCGGCCGGGAGGGTAAGCACCGCCTTGCCGCGCAGCTCTCGCCGGGCCAGTGCCGTGAGGGCGTCCGCCGTCCGTTCCCAGTCCTGGACCAGCCCGATCCGGGGGTTCAGGCGGCCGGCGGCGACCAGACGGACCAGGAGAGTGAGATCGGTGGCCATGGAGGCGTCGGGGTTTCCGCTGATCAGGCCGATGAGCCGCCCGTTCCAGCCCTGGGCGTAGAAGTCGGAGATGCTCAGCGCGGTCGGTCCCCCTATGTTGCCGTACAGGATGGCCGCGCCCTGCGGGGCCAGGAGGCGGACAGCGTCGGCAAGTCGAGGGCCGCCGATGCCGTCCAGGACAAGCTGGAAGGGGCCGAGGCCCGGCAGCTGGTCGAGCCGGGTGACCACCTGGTGTGCCCCCGACTCGTAGGCGTCCCCGGCGCGTTCGGGGCTGCTGACCTGGGCGGTGACCCGGGCTCCCGAGGCGGCGGCGAGCTGGACGGCGAACTGGCCGACTCCGCCGGTCGCGCCGGTGACCAGGACCTCTGCGCCGAGGACGGAACCGCCGTGCCGGAGCGCCCGCAGAGCCGTCACCCCGGCGATGGGCAGAGTGGCCGCCTGCTCGAAGGAGACGCCGGGATCGAGTACGGCCGCGGTGTGAGCCGGTACCGCGATCCGCTCCGCCCAACCGCCCTGTTCGAGGCGGACGACCACGCGGCTGCCCTCCGCGGGTCCGCTGCCGTCGGCGGCGGCGCGCAGCACCTCGCCGGCGACGTCCTGGCCGGGCCGCCAGCCGTCGGGCCGTCGGCGGATGAGGTTGAGCTCGTCGTGGTTGAGGACGAAGGCCCGTACTGCGAGCACGAACTCGTCCGGTGCGGGGTCGGGTTCGGGGAGGCCGTCGGTGAGCCGCAGGCCGGCTGCGGCGGCCGGGTCGGTGAGGTAACCACGCATGGAGGTGCTCCGTAATAGCGGATGTCAGGCGGAGACGGGAGTCTTCTGGACGGGGGTCTTCTGGACGACGGAGGCAGGGCCGGCGGTCGGCCAAGGGAGCAGCGTGACGAGGGCGGTCGCGGCGGCGAGCAGCAGGACACCGATCCAGGCCGTCAGTTCGGCGGCGGAGGCGAAGTCGGCCCGGCCGGGGCGTGCACCGAGTGCGGTGAAGAACACCGCGCCGAGAGCGGCGACGCCGGCCGCGGTCGAGAACTGCTGAGTGGTCGTGAGGATGCCGGATGCGGCGCCCGCCTGCGTCGGACGGATTCCGCCGAAAACCGCACCCATCAGCGAGGGCATCGTCAGCCCGCTGCCCAGGCCGAACAGCGCCAACGGGATGATCAGCAGCGGGGTGTCGATCCTGGCTCCTGCCGCCCGGAGTTCGAGGGCGAAAGTCAGCATGGCGAGGGTGCTGATCGCGTTGCCCGCGAGGAGAACCCTGACCCCGTACCGGGCGACCAGCCGTCGGCCGAGCAGCGAGGCGGCCATCGTGGCCGCGCCCATCGGCAGGAACGCCAACCCGGCGTGCAGCGCGTCCAGTCCGAGGCCGGACTGCAGCAGCAGGGTCATCACCAGCATCAGGCTGCCGAAGGAGACCATGACCACCACGTTGATCAGCAGGCCGATCGAGAAGGACCGGGTACGGAACAGCGTGAGATCGAGCAGCGGTCCGGCGCCGCGCCGGGCCAGTCGGCGTTCCCAACGCAGAGTGGCGGCCACCACCGGAACGGAGGCGGCCAGCGAGATCCAGCTCCACAGCGGCCAGCCCTGCTCCCGCCCGATCACCAGCGGCACCAGCGCCAGCGCGACGGAGGCGGAGACGCCGAGCGCGCCGACCGGATCCAGCTCGGGGCGGGCGACGGGCGTGCGCTGCGGCAGCAGCCGGGCCGCCAGGGCGACGGCGGCGATGCCCACCGGCACGTTGACCAGGAAGATCACCCGCCAGCCGAGCCCGAGCAGGTCCGCCTGGAGCAACAGCCCGCCGAGCACCTGCCCCGCGATACCACCGACGCCGAGGGTCAGGCCGAACCACGACAGCGCACGCGGCCGCTCCTCGGCCGGGAACGACCCGGTGATCAGCGCCAGCACCTGGGGAGCCATCGCGGCCGCCGCCAGGCCCTGCAGCAGCCGCGTGCCGACCAGCTGGGCCGGGGACTGTGCCAGCCCGCACAGCAGCGAGGCCAGGGTGAAACCGGCCATGCCCAGCAGGAACATCCGGCGGTGGCCGAAGAGGTCGCCGAGCTTGCCGCCGGTGACCATGCCGCTGGCGTACGTGAACCCGTAGCCGCCGACGACCAGTTCCAGCGCCGCCTGACCGGCGTGCAGGTCGAGCGCGAGCGACGGCGCCGCGACGTTCACGACCATGTAGTCGAACGAGGCCATGAAGGTGGCCAGCAGAATCACCGGAAGCGTCCGCCACCGGCGTGGATCGAAGGTGCTCATCCTCAAGCCCTCTCGGCTCTGTGTTCAGGCGGTGCCGATCACCGCCCGAAGAGAGTCGCGCGGAAGGCCCTTCGGCCACATGGGGCGGATTGCCTAGGTGCCTCTTCAGATCAGATACGGATCGCCTGAGTAGGATTCAGGCCGATGATCAGCCAACCTGCCCAGCCGCCCCTCCTCGCCCGGGCGGCGGAGCTCTCCGCCCTGACCGACGCCTACGGGCACGCCGTCGCCGCCGGGCCGGTCACGGTCCTCATCGGCGGCGAGGCCGGCATCGGCAAGTCCCGGCTGGTCAGCGAGTTCACCGCAGGACTGCCGGCCCGCACGCTGCTCGGCGGCTGCCTCGCGCTCGGCGCGGACGCCTTGCCGTACGCGCCCTTCGTCGCCCTGCTGCGCAACCTGGTGAGGGAGTTCGGCGTGGAGTGGGCGGCCGGACTGCTGCCCGGCGGCGGGCGGCGCGGGCTGGCGCACTGGCTGCCGGAGCTGGGCGAGCCAACAGCGGTGCCGGACTCCTACGGTCGGGCGCGGCTGTTCGAGGAGGTGCTGACCCTGATCGAGGCGGCGGCAGGGGAGCAGCCCCTGGCGATCGCAGTGGAGGACCTGCACTGGGCCGACGCCTCCAGCCGTGAGCTGCTGCTCTTCCTGGTCCGCAACCTGAGCCGCCCCGGTGTGCTGCTCCTGGGCACCTACCGGTCCACCGATCTTGACGAAGGCCATCCACTGCGGTCGCTGCTGACCTCACTGAGCCGACTCGACCGGGTCCGCCGGGTGGACCCGAAGCCGCTGCAGAGGTCGGATGTAGCCGAATGGCTGACGGCTCGTCGGCGCGATCCGGCGCGAGCCGACGAGATCCACCGACGCAGCCAGGGGAACCCGCTGTTCGTCGAGGCGCTGGCGGAATCCGAAGGCCCGGCCACCCCCACCCCGCTGCGGGACCTGCTCCTCTCCGGATTGCGCGAACTTCCGGACCAGGGACGCCGGATGGTCCGCGCCGCGTCGGCCGCAGACGGCGCCGTCGGGCACCCGCTGCTCGCCACGGTCACCGGACTGGACGAACTGCTGCTGGAGGACCTGCTGCGCCCGGCTGTCGAACGACGGCTGTTGGTACCGGTCGGCGACGGGTACACCTTCCGTCACGCGCTCATCCGCGCTGCCGTGTACGAGGACCTGCTGCCCGGCGAGCGAGCCCGTCTGCACGCGAGGTACGCGCGGGCGCTCGCCGCCGACCCGGCTCTGGCCCCGGCCGGGCAGGTGAGTGCGGCGCTGGCGGCCCATTGGCACGCCGCCGGCGACCACCCGCAGGCCCTCGAAGCCGCCTGGCGTGCCGCCGCCGTCGCCCGCGACGGGCACGCCTACGCCGAGCAGTTCAGACTGCTCGAGCGCGTACTGGAACTGTGGGCGCCTGATGCAGCGCCAGGAATCGGCGTGGGCCGGGATGCCGTCCTGAGGGCGGCGGCGCGAGCCGCCCTCGACGCGGGCGAGGCGGAGCGCGGCATCGTCCTCGCGACGGCGGCGCTCGCCGAGACCCGTGAACCCGAGCGGGCGGCGTTGCTGCTGGAGGTCCGCAGCCTGCTCGAGCACCGCAGTGGCCGTGACGGACTGGACGACCTCCGGGAGGCCGTACGCCTTGTCCCTGCTGCGGCAACCGCCGTGCACGGGCGGTTGCTCGCGACCCTCGCCAGCCGCCTGTGTGTGCTCTCCCGCGACCGGGAGGCCCTCGACCATGCCGAAGTCGCCCTCCAACTGGGTCGCGCCGCCGATGATCCCGGGGTACAGGCACTGGCGCTGGCCACCCTCGCCGCACTCGCCTCGCGCGCCGGTGATCCTGCGTCCGCCCGGGCCCACTGCGAAGAGGCGACCCGGCTGGCCACCGAGGCCGGTGACGACGACACGGTCGTGCTCGCCGCCGTCGTGGACTCGCTGGCGCTGAAGGCGGCCGGCGCATACGCCGAGGCCACGACGGTGGCACGAAACGGGCTCGACAGCGCCCGCCGGGTCGGCCTGGCCGGCAGCCGGGGTGCTGTCCTTGCCGCAGTTCTCGCCGACTCGCTGTTCTGCCTCGGCCGCTGGCGCGAAGCGCGCGAGACCGTCCAGGACGCGCTCGCCCAGGACCCGCCAGCGCTCTATCAGGCCGTACTTCTGACCAACCTCGGAGCCCTCTCCCTCGCCGAGGGCGACACCGCTGCTGCCGCCAAGGCCGCCGCCGACGCAGACCGGCTCATCGCCCCGGACTACACCGGCCTGGAGTTCCTGCTCCCACTGCGCGACCTGCAGTGCCAGACCGCCCTCGCCAACGGCGACCACGAGGAAGCCGGCCGCCTGCTCGGGCGGCTGCTCGCCGACCCCGAACTCGGCCACCAGCCGACGCTTGCCTGGCCGCTGATCCACACCGGCCTGCGGATCGCCGAGGTACAGCGTGCCCGTGGTGCAGGAGACAAGCAACTGCGGTCAGTGGCAGAAGAGTTGCTGACGCGGCTGGGCGAGATCGGTGACCGGCTCGGCACAACCGGGCCGGTGCAGGAGGCCCAGAGAGCCTCCTTTCGGGCCTGCATCGGAGGCGACCGGGCCGACCACGGGACGGCCCTTGCCGCCTGGCGCGCTCTGGGGCACCCCTACCCGCTCGCCGAGGCCCTGCTGAAGGCCGCCGAAGCTGAACTGAGGTCCGGCGCCCGGCCGGTCGCCGAGGCATACCTCCGCGAGGCAGGCGCCACTGCTTCCGTGCTCGGCGCGACCCCGCTGCGCCGCGAGGCCGAACTCCTCGCCGCCCGAGGCCGCGTCTCACTCGACACCCCGGAGCTCGACCGCCCCGACGGGCTCGGCCTTACACCCCGCGAGACGGAGGTGCTGCGGCTGGTGGCGGAAGGACACAGCAACCGGCGTATTGCCGAGGACCTGTTCATCTCCGCCAAGACGGCCGGTGTGCACGTCTCCAACATCCTGGCGAAGCTGGCAGTCACCTCCCGCACGGAGGCCGCCGCCCTGGCCCACCGACTCCGCCTGTTCGAGTGAGCCGGTAGCGCGTCAACGGCAGCGAGCCGACCGGACCTGTTCGATCCGATCCGCGAGCACGGCAACAAGCCGCGCTGCGCGCCGAGGCGATCCGCCAACGACTCGCGCTGCTCGCGGGCGAGGGGGCTGGCCCATCGACGGTCGTCCTCAACACGGGCCATGTCCAGCAGGGGGGAGGCAGTGAGGCCGGCCTGGACGTACAGCAAGGTGGCGGCCGCGGCCGCGTTCTGCTGCTGCGGGGCGGCGCCGACGGGCGGGCAGGCCCGGTGTCACGTTCACCCTCGCACCATGCCGCCCGGCACTCACCCCGCAGATCCCTTTCGGCATGTCGCATATGCCTCACGTGCCTACACGGCGATCAAGGGCGCGACCTGCAGGAGAACCACCGCGACCCCGGATGACCGTGGATCCGCTCGGACAGGACCGGCCGGACGGCTCCTGGCCGGCACCGGGCAGCACCGGCAACCTCAAGTGGGACAACCGCGCGCAAGTGCCCGTGAGGGACGACATCAGCCGGGACACCGACATGGCTCCAGCTCACTCGTTCTTGCGGCAGCGGCCCGGGTCACCGCCTCGACCACCGGCAAGATCAAACGGGACGGGACACCCGTAGGGGCGAGGCAAGCGGACTCGCGGCGACCGGCGAAGGGTTCACCATTTCGGGGCCGTGTGGCGGGGAAACCCGGTGTGCCGGTGTCGTGATCAGTAGCGTGCGGGGCGTCAGTATCCGAACGGTACGCCCACGCCGGTGCGCGGGGCTGCCCACGATCACGCAGCCAACCGGACGGAAACCGGAGCGACGACCACCTCCGGGCTTCCCGTCGCAGCCAAGGAGTCCCAGTGTCCGACGCCTACGTCCTCCTCAACGGCAACACGGCCGAGATCAACCTTCCTGCCGGCACGCAGGTCATCGTCAAGGCGAAGAGCAACTCGCGCTTCACCCAGAAGCTGGCGGTCACCAGCAAGGACGGCGGCGCGGACTACCTGTTCACCGGAAACGGAGAACACAACGCCGTCATCGGGCAGGCGACCATCACCGGTGTGAGCCAGCTCCAGGCCACCTTCGAGTACGGCGACGACGGGGGCGCCTTCCGCCCGAGCAGGCTCAACAGCGGTGGCCCGTACGAGATCGGTTCCTACAACCTGATGGTGATCGTCGCCGAGAACGGAGACGACAGCGACTACAACGACGCCATCCTCGAATTCAGCTGGTACACCCCGAAGCAGTAGGCAGGCGACCGACGCATCCAGCCTCCCCCAAGGAGTGGGCCGGCAGCGGCCGGTGCGGCTGCTGCCGGCCCGTCCTGCCTGCCGTCCGTCGGCGTGATCGCTGCCTTCCTGTGGGCAGTGCTCGGCAGCCTGGCGGGCAGAGGCGCGATCGCGGGCGCCCGGGCCCGTTCAGCGGCGCCGGCGCGGCGCCTGCGGTGCAGGCGAGTTCGGCGGCCGGGCGCACCGCGGCGTCGGGGCGGTCGGCGAAGCCGTGCTCCGGGCGCGGGCGGTGCTCGGGGCGCGGGGTCGGGTCGAGGGGCCGCAGGACCGTCGGCCACCGCCGTGGCACCGGAGGAGTGTCCAGGGTGTCCGCGATGAAAAAATGTGGCCCCGGGGTGTGACGCGAGAGGCGGTTCGCGGCGTGTAAGGAAGTGAGGCGTTCCGCTGTGGACGCCCGACTCGCCTTGTAGGAGTTTTCCTGATGTTCCGTCATATCGGCTCTGCCGCCGTCGGCGTGGCCAGTGCAACCCTCATCCTGACCGCGTTCGGCGCTACCGCCGCGTCGGCGGCCCCGCAGGCCGCCCGCGCGGGCGGCGCGGTCTCGGCGGCCCCGTCGGCGGCCGACTGCGGGGGCAACCCGAACCATCTGCGGATCCTGCAGGCCATCGACGCGAGCCCCTCCGGCAGGTCACTGACCGCCCAGGAGACCAAGTACTCCTGCGGTGACGACGACGGCCAGTTCACCCCGGTGGGGAAGCCCAAGAAGTTCACCTTCGCACCCGGTGCCAAGGCCACCCTGCTCAACGGCATCCACCAGCGGCAGGTCAGCCTGGCCGACCTCCTCGGACGCGTCCACACCTGCAAGAGCAGCAGCGGTGCCGTCCACTACCCGGCCTCCTGCAACCGCCAGTACGGGATCACCGTTGACAAGACCGGCGCGATCACCGCCATCGCCCAGCGCTACCACCCCTGATCCACTCGTCCCTCCGGGCGCCGGCCGGCCCCCGGAGGGACGAGCACGCGCGTGAAGGGCGCCGGCCCGTCGGCATGGCACCGGGGGAGTGGCCGCCCGGCGGCCGACGCCGGGCAGCACAGAACCCACCGCCGCATCGACTGCGAGGACGGCCCGGCAGGACCCGGCCGCGAGAACGTCCGCATCACCTCGATCGGCGCTGGCGGCATCACCGAGATCCGGCACAGCCCCCAGCGGCCCACCTGCACGACCGGACGGATCCTGTCGGAGGCCGGCGCGGAGGGGCTCAAGGAACAGGACGCCTGGGCCAAGGACGCCTTCCCCGCCGCCCACCAGCGACTCCAGTGGACACCGCAGCCGCCGTCCCGGCCGACAACCCGGTGAACCGGCCCCAGAGCGGTTCGGTCAGCCATGCCGGCAGCACAGGCACAGGTCTCCTCGGTGATCACAGAGCGTCGCAGCTCCATGGTCACGGGACCTGTGCCTGCGCCGGTTTCGTTCACGAGGAACCGACAGCACCCGGGCCGGGTACGGGTGCTGCGGGCACATCGGCCGCGCAGCAGCCTTGTCCGGGTCAGTTCTCGCTGTGTTCGGCGAGGGTGTGGGCGACAAGGGCGTTGGCGTGCCCGTGGCCGAGTCCGTGCTCGGATTTGAGCCAGGCGACGAGCTCCATGTGCTTGGTCAGGGGCGAGGTGCGGATCAGGTCCTTCCACTGCTCGATCGGGCGGCCGTACTTCTTCTCGATCGACGGGAAGTAGCTGGCGGGGCCTTTCACCGGTGCGGTCATGACGCGGCATCCTGTCTGTCCGAGTGTGATGGTCTTGGGTGTTGGTGTACGGGGCGGGAGGCGGAGCCGCTACCGCGGCGCGGTCGAGGCGAGGCCGGCCAGCCGGGCGATGACCGCGGTGAGCGCGAGCAGGCCGAGGCCCGCTCCGGCGGTGAAGGCCGCCACGGTGGTGGCGGAGCCGGCGAAACCGGCGATGACTCCCACCGGCACGATGCGGCAGGCCAGGGCCCATCCGCGCCGGCCGTGCGAGGCGAAGTGCCGGGCCAGCACGAAGAACGCGGCGCACAGCGCGAGGTAGCCCGCCGTGCCGCTGAGCATGTGGACCGTTCCGTGCGCGCTCATCGTGGCCGGACCGTCCGGCGTACCGGCTGGGAAGCCCGCGCCGGGGTCCGCGGTGAACACCCCGGCGAGCAGGAAGGATGCGCCGAAGACGCCGATCAGCCGCGGTGCCCAGGTGCCACCGGTGGTGTGGCCGATCGCCCGTCGGGTTCCCGCCGCGCCGGCTGTGACCAGCACGCCCGTGAGCAGGAAGCTGGCGACCTGGATCCAGCCCAGGGAGCCGAGACTGAGCTGGCTGATGGCGTTTCGGGTGAAGTCGAAGCCGCCTCGGCTGAGGCCCTCGATCACCCCCACCCCCAGGAACAGCGGACCCGCCACGGCGCCGCTGATCAGCAGGGCGCGGGTGGCGAGCGGAGTCGAGGCAGGGCGGCCCGTGAACGGAGCGCCGATCGCCTGAGTCATGAAGATTCCCCCTGTACCGAGGCCGAGCTCGGAACTTGACGACCCAGTAGTTCAGAACTGGACGGTACAGTACTCAATGTAGAACTGGACTGTCCAGTACTGTCAGGGCTCTGGAGGAGACATGGAAGCCAACGAACCCGGCGGCCGCTCGGCCCGCAAACATCAGGCGATCATGGAGGCCGCGACAACGGCGTTCATGGCCAAGGGCTACGCCGGCACGAGCATGGACGACATCGCCAAGCTGGCCGCCGTGTCCAAGCAGACGGTGTACAAGCACTTCGCCGACAAGGAGAAGCTGTTCGCCGAGATCGTCCTGGCCACCACCGACCGGATCGAGGCCATGATCGACCTGGTGGCCGACATCCCCACCGAGGCCGACTCGCTGGAGGAGAACCTGCTCCGGCTGGCCCGCCAGTTCCTGACCACCCTCACCCGGCCCGAGGTGCTCCAGCTGCGGCGCCTCATCATCGCCAACGCCGACACCTTCCCCGATCTGGGCGCCGCCTGGTACGAGCAGGGCTTCGAGCGGGTACTGGCCACCCTGGCCGACACCTTCCGCCGCCTGGCCGACCAGGGCCTGCTGCGAATCGACGACGCGCTCCTGGCCGCGAATCACTTCTCCGGCCTGCTGTTGTGGATCCCCGTGAACAAAGCCATGTTCCACGGCAGCTCACAGCACACCCAGCCCGAACTCGACCACCACGCCGACGCCGGCGTCCGGGCCTTCCTCGCCGCCTATCGCTGACCCCGGCCACCGAACCGGACCGCCCCCGGCGATCCGTTCGCTGTCGACGAGCACGCCGCCGCAGTCGAATGTGACGAGCCCAATCGGAGCGATCATCAGGACAGGGCAGGACAGGACAGGACAGGACAGGCAGGGGCTCGGGCAGGGGCGGCTGCAGGAACCGGTGGTGGTGCTGCGGGCAGCGGGAAAGCCAGGGCCTTCACCGCACCGGCTGCGGCGGTGTGCTCCGGCGCAGCCGGTGCGAGGACGCGCAGGGCTGCGGTCGGCGGGCAGTGCGCGCAGCGCCGTGGGTGCGTCAGGCCGGGTAGCGGATCAGGGAGTTGGTGGTCAGGCTGAACGCGAACGGCTCCGGGATCGGTACGGTGTCGCCGAACTTGCCGTTCCACTGCCGGTGGTAGCGGCCCTGTGCAGGCTCGGAGTAGAGCGTGATCACGCCTTCGCGGGGGTCGATCAGCAGGTAGAGCGGGATGTGCATCAGCGGGTAGTCGCGGACCTTGCCGACCAGGTCGTTCTCCGGGTTCGACGGGGAGACGATCTCGACCGCGATTGCGGCCAGCTCGGCCGGTACGTCGTTTCCGCCGAGCTCGACCACCCTGACCGGGATGTAGGTCAGATCCGGATTGCGGAGCTTTCCGACGTTCGGCGACGCGAGGTCGGTGTTCTCGCTCGGCATCAGGTCGGCCGGCCGGTGGGCGTCGAACTGCTCCCGGACGATCAGCAGGTTGCGCTGATGGATCACCGACGGCCCGGCCATCATGATGATCTCGTCGCCGGACACCTCGATCTTCCAGCCCGACGGCGGGGTCAGGCTCTGCGCGTACTCCAGCAGTTGGGCATGACGTCCGGGAACCTGAGATTCGGCCATACCTCCATTCTTTCATCGCTGGAGACGACCGCCTGGACGACCCGACCGCCGCCCGGCTGCCACCGAGGTGCATGTCCGTGACGGCCTTCTCACCGGACTCACTCTGGTGGGCGGACACCGGATACGGGCGCCGGTACCGCCCGCCCGCCCGCCCGAGCGGCCATCCGCCGCCCCCGGTCCATCCTGTGCGGTGAAGACCCTGGCCAACCGGGGTTGCTTGAACAGCACTTCGGAGGAGGGAGTGGCCATCGGGAACGCCCGGTGTGCTCACGGTCCGCCCGCGCCTGCGACCCCTTCAGGTCAACCGGACGAATGAGGCCGGCCAACCCGGCGAAATGCCGGGCTGACCAGCCGAACTGCCTTGCCGAGCGTCATCGGGCCCGCTGCGAGTTCGCAGAGGGCCCGATGCGTCCGTGCTGGTCAGACTGGGTTTGGAGAGTGGGGTGGATCAGCGAGATGTGTCGAGTACGGGGAGGTAACCGCTCGGGGCCACTCGCCTGGGCTCCCAAGCTCGTGCCGGTTGAAGGAGCGAGGGACGACGGGTGCCCCGGGCTCTTCCGAGGCGCCCCGTCCCAGGTCGTGATCGCTTCAGGTCGTGGTCACAGGTTCGAGCACTGGCCCAGTCGGGCGCCGGCCACGGTGTTGGGGTTCCCGTCGTTGGTCGGCGCCGGGACGTTGCCGGAGCAGCTCAGGGATCCGCCGATGGTGTTGCCCTCGATCTCGGCCCGGGAGTCCTCGGGGAAGGGGCCGGTGCCGGTCGTTCCCTGCACCTGCACGGAGCCTCCGACGTGGTTGGCGATGACTTCCGCACCACTGTGGTTGTTGGACAGCGCCACCAGGCCGGTGATCCCGTTGCCGGCACAGCCGTCGTCACCCGGGTCCCCGATCACCACGAATCCGCCGGCTCTGGCGACGTTCACCGATCCGGTGACCGTGCTGCCGCAGACGCCGAGCAGGGTGCCGTCCGAGGACAGGATGCTGCCCCGGATGGTGGAGTTGCTGATGAACAGGGCGCCACCGGCTGCGCCGTGGACGGTGCCGCCGACCGTGGCGTTGACGATGCAGGTGCTGCCGTTGCCCGCGAACACCGCGTCCGGGACCGAACCGGTGATGGTCCTGGTGCAGGTCACCGTCTGGGTGGTGGATTCGAGACCGCCCGCCAGGAAGCGGGTGTCGCCGCTGTACTGGGCGGTGATGGTGTGTGTTCCGGGCAGCAGGTTCGAGGCGCTGACCTGCGTCCGGCTGCAGTTGGTCCCGCCGCCCGGCGACAGTGTGCCGGTGCCCAGGAGCGTGCCGCCGTCGCGGAAGGTCACCGTTCCGCCCGGTGGCAGGGCGGGGTTGGTGCTCGGGGGCGCCGCGCACACCGTGTCGGTGAAGGTGACGGGCTGGCCGAACGCCGATGGGCCGGAGGAGGCCAGTGTGGTGGTGACCGGCGCCTGGTTGACCGTCTGGACGAGGGTCGTGGCGGTGCTGTCCGCGAAGTCGCCGTTGCCGTGGTAGGTGGCGTCCACGTTGTGCGGCCCCGGGGTCAGGGTGGTGATGCTGCTCGATGTCGCCTGCCCGGTCGTGTTCACCGGGACCGGGCCGCCGAGCGGGGTGCCGTCCACCGTGAAGCTCACCGTGCCGCCGTCGGGTACAGGCGTGACCGTGGCGGTGAAGCTCACCGGCTGGCCGTACACGGACGGGTTGGCGGAGGGAGCCAGTGTGGTCTGGGTGGTCTGCGGGACGGTCTTGAAGAACATCGCGTCCATCGGCGGGGCGGCGGCGTTCACCCCGCCGGTATTGCCGGGGAAGGCGCCGTAGAAGACGTTGCCGACCGCCTTGAGCTGCTGGAAGTCGCCGAGGACACGCTGCGTGGAGCAGTTGGGGTCCCCCGCACAGCCGGTGGCGGGCTTTTGCGACGAGGCGAACGACTGCAGGAGGGTGTCGGTGAACGTCATGCCGTGGTCGGTACTCCGGGCGATGTGCGCGGAGAACGTGGGGTAGCCGCTGCCGTTGGTGCCGTCGGAGGTCATGTAGAGGACACCGACCGTCCCGTCGCCCAGCACCGCGACCGAGGGGAGCGCCGCGTTGGTCGAGGCGGAGACGGTGTGCTCCGCGCCGACGGTAAGACCGTCCGCGCCGTCGTCGGTGAGGCGGCGGATCCTGATCTGGTTGTTGCCGGAGACGTCCGCGCCGTAGGCCACGTACACATCGCCGTTGGACGGGTCGACGGCGGCGTGGTCGATACCGCCGATCAGCGCGTTGACGCCGCCGAACTTGTACGTTCTGCCCTGGTGGGTGTCGGCCGTGGCCACGTCGATGCCGTTCGGGTTGCCGGGCACCGGAAGCCCCCAGGTCTTCCCGCCGTCCTTCGACCGGTTGAGCCGGTAGGTGATGTTCTGCGGGTCGCCGGTGTCGGAGCCGGTCTGGAAGAGCGAGTAGACCCAGCCGTTCCGCCGGTCGGTGGCCAGGCGGATGCCGCCGCTGGTCGCCTTGTTCGTGTCGACCGTGCCCGGCGAGTTGTCCCTCGTGAAGCCGACCGGGCTGACCCCGTCCGCGACCGCGACCTGCGCTGTCGGGGTTGTGGGGGCGAGGTCCTCGTACGCGACGTAGACCTTGTCCTTGGTCGGGGCGTCCGGGTCGCTGTTCACCAGTAGCCAGGGCTGGTCGGCAAGGGTGCGCGTGCCGCTGGTGAGCTGGGCGCTACCGCTCTGGACGTTCCAGGTCCATGACGCCGGGTTGGCGGGATCACTGGTCGAGCCGGTCACCACCTGCTGCTGGGCACAGTTGTTGGGGCACGTCAGAAAGGTGCCGTAGAGAGTGCCGTCACGGCCGTAGTCGACGGTCTGGTCGGCCGGAGCCGTGCCCGTGGTGATACCGGGCGGCGGCGTGATGGTCGTCTTCTCGGACCAGGTCACGCCCCCGTCCGTCGAGTAGAGCAGGTCGGCGTTGGGACTGGCGGGGTTGGCGTTCCAGAACTGCTGGTGGAAGCGGGTGATGACGATCTGGTCGGGGTTGGCCGGGTTGATCGCGATAGAGGGTTCCCCGAAGCCGCCGGTGCTGTTGGCAAGCGCACTCGCGTCGACCGGCGGCGGCACGGTGCCGAGGAACGGCCGCGGCCGTCCCTCAGCGGGGATCCGGGAGCCGGGCCGGGCGTTCTTCCCCGCGTGGCTCGCCGAAGCCCTCGGAGCGCCGCTGGCCGACGCCCGTGAAGGCACGAAGGCCAGTGGTGCGGTGGTCAGACCGAGCGAGATGGCGGCAGCAAGTGCTCGTCTCGCCATAGTCGGCGCCTGCCGAAGCGCAGGCGCGTCTCTTCCGGGTAGCACGGGCGGGTCCCCTCGTCGGATACACGGGCTGGCCGCCAGCGTGTCGACGAGTGCAGGCCGGCAGGTGCCAGCCACACCGCCCAACTACACCTTCATCTCTGAGAACCACCCAGGTGGCTCATGGCCGGGCGCTTTCGACTGGCATGGCCGCACAACCTCGGCTGCGGCGGACCACCACCCGTCACAGACGGCCCGTCAGCGCGCCATCAGGCGGCCGACATCACCGAGCCCGTGGCACCGGCACACACCTTCAGCCCGTTGACCGACCCGGCAGATGCCATCTCGACCACCCGATGAGCCGCCGCCGAAAGACTCAACTCAGACCGCGCAACCGCCGCAAACACACCCACCAGCCGCCCCCTCCAACGGCTGCTGCCCTCCCTTCAGCCCAATGCATGCCGCGGCCGGAGCGAGGGGAACCGTGGCCGCGACCCCCGCTGCCTTGCCCGCACCGGCTGACCTGGGGCGGGGGAACCGATCCTGACGGGCGTGGGAACGATCGCACCCGGCCAAGCCCGCAGCCCCTGGTCAGAGGATTCCGTCGGTCGGCCCTCCACGGGGAGCCACCCGCCCGGTGGCGCGGGTGGCTCCGGAACCGACAGGCTGCCCGGAACGGGTCAGAGGGTGCGGCCGAAGTACGCGGCGATCCGGTCCAGGGCCGGGGCGTCGTCGGGCGCCGGCCTGGAGGGGCCGAACATGCCGGTCCGGGCGCGGACCCCGTCGGGGTGGTTCCCGTACCAGCGCTGCTGGACGGCCCGGACGGCCTCGGCGTCACCCGAGCGGTCCTGGCCCGTGGCGGTGGCCAGGTCCCAGCCGTGCAGCACGGCTTCGAGCAGCTGGAGGTCCGCCAGCCGCGGCCCGGTGCCGCCGCCGGGCAGCGGCATCCGCCGCCCCAGCGCGCCATCGGCACTCCAGGCGGCCAGCACCTCCATCGCACCGCGGGCGTAGACGTCGCCGGGCTGCTCGTCACCGATCCGGTCCCGGGCGAAGAGGGAGAAGTCCGGACCGCCGCCCTGGGCCAGGCCGACGTAGTACGGGTTGCCGGCGACAAGGTGGTTGCACAGGGCTCGCACGTCGAAGTCGTCGCACGGGGTGGGCTGCCCGTACTGGGCGCGGGTGACGTTGCTCAGCAGCCCCGTGGTGTGGGCGAGGGCCTTCTCCAGCAGTTCGACGCCGTTGGACACGATGATCGCGCCTTTCCTGTTGCGGACGGGAGACCGGCTGCGGGGAGGCCCCGCAGCCGAATGCAGACCCGCCCCCGTTCGAAACCGGGGAGCGGCGTCGGCAACTCCACAGTCACACCCGTATAGGACAAAAAGCGTCCTGCGCGGACGGATGGCTGCCGGCGAACCTCAGAGCGGTTCGCCGGCAGGACGGGGCCGCCTGCCCCGCCTCCGGCGCACCCCGCGCCCGCCCGGACGGCCACCCCGTCCCACACGAACCACAACGGCACCAGGCAGGACACTTCCGTCGGCGCCGGACGACACCACCCGGACACGGCGCTGACTTCGGCGTGACGGGCCGTTGCTGCGCGCCCGTGGGCGCAGTCCTTCCACGACGATCGAGGCCCTCTGCGCGGGTGTCCTCAGCAGCGGGTCGCGTATTGCCCGACCGGCTGCCCGTACCCGTGGGCCTGGGGGAGATCCCCGCCGTACGCCGCCGCTTCGCGGTGGGCCGTCCACCGCGCGCCGCCGCTTCGCCGGGGCCGTCCCCGGGCACGACAAAGGCGGGGAGATCAACTCCCCGCCGTACTCAAGGTATAGCGTGCCGGGGGCCTTGCGGCAAGACCCGGGTGCTGCCGCACAATCGCCGGACGAGGCCGGGGTCCGGACCGGAGTCCACGGAAAGAGGAGATCCACGAAGTGCGTGTGGTGTTGTCGACCTACGGGTCGCGCGGGGACGTCGAACCTCTGGTGGCGCTCGCGGTGCGGTTGCGGGAACTCGGCGCGGAGGTACGGGTGTGCGCGCCGCCGGACGAGGACTTCGCGCAGCGGTTGGCCGGTGTCGGCGTGCCGCTGGTGCCGGTCGGCCCGTCGGCGCGCGCCCTGACGCTCGCGGCGCCGCCGCCGTCGTCCCTGCCCGAGCGCGCGGCCGGGTTGATCGCCGGACAGTTCGACGTGCTCCCTGCGGCGGTCGAGGGATGCGATGTGCTGGTGGCGACCGGCATGGTGCCGGCCGCGGCCGGCGCGCTGTCGGTGGCCGAGAAACTGGGCGTCCGCTCCGTGTACGTGACCTTCCAGCAGCTCACCCTGCCGTCTCCGCGGCGCGCGCCGCTGGCGTATCCGGGCCGGCCGTTCCCGGCGGAGGTGACCGACAACCGGGTGTTGTGGGACCTGGACGCCGAGAGCAACAACGTGCTGTTCGGCGAAGCGCTCAACACGAACCGGGCGTCGATCGGCCTGCCGCCGGTGGACGACGTCCGCGACTACGTCATCGGCGACCGGCCGTGGCTGGCCACGGACCCGGTCCTCGACCCGTGGCAGGAGACGCCGGACCTCGACGTCGTCCAGACCGGCTCGTGGATCCTGCCGGACGAACGCCCGCTCCCGGCCGAGTTGACGGCGTTCCTGGACGCCGGCGAACCGCCGGTGTACGTGGGCTTCGGCAGCATGCCCATGCACGCGTCGACGGACGTCGCCCGGACGGCCCTCGAGGCGGTCCGCGCGCACGGCCGCCGCGCGGTCCTCGCCCGCGGCTGGGCCGACCTGTCCCCGGCCGACGACCAGGACGACTGCTTCGTCGTCGGCGAGGTCAACCACCAGGCACTGTTCGGCCGCGTGGCCGCCGTCGTGCACCACGGGGGCCAGGGCACCACGACGACGGCCACCCGGGCCGGCGCGCCCCAGGTGGTCGTCCCCCAGGCGGCGGACCAGCCGTACTGGGCCGGCCGGGTCGCCGACCTGGGCATCGGCGCGGCACACGACGGGCCGGCCCCGACCGTCGAGTCCCTGTCCGCCGCGCTGGAGAAAGCCCTGGCCCCCCGGACCCGCACCCAGGCCGCCGCCGCGGCCCGCGGCATCGGCGCCGACGGGACGGCGACGGCAGCGAAGCTGCTGCTCGACACGGTGCGCTCGACCGTCCTGCCGACGGCGACCGGGCGCTACGGGACGCAGAAGTCGTCCCAGCGAGCGGCGGCCGACGGTGACTGCTCCTGACCCCCGTGCTGTGGGTGGTGCCTGATCTACTGTCTGCCGGCGGACCGGAGGCTGGAGGAGAGCAATGGGTGTCCTGACCGACTACTTCCGCGCGGTGGATGCGGCATCGGTTGTGCGGGCGCTTGAGCAGACGGACGGAGGGTCCCCGCTCGGCGCAGCGCCCCCTGTCTTCGACGGGGTCGAGGCCAAGCGCGTGGATCCGGCCGTTGTCCTGGCGATGCTGGTCGCTGCCATCCGTCAGGTCCGGTGGCGAGTGGACCTGGTCGAGGAGAGGACCGTGTGGCCGGTCTCCCCGCCGCCCGGCCCGGACGGCCCCGAGGATGAGGACAACCCTTGGGTGACGGGACCGTGGGTATCCGAACTCCATTCCCTGGTACGGGACACGCTGGCGACAGTGCGCGACTTTGAGGTGCCGGCCGCCGTCGCCAGGTGGGTGCAAACGGAGGAACTGCACGGAGCGGACGCCGAAGACATGCAGCCGGTGGCCGAGGAAATCATCCGGCTCGCCAGGCGGGCTCGCGAAGCCGGCGAGCAGCTCTACTGCTGGATGTGCCTGTGAGGCGGCCCGACTGCCGGTCCGACGGGCAGCCGGCGAACCAGGTCACCTGAGACCGCAGGCGAATCGGGCCTGACCGCCTGGGACGGGCACTCGGAACGGCGCAGCCGGGAACGTTCTTCTCAAGTTCTGCAATTCCGGCAGGATTCCTCGCGGCGATGCATGTGGTGTTTCAATCGCGCCGTAGTCAGGCTGCTGGTGAGAACCGGAAAACGTACTCCTCGAGACCATGGGGAACTTCCAGTGAGGCCTGATACCTGCTTTCGGTGTCAGGAATGTGACGCCGGAATACCTGAAGGGTGAAGGGCGCTTCCTCCGCCTGTAGGTCGAGGCGAATCTCTTCTGGTCCGGCGATCGTCCACACTTCGACGATGCCGGACCTGCTGAGGTAGGGGAGCTGGGCGAGCAGCGACCAGCCGGGGATCCCTCCAGCGGGGGTGTCGGACAACTCCAGGGTCACGGTCGCGTCGTGGCTGCGAAAGGCGCTGAGCACATGGACCTGTCCCTGTGCGACCTGGACGTTGGGGGAGTCATCGGTGAACTCCAGCTCCATCCACTCGGTCTCGGCTTCGAGGAACGGGTCTTCTTCTGCGAGCCCGAACCCGGACCGCTCGACAGAGACCTTGCCCAGGACCTTCCTGTTGTCACCCACACCGGCATCGTCCCAGGGCCCCAAGCGGCTGTGGGCGGATTGAGCCAGGCCGTCTCCATGCAGGCGGCCTCGGTCCTCATGGCGAGGCCACCGCGAGCCTTCACCAGCCCCTCTCTGTATGCGCTGCGGGCCGGTGTCGACCGGTTCGGGTGGCTGTTACGGCGCGTGCCTGCGCCGACATCCTCTGCGGTCTGGGGGTAGCGGTACCTGATCGCCAACCACCGTGCGTGACACGGTGACTGGCACTCCGTGTTCTTGGATCGCCACGAATGGTGACTCCTGTCGCGGAAGTGCAGCGTGATTGACGCCGGTGGCGGCTGGGGGAGACGCTGAAAGTGGACATGGTTTGAAGACTGCGTCGAACCGGAGCGGCGGGCCGAGGGAAGTGCGGCATGCGCTCGCTGGAAGATGCGGGATCGTGGATTTCGGGTATCGCCCGGACCGGGCCACCGCCGGCGGTCAGGCGTGGGCTCCGCGCGGGAAGGCGCTGCGTACCGACGCGTCATAGGCTCGCATTACTGTTGTTCCTGGTCGCGGCGCTGGCGGTGGCGCTGGCCGTGACCGGCTGGATCACGGCGGTGGCGGACTGGTTGACGCTGCCGAGAGCGGTGGCACTCGTCGTGGCGTTGGTGCTGGCCGTGATCGCGCTCAGATCGTGGAGCCAGGTGCGGATCCTGCCGTTCAGGGACCTGCTCGACAGCGCCGATCCGGCTCGGACCGCCCCTGTGGTGGCCGGCTTCGCCGAAGTGCTGCGCCGGGAGGTCCGGCGAATCGCCGACCTTCTGACGCAGGAGCCGTTTCGCGAGCCCGCCGCCGTTCTCAACCCTGCGAGCGGTCGCGGTCAGACCGCCCGGCAGTGCTGGTCGCGGGAGCCGTTCATCACGGGCCTGGCCGCGTCCGGAGTCCAGGGCGCCGGTCTCAAGGCGACCGAACTGGGGACCGTGACCCTGGGGCCGATGAAGCTCCAGATCGGCGGAGTGCTGGCACTGCTGAGCGGCCTGCGCTGGAGAACCCTCCAGGGATCGCTGGTCCAGGAGGGCAAAACCATCACGGTCACCGCAGTCCAGAGCGGCCAGCAGGGCGGGACCTGGATCGAGCAGATCGAGGTCGGCCCGGACACGGGACGGTCCGTGGCCCTCCTCGCCCGGCGACTGGCTCACCAGATCCAGCCCTACCAGCGTGGATGGTCCGGGCCGGGCGGCGACTGGCACGGTTTCCAACTCCTGGTGGACGGGCTCGACCGGTACCGCGAATTCCTGCACGAGGGCACCCTGGCGCATCTGGAGGAGGCCGAGCTGTTGTTCCGCAAGGCAGTTGCCCACAGCCCGAACTATGCAGCCGCCTACCACAATCTGGCGACGGTCAAGAGCGAGCTCGACCGCGTCCGCAGCTCCCTCGGCCTCCCCGTCTCCCCGGACGTCTCCGAGGCGGCGGAGACACTCTGGAGGCGGGCCGTCGAGTTGGACCCGGGCCTGGCGCCGGCCTGGTTCCAGCTCGCCAGGGCGGCCTTGGACAGGGCTGAGGAGACCGAGGACCGGGACGGCAGACGCGTCCTGCTGGAGCAGGCCGTCGAATCGGCTCGGGCGGCGCTGCCCCGGCAACGGCGCCGGCGCGGCGCCCGGCCGGAGCGCATCCTGGCCCACTACTGGCTCGGCCAGGCACTGCTGGACCGATGGAGCGACCCCGGTGCTGCCGAGGACTCGAAGCGGGCGAGCGGCCTGGCGGAGTCGCTCAGGTACCTTCGCTGTGCGGAACAGGACCTGCGCGACCTGCGCGCACGCCTGCGGGCCCAAAGAAGCAGCGAACCGGAGATCCAGCAGCTGAACGAGCGGATCGCGAGGATCCTGGCCGAGCAGGCAACGTGCCGGCTCGAACTGTCGCAGGCCGGTACCAGCCGTTCGAAGCGGCACCAGCGGTGTGCGCACCGGGGCTTTCGCGCTGCGATCACGCTGGCTTCAAACCCTGCCGACCTCCTCGCCCGGTACGCGTGCATGAAGCGGGCCCTCGGCAAGAACACAGATGGGTCCGAGGAGTTCCTCCGGGCCGCGCAGTGGAACCCGCACAACAGGCGGATGATGCTGGGACTCGGTCCCATCACCGACAAGAACCGCAGGAACTGGCTGAAGACGGTCCTCACGGTGGCAGTGCACCAGAAGCCGGGCGATCTGGACAGGTGGCTGGCATCCACGACGTCCCCACCCGTTCCGAAAGCCGCCACGGCAGGCACCGAAGCAGGACCTGACGGACAGCCTCCGGCCGTCGACCGTGACAAGTTCCGGCGATGCCGTCACGCGTGGCCCGGCCCGGCGGAGTCGGAGCAATCCGGCGCTGCTCTGCTCGACACCCTGTGCAAGCAAATCGGCTCTGCACCGAGGTTCAAGCGAGCGGTCAAGCGAGTGGCCACCTCGCGGTCGCAGAGTGTGACGGCCCGCGAAAGCGCCGACGCCGATCGGCCTTCGGACCGACAGCGGAGGTGTCTGCAGGACGCGGCGAGAAATCTCTCGACCGCGGTCGACATCGAGATCCCGGAATTGCCGACGCCGCCCTTGTGGCGGGTCGAACTGGGCGAGATACAGCTGGCACTGGGGGACTCGCACGGCAATGCCGGCCACGGGGACGAGGCGAGAAACGCTTACCGCAAGGCGGAGAACACCTTCACTGCGGTCCTGCGAGAACAGCCGGTCCGTATGAACACCCGCTACCCGGGACAGCCGGCGCGCGATCCGGTGCCCTCGGTGGTGCTGGTCGGCGACCCCCCGCAGCTGCCCGCTCGTGCTCGCGCGCTCGCGGGACGGGCGCGAGCCCGGGCGAACCAAGGTCGGTACGCCGACGCGCTGACCGACTGCAACGACGCACTCCGACTGGCGCCCCTGTTCGTGTATCCCCGGTTCATAAAAGCCGAACTCCACCTCAGACGCGCCCAGTTCAGTGCAGCCGAGGAGAGCCTGCAGCGGATCTTCGACCTGGAACCGGCCGGCCAGGACCTGGACCGGGCTCACCGCGAGCTCGCGGCCGTCTTCAGGACGAGGGCGACGACCACGACCGGTGAGGAGCGCAAGGAGCTGCTGGAGCGTGCCTACGAGCAACTCATCATCGTGGCGAAGGCGCCCAGACCGTCCACGAAGCTCGATGTCCAGGTCAATGACGACCTCGTCGACGTCCTGGAGCTCCTCGGCCGATCGGACGAGGCGGTCACGGTCCTGCGTGCCGTTGTCTCCACGCCCGGCTGCCCCCGCGAGGCAGGACGCCGTGCCCGCCTCGCCGGGCTGCTGGCGTTCTCCGGCCGGTACGCCGAGGCGGAGGCCGAGCTGTGCGAGGCATGGAGCGCCGGCGAGACGGAGTTGAAGCAGGCCCGCGGGACCGACGAAGAGGCACAGCTCGAGGCCGACCTGGCCGGCTTCAGGAGACGTCTCGCACTGTTCTACGCGGAACAGCGAGTGAGACTGGGCGACGCGGACCAACTGGCCGAGGGCGCGCTGGACGTCGCGATGAGACTCGGGCTGGGCGGCGGAGCACTCGCGGAGTTCAAGGACACGCGCGGCTGGGTGCAGTTCCTGAGAACGGGAAAGCCGGCCGACCCGATCGGATACTTCAAGGAGGCCCTTGCCGAGTCCTGCGGGGACGCCGAGAAGTGGGCTCACCTCGCCATCACCCTGGAAGCGGAGGCCGCGTCCGCCGGCGGCCGTCGCCGCTGGCAGAGCCTCGCTCAGGCGCGCGACAGCTGGCAGCAGATCCGTGACCACCACCCGTCCTCCGGCTGGATCACCTGTGCTGTCGAGCGCCTGGGGCGGCTGCCCGATCGACCGCACCCTCCGATGGCGCTCGCCGCGAGCAACGGCAGCCCGCGGGGCATCCGGGAATCCCGCCCACCGTCATGAGCAATTCGCGTGGGCGTGAATACCGTGCTGATGCGGAACTACTCGCCGGTCGCGGTGCCGTCGTGCCGTCAGAGAGAGGCGGGCGGGGGCGGAATGCGGGCCAGGAGTTCGTGGGCGGCCCGGGTCAGGTATGCGGTGATCTCGTCCGGGGACGCCTGCGGTCCGGCGTGGCCGAAGAACGCCACCACGGCGTCGACCATGGGTGCCAACTCCTCGCAATCCCCTTAAGCCCCGGCCACGTTCTCGATGATGAGTCCGGCGCCCGCGACGGGGTCGAGCCATCCGCCGGCGATCTCGGCGGCCCACCAGTGGGCGATCTCCCGCAGCTCCCGCACCGCCTCGGCCGCCGTCTTGGGGGCTTCGCTCGTCGTCATGGCGGCATACTGCCGCGTGCCGCCGAACGCACGCCAGCGGATACCACGCAGCCGGGCCCGCCGGCCGCTGAGGATGTCACGCATCTGGCCGGGGGCCCTCTGCCGGCGACGGCTCAACACCGCGAGCCAGCGGCTGTGTTACGAGTTCTGCGAGAGTGTCGCAAGTCGTCCTGGCGTGCCTTCCGGGAGTGCATTGCTGCCCGTGCTCTGGCAGCACCGCTGGCGGCAACCGCGGCGCCACCGCCGACCGCGGGCACATGGGTTCCAAGGCCCGCGCAGTGTCGGCAGATACCCGGCTCCGGCACCGGATCGTGGCACTTGGCGCACTCGGCGTACCGGGGCTTGGAGGGCTGCTGCGTGGCCTGGCCGGGCGGCATCTTGCGCTCCAGTCGGCTGCGGAGTACTCCGGCGGGGGAGTGCATGGTCGGGCGGTGCGAAGGGCCGGTCCGTCAGCGCGACCCCGTTCGCGCCGAGCGCCTGCTCTTCGCCCACACCCTGGCCCGCGCCGATGCCGCCCACCGGGCCCCGCTGGACTTCGCCCTGCTGGCCGGCTGGCAGCGCGAGGTCCTCGGCGGGGCCCAGGCGCCGTTCCGTGCGGCAGATGCCTATGCGAAGGCCGAAGGCCGGCCGCGAGCGCTACGGCCTGACCTCACGGACCCAGGCTGACTTCGCTACCTGCCGGAGCACCGCATCTTCGACGAGGCCTTCGCCACCGGCGACTCGCTCAAGTTGATGAAGCTCTTCGGAGTCACGGGGGAGAGCGCGGTGCGCTACGTCGCCGCCGCCTACCCGGAGCGCACCGCAAAGCCGCCCACGTAGCCCGCCCGGTTCAGCCCCGGAGGGTGGCGAGCCAGTCGGTCAGCAGGCGGTTGACCTCCTCGGGGCGCTCCTGCTGGATCCAGTGCCCGCAGCCGTCCAGGAGGTGGGAAGCGGACAGGGCCGGGAGGGTGGCGGGGTACGCGACGACGGCGTCGGCCATCCAGGTGGTGGAGGCGTCCAGGGCGCCGCCGATGAACAGGGACGGCTGCGTGATCGGGGCACCCCGGTGCGGGGCGAGGTCCTCCCAGTCGCGGTCCATGTTGCGGTAGCGGTTGAGGGCGCCGGTCACGCCGGTGCGCTCGAACTCCCCGGCGTAGACGTCGAGGTCGTCCTCGGACAGCCAGGCCGGCAGCGCGCCGGCGGGGAAGCGGTCGCGCAGCCGGCCGCCGTCGCGGGCGACGAAGTGCGGGTCGGGCTCGCCCTGGGCGGGCTGGGTGTCGGCGGACAGGGCCGCGTAGAAGCCCGCGAGCCAGCCCCGGACGTCGGGCTCGATCTCCGCCTCGGCGCGGCCGGGCTCCTGGAAGTAGGAGACGTAGAACTCCTGCTCGGGGCCGCCGATCCGGCCGAAGATGTCGGTGGGGCGGGGGCCGCCGGGCGGCGCGTACGGGACGCTCAGCAGGCCGACGGCGCTGAAGACCTCGGGGCGGAGGAGGGCGGAGGCGGCGGCGATGTTGGAGCCCCAGTCGTGGCCGACGACCACCGCACTCTCCTCGCCGAGGGCGCGCACGACGGCGACGTTGTCCTCCACCAGGTCGAGCATCCGGTAGGCGTCGGTCGCGGCAGGCTTGGAGGAGCGGCCGTAGCCGCGCACGTCGATCGCCACCGCCCGGTAGCCGGCCGCGGCGAGGGCCGGGAGCTGGCGGCGCCAGGAGTACCAGGACTCGGGGAAGCCGTGCACGAGCAGCACCAGCGGGCCGGTGCCCTGCTCGACCAGGTGCAGGCGCCCGGCCGGGGCCTCGACGGTGCGGTGGCGGAGTTCGGCGGACGGCTCGGGCTGCATGGGCTTCTCCTCGGTTCGCGGGCGGACGCGGGTACCCGTCGATCATGCGGCGCGGCACCTGCCCGACGCGATCAGCCTTGCCATTCTGGCAAACTCGCAGGACAAGGCGGTGGAGCGGAACGGCTGGAAGGAACAGGGACGGTGGCAGGCGACGACGTGGCCCAGACACTGGCAGCGATGGGCCCCAGGCTGCGGGCCGCGCGCGATCAGCGCGGCGCCACGCTCACCGCTGTCAGCTGCGCGACCGGCATCTCGCCGAGCACGCTGTCGCGAATCGAGACCGGCCGGCGCAAGCCCACCCTGGAGGTGGTGCTGCAGCTGGCGAAGGAGTACGGCGTCTCCCTGGACGAGCTGGCCGGCACCGCACCCGCCCCCGCGGCCGGACCCCGCACCTCGAGGCCGCGGAGCTTCGGCGACGACAAGGCAGTGCTGCCGCTGACCCGGTACGTCGGCGGCCTGCACGCCCACAAGCACGTCCTGCCCGCCGTCGAGAAACCGCCCGCACGGCCCCGGCAGGTCTCCCACGACGGCTACGAATGGCTGTGCGTCCTGTACGGGCGGCTGTGGCTCGCGCTCGGCGACCAGGACCTCGTCCTGACCGCCGGGGACGTCGCCGAGTTCGACACCCGCACCCCGCACGGAGTCGCCAACGCCGGCCCCGGCGGACCGGTCGAGTACCTGATCATGTTCGGGCCCCAGGGCGAGCGCCTGCGACCACGCACCCCTCCAACCGCTGGTCGCGGGGCACACCAGCCAGATCGCGGCCGGACCGGTCATCAGACACATCCGTAAGAACCCGAACTCGTGCCAACAAGACAGCAAGATCACGAGCTGCGTACAGGTTCGTGGCCAAGGCCTGCCCGGATTCCTGGAACTCGCGCGCTTCCCGACGCACGGATTCGAAGGCGTCACTGGTGCTGGGACTGGACGGCGTGCTGGTCGCCGGCGTCGCCTCGCTCGGCGAGGCGCCCGGCTACGCGCTCACCCTGGTCGCCATCGGGACAAGCGCGATGGTTCGCCTCTGCGATCCTCTCGGTCCTGGTCGTCATGCCCCGGCTTCGACTCCATCAGGAGGAATCGCCAAATCCTGTGGACTGGCGGTCCCGTCAGACGGACGTGAAGGCGTCTCGGTTGCGCTCGACGGTGCTGATGAGATCTTCCAATGAGCACTCGATTCGGGCGTTGGTGATCGGCTTGAAGTCCGTGATCTCCGGGGCTGTGAGCGTGTAGTTCGACGGCTCGAATCGCCAGGCCTCGACGAGGCTCCAGCCAGCCTGGACGGTGGCTCGATCGCCGTCGGCCGAGGACACGTGAAGCCATCCTGTGCACTGATCGGAAAAGTCGTAGGGAAGGAAGGCCATGCCTCCGCCCTCGCTGAGTCCGCGCAGCTGAGTGTCCCGTCCGCGTGCAGTTGATCCGGTTCAGCTGAAGTTGGCCTTGTTCTCACGTTTGTCCGGGTGTAGTTGTCCTCGTTCGGGTCACTGTCCGGGTGTAGTTGTCCGCCTCGATGGCCCCTACCTTCCGGAGTAGTGACCGAGGTCGGGGGTGGTGGCGACTCTCCAGGGAGTCCAGGCACTCCCGGAGATCACTTACGTGACAGCCACTCACTGCTCGAACCGGGCAGGTAGTGCGCGAGGTAGGCAAGGAGCTCGGGGTCGAGCTCACCGGCCCGCTCCTTCTCCTGGATCGCGAAGGAAAGTCTCGCCTCGGCCAGGAATCGGTAGGCGAAGATCTCGACGCTCGGCGCAGTCCAGAAGATCTCGTGGCGCGGTGGGACGATCTCGCCGTCGGGCCCGTAGCGGAGCCCGGGTTCTTCGGTGAAATCCCGGTCGGAGCAGACGATGCCGGACTGCCCGCCGTGGTGCAGGTAGAGGTACCACATGATGCAGCTCTGCTGATCGCGGAAGAAGAGCACCATGCGGTCGGCCGGATCGACGGGGCTGGGCACCGGGCCGGCCACGTCGGTCCAGGAGCCGCCGCCCTCGCGGTCGAGGCAGCGGTGCAGGTTGGCTCGGGTGATCAACGCCACGAAGTCCGCGGGGAGTGAGAGACCGTCTCTCGCCAGATCGGCCGCGATCGGATCCGTCACGGCCGTGCGGTAATCGAGCGGATCACCGATGTCGCCGAACCAGGCGAAGTCACCGACGAAGGACTCCTCGTCCAACGGCGGAATCGTCTCCAGGGGGTATGCCGGGCACCATGCGAAGGTGCGCCCTCGCTTGTCGTACGGCCGGTAGGGGCCGATCCCGTGCCCGACCCAGAACGCCGGAAGGCGCACCGCCGCAGGGCCATCGCCGATCTGACGGAACCCGTCCTCGGGGTGCGCCTCCGCAGGGTGATCCGCCAGAACGCGCGTCTTCGGCCTCGTCGGCGTCTGTGGTAGCCGGATGTCCGGTCGGCCGAGTTCGTCCGCTGGCTGGACATAACCGGCCTCGTCCTCGGGACGGGGCCGGGGCGCGGCCGGAACACTCACGCGGAAGCCGTCACGCCGTTCCTCGGGCCATCGCGCGTCGATGGCGAGGGCAGCGGCCGTACAGTCAGGGCATTCATCGCGGTAGCCGCCGCCCCACATGCCGAACTGGGAGCCGGTCATGTCCGGCTTCTCGATCCCGCAGAGCGTCCTGTGGAGGTAGCCATAGGCATGCCGGTGGGCGTCCGGCAGCATGTCCGTCCACGCCGCCTCCCACCGCATGTCCCAGGGGGTGTGTTCGGAGCGATAGATTTCATGGTCCGGAGTCCCGATCCGGGTCACCGCATAGCACCAGGTGCAGCTCCAGAGCTCGCGGCACCACCGCGACGGCGGAATGTTCCAGTTCGTCATCTCGTGATCACAGACGTCGCAGCGCATGGCGGAATCCTGCCAGTTGCTCCGGCTGTGACCGATGCCAACCCTCTTGCCGGCCCGGGAGGCGGATTAGCAACCTGGCTGTGGCTCGCCTGGTTCACGGGCGCCATTGCGCGACAGGATCACGAGCCTGGCGGCCAACTTCGGCCGGACACTGAGCATCCTTCGACCCCTGAGGACCAGATTCATTCGGACACCCACGCCTGACCGTCCGGATGAAGTTGTCCCGCACCTGGTCAACGCGTTGCTACCTGACAACTTCACTCGGACAGGACACTGAGCCCCCCATTGGTCGAGGAGGCGCGTCAGGCTTGCGGCGAGATCGTCGCCCGCCTCGGAAGACTCGTCGATGCCGAGGTAGTAGGAGTCGCAGCGGTGCCGGTGTGCGCCCAACCGGAGAAGGAGATCTCCATGGCTGTCCCGATCAGTGGTGCGCTCGAGGTGGAGAGGGACGGGCGTCATGGTCGTGGACTCCTGTAGGTTCGGGCGGACCGGCTACGCCGCAATGTGACGTTCGACCAGGAGGCCGCGTTCGAAGCATGCTCCAGCGCGGACGAGGGCTACCGGGTGGGGTGCGTTGACCGCGCGGCAGCGGGCCTGGGCCGGCTCGATGAGCTTGAACATCACGGCCGCGCCGGCAGCCTGGCTGCCGGGCCTCTTGGTCACCCTCGTGCGCAGGTGCATGGTGGCGAAGGTCGACTCTATGGGGTTCGTTGCCCGTAGGTGGAGCCGGTGCTCGGCCGGGAAGTCGTAGAAGGCCAGCAGGGCCTCGCTGTTGGCGGTGACCTTTTTGACGGCCTTGGGGGACTTGGCGCGGTAGGCGGCGGAGGACGCCGTGATCGACGTCGGTGCCTGCCGCGACAACGGCGGGAGCCTTCGTCAGCGCTCGTCCGGACTGCGGAACGGTCGTTGCAACACGTGGTCAATACGTCTGGGCCGCGAGGGGTTTAGGAGCCCAGTCACCTCGTCTGCGGGTCGGTGACCTGACCGAGGAAGAGCGGCCTGCCGGAGGTGGTGTCCCGGATCAGGAACAGGAACGGCCGGTCGATGTGGAGCTGGACGGCCTTCGTCGGTGCCGCGGCGGCGCCCGGCACCATGACGACGCCGCTGCCGGCCGCGGCCACCGTGCCGTCCTCGTCGACCTGGATGGTGGCCTTCTGCACCACCGCGCCGACCTTGAGCCGCTCGGGCGCCTCGGGCCCGAGGAGGCCGGTGAAGTCGGCACTGTTGTCGAAGGCCGCGTTGATGCCGAGCGCGCGCAGGGTGGGAGAGAGGTCGTTGGACGTGTCGAAGTGGAACTTCGGCAGGGTGAGATCGATCTTCCGCTCGCCCAGTCCGCCGAGGATCTGGTCGAGCCGGGCCTGGTCCAGCGCCTTGCTGAAGGCAGCGAAGCCGCCCTGTGCGGGGACGATCAGGTCCATCGCCAACCCGGAGTCCGTGTAGGGGAGTTCGACGGCCTGCCAGGGTTCGCCGAGGATGCCGCCGGAGCCCTCGGTGTAGCGGAAGGTGCTGTTCTGGCGCATCGTGCTGACTGCGGGGGTGGAGCCGTCGAGGCGGTGGAACGGCTGGTCAGAGGTGTGCTCGTGCTTGAACGGGGAGACCCATTTGGCCTTGAGGTAGAGCGCGTCGGTGAGCGCCAGCCGGGTGTCCTTGGTGATCTGCTTTTCGTTGAAGAGGTCCTTGATCCGGCCATCGGTGGCCTTCTCCACGGCCTCGTTGATTTTCTGGCGGGAGCCGTCCGGGTCCTTCTTGAAGTCGGTGGTGTGTACGCCGGTGTCGAAGGCGGCGGCCAGGGTGGCGAGGTAGGCCTGGGCGAACGGGAAGCCCTGCTGGGCCCAGAGATCGTCGGCCTGGCGCAGGGTGAGCCCGCCGGTGGGCGGGATGCGGCGGTCCAGCGCGCCGGTGGCCAGCACGTACTGCTGCGGGGTGAGGTCGGTGTGCAGGGCCTTGGCGAGTTCGTCGGCAGTGGCACCGCGGGCGCCGGACAGCACCATGGAGAGTGCGGTGGCCAGGCCGGACGGGGAGAGGACGAGGTTGCGGATCGCGCCGTCAGGCGTAGCGGCGAGGGTGTGCAGCAGGTCCAGGCCGAAGGCGTTGGTGGCAGCGGAGGTTGCGGTGACCTGAGCGGGGTTGACCGGAGCAGGGGTGGCGGGCGCGGAGGCCCGGACCACCACAGGGGCGGCGCCACTGCTACCGCAGCCGGTGAGCAACGGAGCGGCGAGCGTGGCGCTGAGGAGCAGGGCCGCGCTGCGGCGGTTTCCGGAACTGCGGTTCATCATGGCCCTTCGACGAGGCGGGGATGGAGCCGGTTCCCTGCTCTCCGGGGCCGGTTACCACCACGGCCGCCTGCCTGCCAGTACTCCAGTGTGACTTCGCGATCTTGCGTCGGCCCAACCCGACACTGGCTACACCTGGAGGTTGGGCCCGGAGTTGGAGTCCGCGATCGTGTGATCAAGCGGTCTGCGGGACTTGCTCCAGTTGTGCCCAGTACGCCTGCTCGTACCCGTCGGGCGGGAGGTCCTGGGCGTCAACATCGAGGATCTGGACCTGGCCGGCCGGCGCTGCCGGGTGAAGGCGAAGGACGCTCAGCCCAAGGCCCGCTGTCGGGGCCAGGCGCGCGAGGACTTCGTGCTGGAGACGGTGTACTGGGATGCCGGCACCGCCCGGCTGCTACCTCGCCTCCTCAGGGGCTGCACCCGCGGACCGGTGTTCGTCACCCACCGCCGCCCCGGCCCCGGGAAGGTTGTCGGCCCGCGCGACGTCTGCCCGGATACCGGGCTCGCCCGCCTCTCGTACGGACAGGCCCGCGCGCTGTTGGACGAGCTCACCGCGCTCGGCGGGCCGGGCACTGGCTGGGACCTGCACGAGTGGCGGCACTCCTCCCTGACCCACCTCGGTGAGGCCGGCGCGAGCCTGCTGATGCTGATGGCGAAGTCCCGGCACAAGAAGGCGGAGAACGTCCACCGCTACTTCAAACCCTCCCCGGAAGCGATCGCCGAGGTCACCAGCCTGCTCGCCCCGGGCGACAGCAAGAGGTAGGAGCCATTCCAGTTCATCCGGAACCCTACGACCTATTCAGTATTCTACCAGAATAGCAATGGAAAGTCATATCCATTGAGATATGGAAAATTGGCACCTCGTTCGCTATGTTGGCGCCCATGACTACGAGTGCTGAATTAATTGTTGACTCTGGCGAATTGCGACTGTGGACCGAACGGGTCGGCAACTCGAACGACCCGGCGGTCCTGCTGGTGATGGGGACCGCCGCACCAGGCATCGGATGGCCGGATGTGCTGGTGGATGTACTGGCCGCCAGCGGTCGCCAGGTCATCCGCTACGACCACCGGGACACCGGCCGGTCCACCTGCGTGGACTTCGCCACCCACCCCTACACGCTGGCGGACATGGCCGCCGATGCGACGGCCGTGCTCGACGGCCACGGAGTAACCGCCGCGCACATCGTCGGGGCGTCCCTGGGTGGCGCGATCGGCCAATGGCTGGCCGTGCACCGCCCTGAACGCGTACTGACTCTGGCCGCGATGATGACCGGCCCGATGGGCCACAGCGCGGGCCCGGCCTGGGCACGCGCCATGGCCGGCCAGGCACCCGACCCCAGCGACCTACCGCCACCCACAGCACGCTTCCTGACGCACCTCACACAACGCGCCGCTCTCCCGCAGGGGACTCGCGACGAGTACGTCACAGCGAACCTGGAGACGTGGCGAGTGCTCAACGGCGACGTCCTTCCCTTCGACAAGCCTGCCGCTCGCCGCTTCGTGGAAGTCTCCTTCGACCGGACCAGTAACCACAGCGCGGCCCTCAACCACGATCTGGCTGGACGGCACATGACCGAAGACCGCCTCGCACCGCTGTCCTCGATCAAGGCCCCGACACTGGTCGTGCACGGCACGGAAGATCCCCTGCGCCCGCTACCGCACGGCCGTGCCCTCGCCGAGGAAATCCCTCACTCCCGATTCCAGCCGATTCCCGGCATGGGGCACACACTGTTCTCTCCCGGACTTCCCCAGCAGATCGGCGAAATCATTCGAGAGCACACCGCGTAGAGAGCGGAACATCGAGCGGATGCCCGCCAACAGGTTCCAAATGCCGCCTGACAGTGCTCAGGTGCCGTCCACACCAGCACGGGGCCGCAGCGTCAGCGTCCGCCGGTTCTTTTCCGGAGCGACCGGCAGCTCCTGCCCATCCACCGCGACCCCCTCGCCCGAACCATCGAACTGCAAGCCGATGCCGCAGCCGCCGGCCGCTCCCGCGCTGCAGACGTGAACGCACGGCTGGCTACGGCGGTCGAGCACCTCATCGCGCGCATCACCGACCAGGAGCACGACGGAGTGTCCCCGGTGTCCGACGACCTCGCCGGCGGCCGGGGCGAGACGGAGAGAGACGAAGATGCGGGCTGACAACTCGTCACACCTGGCCGAGGCCGCGCAACAGCGCCGGCTGGACTGCATCGCGCGTGTCCAGGCTGTCCTGGAGGCCCTGGAACGCGATGGCGGAGCGGTCACCGTCGCTGGCGTCGCCGCCCGGGCCAGGGTCTCCCGGACCTTTCTCTACGACGCGGCCCAGGCGACGCTGCTGGCCAGGCTGCGAGACCTCGCGAACAAGCAGCCCGCCACTGGGCGACCGGCCTTGCCCGATCACCAGCGGATCAGCACCAAGTCACACGAATCGGTGGTTCGAGCGCTTCGGGAAGCCAGCCGAAAACTGCACGAGCGCGTCGGACAGCACACCACCACCCGGCTGCAGGGCGGCCAGCAGCTCCTCCGGGCCCGGCGCGCTCACCCAGGAACCAGCCGCCACGGCGATGTCGGTGGCCAGGTGATCAGCCGTCAGCCAATCGGCCACCGCAGCCCGCATCGAGGCATCCGCGCACAGCGCAGCCCAGTCGGCATCCAGACGGTCGAAGATTCCGCCGGCGTTCCTGGCGGGACAGTGCGGTTCCACGGCACAGCTCCTTATCGGATCTCGTGCCGTGAACTCTCCTCACAAGGGCTTGCCCGACGGCTTGCCCAGGACCCGAAAGGACCAGGTCACAGGCTTGCCCATCTCAGATTCGGCTGGGCAAGCCTCGGCCCCCCGGGCAAGCCCCCGGCTGACAAGCCCAATCCCAGCCCGGCTGCCCGCTGTCAGATTGCTGGAAGCAGTACGGCGCAGAGCGCTCCCGGGGCGGACTCAACCCGCCGGGCCGTACGCGAAGGCGGGCTGCCCCACTTCCTCGGTGGGGCAGCCCGCCTTCGCGCACGGCACCCGGGCAGCGCGGGCAAGCCTCGGCCCAGGCCCACAACTCGGGCTCTTCGACCATGGCCCGGGCCTGGTCGGGGGGGGCGACGTAGCGTACCTGCACGTCGCGGACCTCGCCATCCGGCTTCACCCGGGCCCAGCCGGGCTCAGGCGAGGCGAGCCTGCGGGCCCGGTTGCCCGTGCAACCTGTTCGCCGGAGCGGGAGTACTTGTGGGTGGGAGAGGCACCGCTCCCACGTTCATCCCTTACGCGAACGAGGAGAACCATGTCCCTGCCCAGCGGCAAGCCCGTCAGGACCGTTGCGGCGATTGCAGCGGTGACAGCCCTGGCCGGCCTCGCCTTGAACACTTCCGCTTCCGCCTCGACCACGCCCGCCCCCACGATGACCCTTGCCGCACCGACCGTCGGCTCGCCCGCTCCGGTGACGGCCGCGCCCACCGTCCCGGCGTCTCAGGGGGGCGTGTCGCGGGTCGTCGGTGAGGGGGTGCTGGGCGGGTCCGCCTGGTCCGTGTCGCTGACGTACTACTCGCACACCCCGGAGGACTTCGCCCCGGGCCACAACCCGGCCGCTCTGGTCTGCCTCAGCACCACCGTCGACGGTAGGAGCGCGAGCCCGTACGGGGACTGCGCCGGTGTCACCGGGCCCGGTGACAAGACCACAGCGCTCGGCATGTACGGGACCCGGACCCTCCCCAACGGCGCCACCCTCTTCACCGCCCAGCCCACCAAGCAGGTCGTCAGCGCCACCATGACCTACGCCGACGGCCGGACCACCACCGTCGACAAGGTCACCATCCCCGGCACCGCCTTCAGTGCCTACGTCATCCCCGTCCCCGCCGACCGCCACATGGCCGGCCTCGACGAGTACGACGCCCAGCACCGCGCCGTCGCCCACCAGAACTTCTGACAACGCCGCCCACCCGGGATCGGCCGACGTGCCTCGCGGGGCCTCCCCGGACTGTTCGTCAGTTCTACTCGCACACCGCCGAGCAGAAGAGAAGCGCACAGCAGTCGGGGAGATCGTTGTCCTGTCGCGTTGAGCGTGTCTGTGGATCTCGTGCTGAGCTGCGGGGCTGCCAGGTCGGGTGAGAACCCTCGGCGCGGGATTCTCAGTGCATCTGGCTTCTGCGGAATCCGGGGGTGGGCTGCGAACCGAGTCGTCGCAGGACCGTCAGGAGGAACCTGGCCCGCGCCGGGAGCAACGTTGAGGATCTGCGAAAGCGAACGGCCAGGGTTGCTCTCTCCCCCCAGATCGTTGTGAGTTCAACGGTGTGGCAGGGCGGAGAGCCGGCACCTGGGATCGGTGGTGCACGCCGTCAGCTTGCGGCCTGCTTCGAGGGGAAGTCGGTGCTGAGAGTGACCTCCCGCCAGCCGTCGAAGGTGCTCTTGAGGGAGTCGAGCTTGGCGGTGGCGACGTCGTACGCGGCCTTGCCCAGCAGCAGGCGCAGCGGCGGCTGTTCGGCCGTGATGGCGTCGATGATGGCTTGGGCGGCGCGTGCCGGGTCCCCGGGCTGGTGACCGTAGGTGGCCAGGGTGCTGGCACGCCGTGTGCCCGCGGTGGGGGCGTAGTCGTCGATGGTGGTGGCGGACTGGCGCATGGAGGGCCCGGGCCAGTTGGTGCGGAATGCGGCGGGTTCGACGATCGTCACCTTGATGCCCAGGGGGGCGACTTCGGCGGCGAGTGACTCGGAAAGGCCTTCCACGGCGAACTTGGTGGCGTGGTAGTAGCCGGTGGCGCCGAAGCCGAGCAGGCCGCCGAGTGAGGAGATGTTCACGATGTGGCCGGCGCGGCGGGCGCGCATGCCCGGCAGGACGGCTTTGGTGGTGTTGGCCAAGCCGAAGACGTTGGTGTCGAACAGGGCGCGGATCTCGTCGTCCTCGCCCTCTTCGACGGCGGAGAGGTAGCCGTACCCGGCGTTGTTGACCAGGACGTCGATCCTTCCGAAGGCGGTCTGTGCCCGGATGACCGCCGTCGCGATCTGCCGGGAGTCGGTGACGTCCAGCGGCAGTGCGAGGGCGCGTTCGTCGTGCCCGCGGATCACGTCGGCGAGCTTTCGCGGGTCTCGGGCGGTGACCACTGCCCGCCATCCGCGCTCCAGCACGGCGGTGGCCAGTGCCCGGCCCAGGCCGGAGGAACAGCCGGTGATGAACCAGACGGGCAGGTCAGGGGAGGTCATGCGGGGTGTGCCCTTCGGTTGGAGTGTCGTGGGAATCGGTGAGGGTGAAGCTGCCGAGCAGAGCCAGTGACTGCTCGGCAGCGGTGCCGGGTTCGGCCCGGTAGACGACGAGGTGCTGACCGGGGGCGCTGTTGACGGAGAAGGTCTCGAAGCCCAGGGTGAGGTCTCCGACCAGCCGATGGTGGAAGCGTTTCGTCGAGGCCGTCTTGGCCCGTACCTCGTGGCGCGCCCACATGCGTGCGAAGTCGTCGCTGCGCACGGACAGTTCGCCCACCAGCTCCTGCAGCCGCTGATCGTCCGGAGTGGGATTGGCGGCTCGCAGCGCGGCCACGCACCCCTGCGCGATGACGGCCCAGTCGCGGTAGAAGTCCCGGGCGGTCGGGTTGAGGAACATCGCTGTGATCAGACTGGAATCGCTGCCGAGCCACGAGAAGAGGGCCTCGCCGAGGGAGTTGACGGCCAGCAGATCGAGGTACCGGCCGTAGACCAGGGCCGGTGTGTCCGCCCACATGTCCAGCAGGGCCACCAGGTGCGGGCCCGCGTACTCCCGGCCGGGCCCGGAGCGCCCGGGTTGCGGCGGATCGACCAGCGCGCGCAGGTAGGCGGCTTCCTCGTCCTTCAGGAGCAGGGCGGCCGCCAGGGCCCGCAGGACCTGGGGCGAGGGATTGCGTTCGCGTCCCTGTTCCAACCGCACGTAGTAGTCGGTGCTCACCCCGGCCAGGACCGCGATCTCCTCGCGTCGCAGACCGGGAGTACGGCGCGCCCCCGCAGGCATCCCGTGGTCCTCGGGACGCACCAGCGCGCGCCGGGCCCGCAGGAACTCACTCAGCCGGTTCGTGTGCATGCCCAACACCGTAGGGGCAAGCACCACAGAGAAGGTGGCCCTGCCACACCCACCCGGTCGGCCCGATCAACAGCTGCCGCAGGCCAAGCCAGGTACACGGCATCGAGGCCCATCGGTACCTCCGGTCCTCACGTACACGCCGAGAGTGACCGTGCCATGGGAACGAGGTCGACGAACTGGGATCACGGGCGGCTTCGGAGGGGCCCGGGGTGCCCCGACCGGGCCGGCGCTCGTCGTGATGGACGCCTGTTACGCACCGCTGCTGCTGTGGGGGCCACTGCTCGTGGTCGTCGCGATCTCCTACTACCGGCGGCGCCTGAACCGAGCAGGCGCGGTCGACCTCGTTGCGGCCAGCCCGGACCCCTTGGAGTCGTCCATCTAGCTTTCGATGCTTCTCCGCTCGCGCTTTCGGAGGCGGCGTTCCTCGGCTGGGGGGAGCTGGTGGACGACATGGACGTTGCCGCAGGCGGCGACGCCGGTGATGTTGATCCGGTGGGCGGCCGAGTGGTCGGCGCCCTCGCGGTCCTGCTTGAACCCGCCCAGGATGCCGGTGCCCTCGACACCCACCTCGACGTCTTCGGGGACGACGACGTAGACGGTGCCGAGCCATGCGTTGACGTGAATGGTCGTTTCCGGGCCGGTGAACCGGGCCTCACGGAGATCGATCACCCCGCGGCTGATGACCGCGGTGCTGCGATGACTGTCTCCCACCAGCCAGCGTCCGTTACGGACGAAATTGCTGAGGACGCCGACGGCTTTGGTCGACGTCGGTGCGCCGCTCGACCGGGGGACTGGCTGCAGGTCCTTGACGATGGAGGTCAGTTCGTCCTTGGACTTGGCGCTGTAGACCAGTTCCAGACGCTCTTCCAGTTCGCCGGTGGAGACCCGGCCGTCGGCTGTGGCGGCTTGCAGTACGTCTGCGGCTCGCTCGCGGTCGGCATCGGATGCGCGCAGTGCCGAGCCGCTGGGAATGCCTCCGGGCGCGCCGGGGTCACCGGGCGTCGCCTCAGTGGGCTGTGAAGCGTCCATAGTCCGAGTTCACCTCGCTGTATCTGTGCAATGGAACGGGGTCACGGATGGGAGGCGGTCGGGCCCGCTGGCTCGCAGGCGCCGCCCGGCGCTCCGTGTGGGCGCCTCGGTGCCGTCAGGCCGACCGGGCTCCGGACCGGTCGAGGAGGCCTGTGATTCTCTCCGCGACGATCCCCGGCTGCTCGGCCTGGATGAAGTGAGCCGAGTCGACGTTCTCGAACCGCCCGTCCGGCAGCGTTTCGGCCCAACGCCGCTGGTGCTCGGCGATGACGGCGTGCTGCCGTTCCCGGCCCTTGACGGGGCGGGATGCTGAGAGCAGGACCGTCGGGCACGTCGGGAGGCCGGGCGGTTCGGCGCGGAACCGGGGGATGGCCGCGGCGACGGCTCTGAACTCCTTCCTCGTCTGCGCGATGCCGGCCGGGACGAAGTCCTCGGCGAGCATGGTCGCGTAGGTGTCCGCCGGGAAGATGCGGCCGATGTTTCCGCTGACCATGCGGGCCAGCCTGCGGGAGCGGACGAGCGCCTGCGTCACGCCCATGGCGCGGTCGACCTTCCTGGCGGTCTGGTCGAACGTGTCGTAGACGGGCGCGCTCTCCGGTGTCGGATCGAGCAGCAACAGCCCTCGCAGCCGCGGCCCCAGACTCTCCACGGCGCCGCGCGCGACCAGCCCTCCCATGCTGTGCGCAACGAGCACGAACCGGCCGGGGACGACTGCCGCAACCAAGGCGACCAGGTCCGCGACCATGTCGTCGATGCCCGGTTGTACCGCCGTCCGGCCACTGCGGCCGAAGCCGGCACGGTCGTAGGCCACCAGTCGCGCCCGATCCGCCAACAGCGGCAGCACCGGGTCCCAGCAGGTGCGCCCCAGACCCTGGCCTGCTTCGAAGAGCACCCAGCCCGGCCCGTTGCCGGACTCCTCCACGTAGACGGACCGATCGTTCACCCGCACTGCCCGCCCCGATGCCTGACGCATGTTCCCCTCCGCAGGCTATGTTTCCAACATTGATAACAGTATCGCTTATGAAATAGTAGAGACATGGACACCACCGAAGTGCTGCTCCATCCGGTGCGTCTGCGCGTGGTGCACGCGCTTTCCGGCGGCCGGGTGCTGACCACCTCCCAGCTGTGCGAGCGCATGCCCGAGGTCCCGAAGGTGACCATGTACCGGCACGTTGCCCTGCTGGCCGAGGCGGGCTTCCTGGAGGTGGCCGACGAGCAACGGGTGCGCGGCGCCGTCGAGCGGCACTACCGGCTGCGCCAGGACCGCCCCGTCGTCGACGCCGACGCGGCCGCCGCGATGTCGCCGGACGATCACCGCCGGGGCTTTGCCGCCGCCATGGCTGTGCTGATCTCAGAGTTCAACGCCTACCTCGACCGCGACGGCGCCGACCCGGTCGCGGACGCGGTCTCCTACCGCCAGGGCACGCTCTGGCTCAGTCCGGACGAACTCGCCCAGATGACCCACCAGTTGCTCACGGTGCTGGGCCCCTGGCTGGCCAACCAGCCGGCGCCGGGCCGCGCACCCTACCTGCTCAGTCCCATCCGCTTCCCCGTCGGTCCGACGTTCTCCGACGAAACGCCCAGTTGAGGAAGCGGCTTTGCCTCCGAGCGGAGGCTGGGCTCGGCGGCGTACTGCGCGCGGGTGCCGCCGGCGGCCGTGGCCCAGTCGGTGGCGGTTCTGATGGCGACGCCGAGGACGTCGCCGAGGACGGCAGGGGGCATCTGGGCGGCGGGGTCCAGCAGGGCGCTGTTGCGTCCGCGACGGCGGGGGAGGCCGTAGGCGGCGAGGCGTGTGCGAAGCGGGGGCTTCGATCGCCTGGGCTGGTCTGGGCTGGGCTGGGCCGAGCCGGCGCCCGGGGCACCGGGTAGCGCTGCCGCGCGTCTACAACGGTGTCCCCCAACCCTTTGAACAGGAAGGACTCGTGATGACCGGACAGGTTCTCGCCCGTGTCGCCGGATACGAGCGCAGGTTCAGCAGGCTCTTCGAGGAGTACTTCGACACGTTGGGCGCCAGGTTGGATGCGCCGTCGTTCAGCCGTTTCACTCCGGAGTGTCTGAGGCTGCTGCGGGAGCTGTCCTTGCGAGGGGGAAAGCGGATGCGGGTCGCCCTGCTGCACGAGGCGGCCAACCTGGTGACCGGTGAGCCGGTCGAGGGACTGGACGCCGCAGCGCTGAGCATCGAGCTGCTGCAGACCCACGGCCTGGTGCACGACGACCTCATCGACGACAGTCCCACCCGTCGCGGAGGCCCGTCCACCTACTACGCCTACCGCGGGCGGTTCCCCGACCGGCCGCAGGCGGCCCTCGGTCTGACCGTACTCGCAGGCGACCTCGCCCTCGCCCTGTCCCTTCAGGTGCTGCTGGAGGCGAAGGTGCCCGTGGCGGTGCGGCAGGCCATGGTCGAGGTGCAGACCCGGGCGGCAACCGACACGTTCGTGGGCCAGATCATCGACCTGGAACGCGACTTCACCACCACGCCGGACGAGGACGTCCTGCACTGCGTGGCCGACTACAAGTCCGCCCGCTACTCCATCCTCGCGCCCCTGCAACTCGGCCTCCTGTCCGCAGGGGAGCAGCCGGCGCTCTACGAGAAGGAACTGCGCGACTACGCACGGCTGGTGGGGATCTGCGGGCAGATGCGCGATGACTACCTGGACCTGTTCGGGGACGCGGCCGTCATGGGCAAGCCGACCGGCACCGACATCCGCGACGGGAAGCACAGCTACACCGTCAGCGCCCTGCTGGCAGCCGTCGACGACACCGAACGCGCGCTGGTCCAGGCTGCACTCGGTGACCCGTCCTGCGCGCCGGAAACCATCGTGGCCCTCCGGGAGATCGGCGAACGCCGCGGTGTGCCGGACAGGATGCAGGCGGACATGCGCCGCTACGCGCAGCAGGCGTCCGCGGTGGCTGCCGGCTGGCGGTCACGGTGGCGGGAGGAGGCGGTCGCCTTCTTCGAGTACCTTCCGCTGTGGAGCGTCGACCGCACTGGGTGACCAGCTCGTCCACGCCCGCCCAGGAGGTGCCGCCCCGGGTGACGGGGGCGAGTGCGCCAGGCCCATCAGGGCCTGGCGCCGGCGTTCGAGCGGGCCGATGGCGCCGGAAGGGCGGTGTCGATGCGGAAGCACGCGCTCTGGCGCCGCCACGTCACCCTCGTCAGTGCCGCCCACCTGGTCCTCACCGAACAGCGCACCCACCCGAAAGCCCTTGCCAGGGCCTGACCCCCTACCAGGCCCCGGCACCCCTCCAGTACCTCATCACCACCTGGACCGGCGCCTGCCCCACCTGCCGACAACCCATCCCATGGCAGACCTGCGACACCACCTGGCAGAGCACTACTAGTGGACGCAGAACTCGTTGCCGGCCGGGTCCTGCAGCACCGTCCAGGTGAGACCCGGCACGCTGTGCTCGCCGACGACGCTCGCGCCCAGAGCGACCAGCCGCGCCACCTCCTGCGCCAGGCCCGTACCCGGCGAGGCGGCGAAGTCGACGTGCACACGGTTCTTGCCCTGCCGCTCCTCGGCCACCCGCTGGAAGCCCAGCGCCAGCGGCTGCGCCCGGACGATGACGAAGTCGCCGTGGTCCTGGGCGATCTCGCCGCCCAACGCGGTGGCCCACCACTGGGCCAGCTCCTGCGGTTCCGCACAGTCCACCGTGATCATTGCTGCTGCCAGAGTCATGATCGCCACCCTAACCATGATCACTGACAGCCATCAGCGCCGGCCGTCCGCCGGGCAGCCGGACGGCGCGTCGATGCAGGCAGCGCCACGGGTACGGCCGGCCCGGCGACGCACGCCCCGCTTCTGCGGGAGTGGACGGTCCGGGTGACCCGTGCGGAGGGCAGCAGGCAGCCGCGGACGGTTCGACGGTCTCGTCGTCGGTACCGAGGTGGGTGAGACAGGCGGCCTGGCCCGGCGCTCGGATGGTCAGCAGGCCGGCAGCGCCGGTCAACGGTGGAGCGGCATCCGCTTCCAGCCGCGGGAGTCGGGCCGGGAGCGGCTCAGGCCGGGCCGTCCCCGCACCTGCGGGGCCGACCGGGGGAGTGCAACTGGATCGGCACGGCACCGATCCGGACGGAGTCGCGAAACCCCATCGATGAGCCCGACGCATTGTGTCGAGGGCCCGTGAGCTGTGACGATGACCTCTGCATCCAGGAGATGGGGTTGCCCGTGATGAGTCAGCACACCCAGGAATGGGTCCTGACGTGGCTGTACTGCGGACTACTGGCGGCCGGAGCATCCATGGTGGTCCTCGCGATCCGGCGGCCCCGTCTGCGATCCGCCCGACTGCGCATGGCAGGTGCGGGCATGGCCCTCGGTGGTTCCGGCTTCGTGCTGGACAACCTTCCGCGGCTGCTGGGGTGGCCGCACGGTGTCGTGATGACGCTCGACACGGTGGCCTTCCTGCCGATCGTCGCGACACTGGTCATCGGGTTGCGGGGCGTCATGCGTCTCGGCGCCGTCCGTTCGAAAGGCAGTCAGGGCTGATGCCGCCTTCTCGCTCGAACACTCCGGGTTCGCCGCGCACTGCGACGACCCGGAGAACCAGCAGTGGCGCGCCGCGTACCAGGCGATCGCGCCGGGCCCGTTTGTCCACCAGCGGGACGCCATCGAGGCCCACGCCACGACGCGGCTGAGCCGAAACGAGCCGAGGGGCGCTTCGACATTGCCGCAGGGCGTCCTCGGGCTGCTCCTGCGTGGGCCCCGTTCACATCGACGCACCCGTGAGCGGCGGAGGAGGACATCCCTCCCGCGCGAATTCGGGTGCGGCCGACCGCGGCCCGACGGGACGATGGGGGCATGACCTGGACCCTCACGACCTCGCCGGCCGACTTCCGAGCCGCGGCGTACGACTTCCTCACCGCCGAAGCGGTGCAGAACACCGTACTGCTCACGGTGCTGGACCGGCTCTCCGCCGATCTGCACGCCTTCGGCTCCGAGCCGCCGCGGTTCGGCTGGTGGCGGCCCGAGCCGCAGGCGCCGGTGCGCGGTGCGTTCTTGCAGACCCCGCCGTTCGGCCCGCGGCTCAGCCTGATGCCCGGGCAGGCCTGCAAGGATCTGGCATGGGCCCTCCACAAGGCCGGTGTACCGCTGCGCTCCGCGGCCGGCGAGAAGATGACGGTCTCCATCTTCGCCCGCGCCTGGGAGGGGCTCACCGGCGCCACCGCGGAACCCGGGATGCACGAGGTGCTCTACCGGATGACCGAGCCCGTCGACCCCGACCCGGCCCCGGCCGGCGGCGTGCGGCCGGCCGGCGAGGCGGACCACGAGCTGCTGGTCGCCTGGTCGGCCGCGTTCGCCGCCGAGGCGGGCGCACTGATCGGCGAGGACCTCGACGCGGCGGTCCGCCAGCGGATTGCCACCGGCTCGTTCCACTGCTGGGTCGACGAGGGCCGTCCGGTCTGCTTCGCCGGGGCCAGCCCGGTGGTCGCCGGCATGTCCCGGATCGGGCCGGTCTACACCCCGCCGGAGCTGCGCGGCCGCGGCTACGCCAGTGGCCTGGTCGCGGCGGTCTCGGCGCACGCCGCCGCTCAGGGCGCCGAGGACGTGCTGCTGTTCGCCGACGTGGCGAACCGCACCAGCAACTCCATCTATCAGAAGCTCGGTTACCGCGAGGTCCAGGAGGCGTTGAGCGTGGACTTCGACTAGGAACGTGGGTCGGCAACGGGCAACCTGGCTGGGCGATCGGATCTTTGAGCCGCTCCCCGCGCCCACCTCGCCAACCACGCCGAAACCGTCCAGGAGTGCCGCGAGCACGCCACCACCGTCACCGGGCTCCACCGCGCCGCCCACGCGGCGGTGACCGGGTGCCTGACTGTCCGTGGGCCGTCGTCGGGGTCCGGTGGACGGCCGGCCGATGCTCCCGCCGTGGATGGTGGCCAGTCATGCGGGGCCGGTTGCCGGTAGCCTGCCTGCGTGGCTGAGACCCGGGACGAACAGCAGCCGGCAGCGGACGGTTTCGAGCGCGTCCACGTCGAGCTGGCGTGGTACGACGGCCCCCGGGAGGGGATCGCTGACGTCGACGGGGTCCCGCACTACTTTCTCAGCCACGATTTCGACCCCGCCGATGCCGCTGACGAGTACTTGGTGTGGCCTGTCGACGAGACCGCTGTCGCGCTGGAGCGGGAGCAATGGGAGATCTTCGCGCGCTGGAACTCGCGGTACGAAGCAGGGACCGCCGCACTGGACACCCACCCCGGACAGGGCGGAATCGACGGCCGGTACGACGAACTGACGGCACGGCTCGCACCGCACCGCCAGGCACCGGCCGATGCGCGGCGACTGGTCGCCGAACTGCGGTCCGTCGACGGGCCCCGCTACCGGATCGACGGGGTCGGCTACCGGGTCAGGTGGAGTCCGCGCAGCTGAAGCCGCCGCCGATCACAAGGGCCGCGTGGACGATCGATGGTCGAGCGGCGGCCCCGGGCGTCAGCGGGCGGCCGCGTGGAGGAGACCGGAATCCGTAGCCCGCCGGAAACCCGGACAGGCACCCGGCCGGCCACCGCTCACAGGGCGTCGGCCGGACGGTGTGCCGTGGCGGGTCTTCAGGGTGCCTTGAAGTAGCGGGGGAAGGCGGGCGCCAGCCACGGTTTGCGGCCCCAGGCGAGGATCTTGCCCCGGGCCAGCGCCTGTCCCGGGGTGCGGCGGCCGAGGGCCAGGAGGAAGAAGGTGACTGCCTCGGCCAGGATCACGCAGTCGGCTCCCGGTGCGGGTGGGCGGCTGACCGTCACCGTGCCGTCGGCGAGTGTGACGGTGTACCGCTCGCCGACGCCGCGCAGGCCGATGGTGTAGCGGACGTGGCGGCCGGCGGCCATGTGCCGGTCCACCACCCGGGGCATCGCGGTGAGCAGGAAGGGCAGCGACAGTTCGACCCGCTCGCGGTTGACCATGTGCGGGCGGCGCAGCGCGCGGGCCAAGTCGTAGCCGTGGCCCAGCTGATGGGTGAGCAGGTAGGAGGCGAGGGTGGCCCGGTCCAGCGGCCCCATCGGGGTCAGCAGGCAACCGGCGGCTTCCTGCGCCCCGCCGACCGGGCCGGTGACGGCGGCGGCGAAAGCTCGGGCGTACCCGACGATCGCATCCGCGAGCACCACCGGGTCGCGCTCCGGGTAGGCGGCCAAGGCCTCGGTGTTGGCGGCGGCCAGGCCATGGGGGCTGCCGTCGCCGTACGGGCGCTCCAGACCGGCGGCTATCTCGGCCATCAGCCGGTTGGCCAGCGCGAGGTGCGCGGCCGCCTCGCCCACCGACCAGGCGGCCCCGGGGATCCGTACCGTCGGTTCGGGGCGCGAGCGCAGCACCTGGGCGATCTCCTCGGCGGTGGCGATGTTCTCCTCGATCACCCTGCTGCTCACGGTTGCGGTCACGCTCACGAAGCCTGCGGCACGACCGGGCGGCCTGTCCAGACCCCTGATGCGATCTCGGCAGGTGGCGTCGGCCGCCGGTGTGCCGCCGCCGGTCGGTGGGCCGTGCGGAGGCCGGGAGTTGGTGAGCCGCGTACCGTTCAGGCCCTGGACCTGAAGGAGCTGGGGGCCGGCGCCGTACCCCGTCGGCTCGAAGCCCCCGCAAAGTAGGCCGATCCCTGCAAGACCAATCCCACCGGGGCTTCCTGTACCTCAGCTGCTCATACGAGGCCGGGCCGACTCAGGCCACCGTCAGCGTGGAGCGGTCCGGCACCGAGTGGCGCCGGACCGCTCTTGCACCTCCCGGGGAGCCGGGCGCGCCCGCTCCGGCGTGCCGGGGTCAGCCCGGCAGCTGACCGCTGCAGTTGGCCAGCCAGCTGCCGAGTTCCACCTGGGACGGGTCGTTGGCACGGTGCGCGGCGTAGTAGGCCTGGCTGACCGCGTTCTTGATGGAGCCACCGGTGATCGGGCCGACGGTGCCGTCCGCGCTCATGCCGTGCTCGTGCTGGTAGTTCACGACGGCGTTGTGGGTTTGGGTGCCGAACTGGCCATCGGTCTGCAGGCCGGCGGCGTCCACGTCGTCGAGGGCGCGCTGGAGGCAGACGACGGCCGGGCCGGAGCTGCCCGTCCCGAGGCTGCTGCCTGCGGCGTGGGCGGAACCGGCGGTCAGGGCCAGGGCGGCGGTCGCGCCAAGGGCCAGGGCGGTGCGGCGTGTCCAGGTGTGCATGCGCATGGTTGGTGTCCCTCCTTGAGTTTGCACAGGTGTCGGCCCTGCGGCGGATCCCCAGTGTCCGCCGTGTGGCCGTCTTGGCTTCACGTCTATGACGATGCGTCAGCACGCGGTCTGGGGGAAGGGATTCGGTTCTGGACGAATCCCTTGCCGTCGACCGGTGGGTGGGCCGAGGATCAGGAGGTGCTGAGGATCTGCTTCACCGACCGGGACCTGGCGCTCACCCGGATCGCACCGGCCGCCGACATGTCCTTCGAACTGTCGTTGGGCCCCCGCCTGCCGGCGACCCGTCGGCCGGAGAGCAGGCCCGGGCAGTCGAGGGCGGCCACGAACACCTGCTCCGCTTCGCCCGCCTGCCGGTCCAGGGCTGGAAGGCCCGTGCGGCTGGAGCCGACCGGCAGCCTGTAGTGCCGGGTGCGCGGCCTGCCCGCGAGTACGTCGAGCGGAACGTGCGCTGACCGTCGGCGGCCGCCGGATGCCGGGTCAGTGTGTGGCGCCGGCCGCCGTTCCGGCGAGCTGGAGGATCGCCTGGCCCATGGGCGTGGCGGCGATCAGGACGCCGAAGGTGACCGCGCTGAGTACGGTCATCGTCTCGTCGACGCGGGAGCGGGCCTCGGTCCGCCGGCGGAGGCGGACGATGATGATGATCGCGAGGAACACGGTCGCGCTGACGGTGTACTGCATGTCCCACCTCTGGTCACAGCTCGAAAACTCTCGGCGAGCATGCCAGAGAGTCGCGGCGGTGGAGGCCGAGTCCGAGAACTCGGTCAGGGCGGGCGGGCCGTTCGGCCACCGACCATCGTGATCCGGTCAACTCGCAGCGGCGGGCGGTGAATTCCGCTCGGATCACCGGCGCCGGGCAGCGGGCGCTTCTACGATCACGGGCACACCGTGGTTCGAGGGGGGCACCGTGGCGCGCAAGCCGGCACGACGACGTCGGACCGCCGCTCGCCGGGCCGGGCAGATGCGCGACAACGCCGTACTGCTCCTCGGGAGCGCCATCGGCGTGCTTGCCCTGGTGGTGGTCGTGTTGACCTGGCTGGCCCACCACCTGCTCGTCGTTCTGGGTCTCCTGGCGGTGGCCCTGATCGCGGTGGTGACCGTCGTCCGCCGCCGGGTGGCCGCCGACCGGCGCGCGTTCGAAGCGCGCGCGGCGCAGCTGCGGCATATCGGACCGTTCCTGGCCATGTCTCCGAAGGCGTTCGAGCAGGCGCTGGCGGACCTGTGCCGCAGGGACGGGTGTACGAAGGTGACGGTGGTCGGCGGGGCCGGCGACCTGGCGGCGGACGTGCTGGCCACCGCTCCCACCGGGCAGCGGATCCTGATCCAGGCCAAGCGGTACGGGCCGCGGACCTTCGTCGGCTCCCAGGACGTGCAGAAGGTCAACGGCACCTACCGTGACGTGCACCGCTGCGATCTGGCGGTGGTGGTGACGACCAGTTCGTTCACCAAGGCCGCTGCGGCGTTCTGCACGAAGGTCGGCATCCGCGCCGTCGACCGGCGGGCACTCGCCCTGTGGGCGGAGGGAACGGGCGAGCCGCCCTGGAGCTGACGCCGTCCAGCTGCCGGCCCAGCTGTCGACGAAGGTCACCCGCGAGCTTTCGGGCTGAAGCGGGGCTGCCCGGGCCGGCGCGCCGCTCCGGCGGGCGGGGAGCGGGCGCGGCGCAGTCCGGGAGGAGGACTTCCATCCGTTGTGGCTGCCCCTGCCCACCGCGAAGGTGGTGACCCTGCGACGGCTCGGCCACGGCTTGCCCCGGACTCGTGCGTTGCACACGGAGGAGTTCGGGGTCAAGGGTGTTGGCCAGGCCGGCCGGGCGGGGGCACCGCAGCACACCGCAGGGGCCAGGACATGGCTGGCACAGGCGGTCGATGCCGGGGCCCGCCGCGAAATCCCCGATGCCCTTGGCCATGCACCACTTCCCGTGTCGCACCGGTGGAAGCGGAGCCGGCGGCGCCCCTGCCGCCCCCGGGACCGGCCCGGGGGCGTCGCACGGGACCGGCGCCGTCCGTCTGCCGTGGTCCCCGCCGGCCCGCGCGGTCGGCGGATCAGCCGCAGTGGGTGTTGTAGAAGTCCTGCCCGACACCGTTGATCTGGCCGCCCCAGTCGATGCAGGAACCCGGCGCGTAGACGTACTTCGGGCCGGCGTAGGTGCTGTAGGAGCCGGCGTCGGTGGTGGTGGTGCTCCAGTCGGTGCCGGAGCGCTTGACCCCGGCCGTCATCCAGAGTTTCGCCCCGGGGCTGTTGCGGACCGTCACCACACAGTTGTTGCCGTTGGAGCTGTTGTAGGTCAGGTACATGGTTCCGTAGCTGCCGAGGTCGTAGTGGTCGATCACCGCGTACCCCGAACCGCACACCCCGTTGTACGACGCCGCACTGGCGGTCGTCGGTGCGATCAGCAGGCCGGCGCTCGCGGCGGCCAGCACCGCGGTGCCGGTCACCAGGCGTTTGACGAACGTCGTCATGGTTCCGCTCCTTCGTGGAGAGCTGACGGAAGCCGAGGGGACGCTGCGTCCTGTGCCGCCTGGCAGACGCCCCCCGCCGTCCGCCCTGCCCCGGAAGAACACCACCGTGTCCGTTCGCTGTACAGACCCGGCACCGCCCGGGCCGCGGACTGGCCGATTCCCCAGCGCCAATTGGCCAGACCGCGCCCCGCAGTGGCGTGCCGCACCCGATTGCGACGGTGGCGAGCAGTCCGCCGATCACTCCTCGGGCGTCCCCGGCAACAGTGGGACCTCGGCGATGAAGCAGGCGCCGGTGGAGGTCGTGCCGTCGAGGCGGAGGGTGCCGCCGTGGTGGTGGACGATCTCACGGGCGATGGCCAGGCCGAGTCCGGTGCCACCGGCGTCGCGGGTGCGGGAGGAATCAAGGCGGGCGAATCGTTCGAAGATCCGCTCTCGATGTTCGGGCGGTACGCCCGTCCCGTCGTCGCGGACCTTCAGTACGACGGTGGTCACGAGGGAGGTGACTGTCACGGTGACGTTGCTGTGGGCGTGGCGTACGGCGTTGTCGAGGAGGTTGCGCAGCAGTCGTTCCAGCTGCCGCGCATCGCCGCGGACGGCGATGCCGTCCCCCGTGCGGCAGTCGACCCGTATGGAGGCGGGAGCATGCCGGCGGGCTTGCGCGGCCGCGTCGCGGGCCAGGGTGCTCAACTCGACGCGGTGGGCGGGGAGTGGTGTGTGGTTGTCGAGGCCGGCGAGGAGCAGCAGGTCTTCGGTGAGTTGCTGGAGGCGTTCGGCGTCATCGAGGGTGTCGCGGATGACGCTGGGCCAGTTGGTGTGGTCGGGGTAGTGCAGGGCTACTTCGAGGTCTGCCCGCAGTGCGGCCAGGGGGGTGCGCAGTTCGTGCGAGGCGTCCGCGGTGAAACGTCGTTGCTGTTCGACGGCTTGTTCCAGCCGTTCCAGGGTGTCGTTGGTGGTGGCGGCCAGGCGGGCTATCTCGTCGCGGCTGGGCGGGACGGGGACGCGCAGGCTCAAGTCGCGGGCGGTGATGGCGCGAAGGCGCTGTTGGATGGCCTCCACCGGGCGCAGGGCCCGGGAGGTGGTGGCCCAGACGATCAGGGCGACCAGCAGGACCGCTGCGGGGATGCCGCTGTACAGCACGGGGTCGATGTCTGCGACGGCCTGTTCGGATCCCCAGGGGGTGACCAGGACGTGGAGGGTCAGGTTCACGGTGGAGGCGGTGCCGCCGTCGAGCGGTGCGGGCGCTTGGAACGAGGCGGTGAGCAGGGTGAAGTCGTGGCCGGCCAGGCGTCTGCTGCCGGACATGGCGCTGTCGGCGACGAGGCCCAGGTGGACGGACTTCCGGGAAAGGGGCGCGGTGTCCGGTTCGGCAGGGCGCAGCGGATCGGGCACGAAGGGGATCAGTTCCGGTGCGCCTTCGACGAAGTTCCCTGCAGGGTCGACGAGCACCCATGTCTCACTGCCCTGGCCCGGGAAGTAGGTGAGGGTGTCACCGAGGGCGTAGCGGGACTCGATCGCATTCACGGTGGCTTTCGCCTGGCTGAGGGCATCGGCCGTCTTCGAGGCGTACAGCTCGTGGCGTAGCCACCACGCGCCGGCGCTGAAGGCCAGGGCGGCGGTGAGGGCTGCGGCCAGGGCGGCGCGGAGCCGGATCGGCAGGCGGCTAGCGGTCATCGTCGGCCAGTCGGTATCCGGCGCCGCGCACGGTCTGGATGGTGGACCGGCCGAACGGAGTGTCGATCTTGCGGCGCAGTGCGCTGATGTGGACGTCGATGACGTTGCTGCCGCCCTGTTGGTGGGTGTCCCAGACCTGTTCCAGCAGTTCGGTGCGGCTCACCACGTCGCCTGCTCTCAGCCCGAGATGGGCGAGGATGGAAAACTCCCTGGTCGTCAGCTCGATGTCGCTCGTGCCTCGCCTGCAGCGGCGGGTGGCCGGGTCGAGGTGAAGGTCGCCGACCCGGACGGCGGTCTGCCGGACCGGGCCTCCGCGGCGGATCAGTGCCCGCAGCCGGGCCAGGAGGACGACGTAGGAGAACGGCTTGGCCAGGAAGTCGTCCGCGCCCGTGTCCAGCGCCTCGGCCTCGTCGTACTCCCCGCTCTTGGCGGTGAGCATCAGGATCGGGGTGCGGTTGTCCTCCCGGCGCAGTTGGTCGCAGACCCGGTAGCCGTCCAGGCCGGGGAGCATGATGTCCAGGACGATCGCCTGGTAGGGCTGTTGCCGGGCCATCCACAGGCCGTCCCGGCCGTCGTGGCACAGGTCCACCGCGTAGCCCTCGGCCTCCAGGCCGCGGCGCAGCACGGCGGAGATCCGCCTGTCGTCCTCGACCACTAGTACGCGCATGCGGGTAATCCTGCCTTCTGCCCTGGTTCAGAGGATGAAGATCGCTTCATGTGGATTCATCATTGCTTAATCCTCCTCGGCCGATGGTGGGCACTCCCTTCGTCACCGCCCGGCTGGAGTGCCCGTGTTGCTCGAACTGTCCCGTCCGCGTCCGCGCCAGGAGCGGGATCCGGCGCCGTCGAACGCCCCGGTCGGCGGTCGGCACTGGCGAGGGGCCCCGTACCTGCTGGCCGCGCTCTTCTTCGCGGCCTACGGCGCGCTCTCCGTCACCAAGCACCTCCAGCTGCGGTCCACCGGTTACGACCTGGGCATATTCGAGCAGGCCGTGCGCGCCTACGCCGAACTGCGCGCTCCCGTCTCGGAACTCAAGGGTGCGGGCTACAACCTGCTGGGTGATCACTTTCACCCGGTCCTGGCCACCCTCGCCCCCTTCTACCGGCTCTTTCCGTCCCCGCTGACCCTTCTCATCGCCCAGGCCGCCCTCCTCGCAGTGTCGGTCGTGCCGGTCACCCGGTCGGCGATCCGCACCACCACGCCCCTGTTCGGCACCGGGATCGGCATCGCCTACGGGCTGTCCTGGGGACTCCAGAAGGCCGTCGCGTTCGACTTCCACGAGATCGCCTTCGCGGTCCCGCTGCTGGCCTTCTGCCTGGAACGCCTGGCGCGACGGCAGTGGCGTGCCGCCACGGCGTACGCGCTCCCGCTGATCCTGGTCAAGGAGGACCTGCCGCTCACCGTCGCCGCGATCGGCCTGTACATCCTGCTGAACGGCCGCCGCCGGCTGGGTGCGGGGGTGCTGTCCTTCGGAATCCTGTCGGGGCTGGTGATCGTGCTGGTCCTCGTGCCGGCCCTCAACCCCCACGGCCAGTACGACTACCTCAGCGCGGCCTCCCCGGACACGGACAGCCCGCTTGCGCGGCTGCTGCTTCCGCAGGTGAAACTCGGCACACTGATCGCCCTGTCCGTCCCGACCGTGTTCCTGGCTCTGCGCTCACCGCTGGTCCTGCTCGTACTCCCGACGCTCGCCTGGCGGTTCTGGTCGACCAACCCGGCGTACTGGGGGCAGGACTACCACTACAGCGCGGTCCTGATGCCGATCGTGTTCCTGGCCTTCGTGGACGCGCTGGGCAGGCTGCGCGAGCACGGACTGATCCAGCCGCGCTTCATCGGGAACGCTGTCGCGGTCAGCGTGGCAGTGAGCGTTCTGATGACTCCGGGGCTGCCGTTGAGCGACCTGGCCGGACCCGCCTGGAAGCCCAGCCCGTGGGCCGGCCCGGCCCGGGAGGTGATGGCCGCCGTACCCGACGGCGCGCAGATCGGTGTGGTCAACTTCCTTGCACCACAGCTCACCGGTCGCGCCCGTGTCTACCGGTTCCCGATGGTCCTGGACAGCGGGACCAGGCCCGAATGGCTTCTGGTCAGCGACCCCGCGCGCGGCGGAATGCCCGTCTTCGCCTGGGAGCTTCCCCGCTTGCCCCAGCTGCCCTCACTGGGCTACCGCCTGGTCAAGGAGTGCAGCGGCATCCAGCTCTACCGGCTCGCCGACGGCTGATCCACCTGCTTCGCGATGGCGCGGGAGCCGATCGGACGGGCGGATCGGGTCTGTAGAAGAACGGCTCCGTTCCGTAGCCGGTGGTGATGTCACGTATCCATCTGCCGCGATGGGGCGTGTCCGACGTCAACTCCCTTGTGAGCAAGGTGTTCTCCGGGATGTGGTGACGACGGATCAGTCATCACCTCACGAACCGCACCCTGAGGTGCGGGTCATGTCGGGTGAGCGAACCGGGAGGCCGGCGGGGTGGCAGCGCAGTTGGGCGTGGGGTTCAGCGGGCGCTGCCGAGGTTGCGGTCGCTGTCGGTGCCTTCGAGCATGAGGGTGGTCTCCTCGATGCGGCTGAAGCGGCCGTCGGGGGCGAACTCGGCGAAGAGGTAGACCTCCATGCGGACGGTGGAGCCGTCGGTCTTGGTGATCTCCATCGTGTGGCGGTCGGCGTACCGGTCGCCCGAGGAGAGTTCGTCGTGGACCTCGACCGAGCCGCCGGCGACAACCGTGCGCAGGTGGGCGATGTGGGCGAGGAACTCGGTGCGGTCAGCCCAGCTTCCGTCGGTGCGCTGGCGGTAGTCGGGGGAGAAGTGCCGGTCGGCGGCCTCGTCCAGGTCGAGACCCGGGGTGAGGAGCAGGTCGGTGAGGGCGGCGCGTGCGTCGGTGTGGTTCATGAGGGTTCCTCCGGCGTGGTGGTGACGGCCCGTACGGTGTGTGCGGGTGATGCGTGCTTGGTGCACGCTTATGACTGTAGCGGAAAAGCGTGCGCGACGCACGCTAATCTTGGGGGGTGACGAACACGACCGGGAACGACATCGCCCACGCGCTGGGACTGCTCCTGCAGCGGAGCACCCGCGCCCGCCTCTACGCCCACCTCACCGACGGACTGGGGGAGGCGGTCGACGACCTCACCTACCCCGTCCTCAGCGGCCTGGCCCGGACCGGTCCGCGCAGCGCCGCCGACCTGGGCCGCGAGATCGGACTGGACCGCTCCACCGTCACCCGCCGCGCCGACCGCCTGGAGCAGGCCGCCCTGCTCCGGCGCGAGCCCGACCCGGCCGACGGCCGCGCCACCCTGCTCGCCCTCACCGACGACGGCCACCGCACGGTGGCGGCCACCAGGCAGCGCCTCGCGACCGCCATCGACAACTCACTCGCCACCTGGCCGCCGGCCGACGCCCAGGCCTTCGCCCGCCTCCTGCGCCGCTTCGTCGACCAGGGACCCTTCACCGCCGGCCACGACTGACCGTCACCGGCCCGCCGGGCGGCCCGGTCCGGCCCGTCCCCGCTACCGCGACTGCGGGCGATGGTCCGGCCGAGGGCGACCGGACGCTGTGGGACGCGGCCCTCGCAGTCCTTGCAGTCCTCGCGGTCGTCGGCTCCCGCCCGACGTCCGGTCCACGGCTCCCCCAGCCGCCCGCCCCGCCGGCTGAGCGGGTGCCAGATCGGCGCGGACGGCCCGCGTTGGACCAAGTCCTCGGTGCGGGCGGCGCCGGCCGGGCGTGCCGCTCGCCGTTTCAGTGCCGACGTTCCGCTGCTCGGGCTCGCCGGGCGACAGAGGATGTTTTTGGCGGAGGTGAGGGAATTCGGCTGGTTGCTGCTGGATGCGGCTTTTTCCCGATACGCTCCTGATGGCTGATCAGCATCACTCAAAGGAGAGCGCTTTGGCTAAGATCGCGATCTTCGGAGCCGGCGGAACCATCGGCAGCCGGATCCTGGACGAGGCCCTTCGCCGCGGCCACCAGGTCACCGCTGTCGTTCGCGACCCCGCCAAGTTCACCAGGAGCGACCCGAACCTGACCACTGTCACCGGCGATGCCCTCGACCCGCAGAGCGTCGCCGGGGCGGCCAAGGGGCAGGACGTCGTCGTCAGCGCGGTGGGCGGTGGCGACGGCCCGGGACACATCGCCACCATCAGGCCTGCCGCCGAAGCCCTGGTCGCCGGGGTGCGCACGCTCGGCGACGGCGCTCCGCGCCTGATCACGGTCGGCGGCGCCGGCTCACTGCGCAAGCCGGACGGCACGCAGGTCTGGGACACGGAGGGCCTGCCGGTGTTCCTGCTGCAGATCATGCACGCCCACGGCGACGCCCTGGACTTCTACCGCACCGTCACCGACGTGCGGTGGACCAACTGCAGTCCGGCCGCCACGATCGAACCGGGCGAGCGCACGGGCACCTACCGCACCGCTACGGAAGACCTGGTCGTCGCCGAGGACGGCAGCAGCCGCATCTCCGCGGAGGACTACGCCGTCGCCGTGCTCGACGAAGTCGAGCAGCCCCGGCACGTCGGTGAGCGTTTCGCCGTGGGCTACTGAGCCGGCCTGTCACCGGACCACGGACCGCCGCCCGGCCAGGGGCCGCCGGCCGCAGCCGCCGGCGAACGGGGGCACGGTCGCCGGGGGAACCACCGCGACCACCCCACCGGAGCACGGCCGCCACGACCCCACCCAGCCGCTCCACCCGCGCTGACGGATCAGGAGAAACGGATGGACCGCCGACCGATGGACCTGGCCACCTACAGCGAACACGCCCAGCACGGGCCCTGCTTCATCTGCCGCCTGGTGGCCGGCGATCCGCACTACGCGCACGAGGTCGTCCACGAGGACGAGCAGCACCTGGCCTTCCTCGACAGGTGGCCGGTGCTGCCCGGCAAGCTCCTGGTCGTGCCCAAGCGGCACCTGGAGCACGTCGTCACCGACCTCACCGAGAACGCCTACCTCGCCCTCATGTCCGTGGTGCGCCTGGTCGCCCTCGCCGCCGAAGACGTCCTCGGCGGCGAACGCACCTACCTGTTCTCCCTGGGCTCCCAGGCCGGCAACGCCCACCTCCACTGGCACATCGCCCGCCTGCCCCACGGAGTCCCGTACGAGCAGCAGCAGTTCGACGCGCTCGCCTTCAGCAACGGCGTCCTCACCTACACCGACACCGAACGCGCCGACCTCGCCGACCGGCTGCGCCGGGCCATCGCCGAGCGGGCGGCGGCCGGTTGAGGCCGCTGCCCCGTCGGGACCGCGCCGAACAGCCGGCGGGCGCCCGTCGTCCTTCCCTGACAAGGTCTCCGCGCTTACTGGACCGTGCAGCCGTCGGGTGAGACGATCCGACCGGCGGCCGCCGTGGTCTCCCCCGTACCCCGGCGGCCGCCCACCCGTGACGACGGTGCCCTGGCCGCCCTGACTGTCCTGACCGGGCCGGCCCGGCACCGAGCACGACCCGGGAGGGGGAGCGGAGCAGGCCGTGGACGACGAGCGGCTGCACCAGTGGGCCTCCCGCCGCGAGCAGCGCCTGCGCCCCGCCGGTGCCCGACGGGTCGTCACCCTCGCTGCGGCGCACGTCGATCCCACAGTCCCGCGCCTGCTCGGGGAAATTTCGGCATCGATCGACTGCTTTGTGATCACGGTTCGGCGACCTTCCGTTCGCCGAGCCTTCAATCAGCCCTCCTGATGTTCTGACAGCGATAGGTTGCGGAGGCAAACACTCTTGATCTTCACGGGGGATCCACCATTTCAACTCAGTCCGCCGAGCTGCCCGACGGCGCCGCGCCCGCAGAGCCCACCTCCGACGCCGCTGCCCCGGACCTGCCCGTCTACGGCGAGGGTCAACTCAGCTGCCGGCACTGCGGCTCCGTCCCGGCCGTAGACGCGACCTTCCGCGGGCACCAGGGCATCGTCGTGATCTTGAAGTACCTGAAGCGCCGGGGACCGTACTGCCGCAGCTGCGGCATCGCCGCGCACCGCGACATGACCTCCGACAGCCTCTGGCAGGGCTGGTGGGGCATACCCTCGATGATCGTCAACCCCGTCATCATGCTGATCAACATCCCGCAGCGGCTGAAGATCAACAAGCTGCCGGAGCCGCTGCCCGGCGCGCCCCGCCCGCCGATGAACCCCGGCAAGCCGGTGTACCTGCGGCCCACGATCTTCGGTGTGCTCATCCCGGTGATCCTGGCCTCGCTGATCGTCCTCGTGGAGAAGGGCGACCCCGAGTTCGCCAAGACCGGCGACTGCATCCACAACAACAACCCGATCGCCCTGCCCGGTGCCATCGACAGCAACCCCGACGTCGAAGTGGTCCCTTGCTCCGACCCGAGGGCCGAGGCCCGCGTCGTGGGCCGCAAGGACGACACCAACGACGGCGAGAACGTGTGCCGGAAGTCCTTCCCTGACGCCGACGGCTACTTCGTCTACAAGCGGGGCAGCGACAAGTACACCCTCTGCCTGCAGAGCGTCAACTTGACCCGGCCCTGATGGGACCGGGCTTGTGGGTAGGGCGCGGCTGGCTGCCGCGTGGCCTCCCACGTCTGAGCCACCTGGGTTGCGGTGGCTGGGACGCGTGACTCACGCCCCGCGGTCCACACGGTCTCGCCCTTGCGGGCGATGTTGTGGGACGCGTTGTCGTCCGCGTGCATGACGATCCTGCAGGCTCGGCACGCAAACGTTGCCTGGTCGACGCGGTTCTTCCGGTCGATGTGGTGGCACTGGGAGCATTCCTGGCTGGTGTATGCCGGGTCGACGTACACCAGCGGCACCCCGGC
>NZ_JBHJVK010000033.1:47567-91112 GCF_042264695.1 Kitasatospora sp. NPDC056138 | reverse complement strand
TGGCGGGGTGCGGGGGGCTGTTTTTTTTTTTCTCGCCCCCGGCCGGGGGCCGGCCGCCGGCCCCCCCCCGCGGGCCGCCCCCCCGCCGGCTCCCTGCCACCGCGCCCTGACCCCGCGCGGGTGCGGGCGGTCAGATGTGGTGTGCCACGAAATCGGCTACCTGCGTACCGAGTTGCTGGCCGGCCTGGTTGTCGATGGCGGTGTGCTGGCCGCCCCAGACCCGGCTGAGCCAGGCCTCGGTGGCGGCGGCCTGGAAGCCGGCGAAGGTTCGGGTGACACCGTTCGACGTCACCGCGAGCTGGTGCTGCGTGCCGTAGAGCCCGGTGAGCGTCGTCGCCGCGGCCTGGCTGAGAGCACCGTGAGCGCCGGGGTAGGACGGGTCCGGGGCGGTCGGCAGCAGCGGGGTCCAGTTGGGATCGCCGACGATGCCCGGGTTGTAGTGCGTACCTCCGAGCCGGATGGCGGTCACGGGCCGCCACACGTGGTAGACGTACTTGGCGTCGTACATCGCGATCGCGGTGTCGGCGAGCGACAGGTCGAGCCGGGCGAAGACCTTCACCGCCTGTGCCAGGCTCGCGTTCCGGGAGGTGACAAGGCCCTGCGCGACCTGGTTCCACACGTTCCAGACGGGCGCCGCCGCCCAGAACTTCGCGGCTGCGGTCTGATCGGGGGTGCGGGTGGTACTGGTCTTGCTGCCCAGGCCCTTGACCTCGTTCAGGGCGGACGCGTACGCGGCGGTGCTCACGGCCGGCGGCGCCGCCGGCCGGAACTGGCTACCGCTGGTCAGCACGAACGGCTTGACCGAGCCCCAGTTGCTGAACGCCGGTGCGGGGAAGGCGGGCGGTGTGGGCCGGTAGTCACCGGGCATGGTGCCGGGGCTGAACGGTGGCGGCTCGGCCGATGATCCGTCATCGGACCGCAGGCTGATCAGTTGGCGCGCGACCGCGGCTCCCACGCCGATGCCCGCCTGCTTGCCGGGGCCGTCGGCGATCGCGGACAACTGGCTGCTCAGCTGCTGGTCCACGCCTGCCCGCTTGGTGGGGTACAGCGCGACCAGCACATCGTGGGCCGCCTGGTCCGCCGCGACGTCCGCACGCGCGCCCTGAGGTGCCGACACCGAGAACACGTACGGGGGGTCCGCCCGGGTGATCGACACCACCGCGTCGTACTCGGCGGCCTGGAGCAGCGCGAAGCTGCGCGTGGGGTGGACGGTGGACGGTTGGGCCTTGGGATCGCTCAGGATGCCGATGAGCTCGCGGTTCCACTCCACGACCGACCTGCCGGACCCCGCAGCGGCGGTGCTCGTGGTCGGCGACCGGGGGGCGGTGGCGGTGGAACCGAAGGCCGGGCTGGTGAGTCCGGCCGCCAGCACGGTCCCGGTCAGGACGGCGAGTGTCTTCTGCTTCCCACTCATTTCGGTGGCTCCTTCTCGCTGGTGGCGGGCCATGGCGACAGATGGCCGTAACGCTCGGACCACTCGGGTGCAGCACTTGGGCCGCTGCGGACCAGGGAGTTCAGGTGCATGGGTGTGTGCTCTCTACTGATCAGCCCGCGCGGCGGGCCGGGTGGGGGTCGGTCATCCGGCCGGTGTTCCGTGCCGGGACCCGGAGTCGAGGACGTGCACGGCTTCCGGGTCAGCGCGGCCACCGTGCTGCCGTACGCGGACGGGCCGGATGTGGGGGTGTCGGCTCACTCCTTGCCGGTTGGGGGGAAGGAGGGGGATTCCGGGGATCGGTGCTCGTCAGGTTCCACGGATGCCGGGGGTCGTGCGGTTCGGTGTGCGAGCACCTTTCGCGAGATCTCATGGATTTGTGGCATCTGCGATGAGCGACCGGGAACGCGGAGACCCGGGTGCTCCGACAGCAACTCGCCGTGCCGCAGCGACAGCTCGACAGAGCCCACCCGCGCTCCGCACGGGACAGCGGCCAGGACGGATGGCTCCCCGGTCGCGGCCGGCTACGGCCTGCGGCGAGGGCTGGTGTTGCTGCGTGTGACGGTTGTGATCAGGTACAGCAGTCGCAGCCGAGGCGGCGGCCACAGGTGTCGGTGTGACCGGGGTACTCGGGGGCGGGCGCCTGGGGGAGCAGCAGGCGTCGCGGCCTTCCTTCACGGAGACGGCGGCGATGGTCAGGGCGGTGATCGGATCGGCCCAGGACCAGCCGAGGAGGGCGTTGGCGAGCAGACCGGCCAGCAGCACACCGGATAGGTGGGTGCACAGCAGCGTCCACTCGGAGTCGGCGATGGCGGAGGCGGAGGCGGAGGCGGAGGCGGAGGCGGAGGCGGAGGCGGAGGCGGAGGCGGAGGCGGAGGCGGAGGCGGAGGCGGAGGCGGAGGCGGAGCCGAGTTGGCGTCCTCGATCCGGATCACCTGCTCGAACATCTCCGAAATCAGGTCCTCACGGCCGACCGCGAAGGCCGCAGCCTGGCAGTGCACCGGCGCGCTCGCGACGATCTCCCAGGTGACCGCCACGAACTCGGCCGTCGCGGACGGGCTCGCCACTGCGGTCCCAGTGGGTACTCGACCGGGTCCGCAAGCGCAGCACCGAGCTCGACCTGCCCGAGCTCGACCTGCCCAAGCTCGGCCTTCACAACCTGAGGCACACCGCCGCCACCATCATGATCGCCCCGCGCCGTCGCCCGAGCCGCCCGGACGCCTCGTGGGCACTCGTCAACCCTTGAGGTCGCCGCAGGTCATGGCTCCGCCGAGCGCCGTGTGCCCACCAACTGGCGGACTCCGGAGGCATGAACGGGCCGAACCGCATGGCGCCTGCCGCGCGTGAAAGTAGACAAGCGCTGGTATTCACGAGATCTCCTCCCCCGCCCCTCCCATCCGCAAGGAGTGAGCTGAGATGACCCGGCTACTCCCCGCAGACTCCCGCCGCGTCCGCGACGCTCGTGTCCACGCCGCACGCCGAGGCCCGCAGCATCCCCGGTTCACACCCATCACGGGTGCGCTGCCTCCGCGAGGCTGCTGCCGGCACCAGGCGCTGCTCACCTTGCCGGCCCAGGAAGCACATGTCTCCGCCGCCCGTCACTTCACGGCGGACCTGCTGGAAAGCTGGAGCATCCCCCGGGACGAGCGGGACTCCGCCGTCCTCATCGTCGACGAACTCGCCGCCAATGCCGCCCGGTACGGCCACGAGTGCATGACGCTGCAGCTGGCTCTCGACCACCACGTGCTGCACATCGTGGTCGTCGACTCCGGAGCTGACGTGGACCGCCCCAGCCGTCACATCGCCCCGGACGAGCACGGCCGTGGCAGCGGCATCGTCGAGTTCCTCGCACAATCGACGGAGGTCCACCAAGCTCCGGATGGTCGCGAGGTCCACGCCTGCCTTCAGTGGTCGGCGTGACCGAGCCCGGTGAGGCTCCGGTCGCCGTGTGAGCGCGCCGCTCACACGGCGACCGCGATGAGCACGTCATGACCTTCGATCTCCGGCGCGGTCGGCGATGCGGGCGGGGATGACCGTCGCCACCCGAACCCGCTTCCCCCGTCCCGCGGTGAACGTCCCCCGGTGAACGTCCCGCGGTGAACGTCCCCCGGTGAACGTCGCACCGCGCGGCGGGCCCTGCCCCTCTCGTCCGGCCGGCCCGTGCCAGCCCTGGCGGGCTGCCGGCCATGAGGAGCCGACCGGGCCGAGGCCTCACGCCGGGATGGTGAGCAGCTTCTGGCCGTTGTCGGCGTAGATGTCGAAGTGACTGATCATTCCCGGGGACATGGGTACGGTCCCGGAAATCTTGGCGCCACCCGGGTACTCGCCGGCCTGCCAGGTGGCGGCGGTCGCCGTGGCGCCCGTGACCCCGACCGCTTGCAGCCTGCACGTGATCCCGGGGGGCGCTCCCCTCGCCCGGACCTGCAGGGCGCTGCCCCAAGCGGCGGGCGAGACCTCGACCGAGGCGGACACGCCGGTGGTGGCGTCGGTTCCGGAGAGCGTGCGGACCGGCGCCGTCGACGTCGATGCGGGCTGCGCCACCTGGCTGCTCGTGGACGCGACGGCGGCCAGCCACGTACCGCCCGACGCTGCCGCAGCGATGAGCGCCGTGGCGGCTGCGACCCCGACCAGTTGCCTCCGCACGGCGGTACGACGTCGTGACGCTGCCTGCTGGAGCAGCCGGTCGAGCCGGCTTCGCTCGGTTCGCCGCGGTACCCCGGGAACGGCAGCGGCCGCAGGCTCCGGCTGCGCTCGCGCGCTTGCGGCGGCCCGCCGTACCAACCGGTCGGCCAGCTCCCCGCTGGGCGCGGGCGCCGCCTCGCCTGCGGCCTCGGCCTCGCTGACCGTCGCGAGTAGTGCGGGCAGCCCGGCCAGTTCGGCACACTCCGCCCGGCACTCGGCGCATTCCGCGAGGTGGGCGCGCACCTGCTCCGTCTCCGTCGGGGACAGCGTTCCCAGCACGTATCCGCCCAGGGAGAACCGGACGGCGTCACGGTCGCCGTTCATGGTCCGCACCTCCTCCACCCCGCTGTCACGGCTCGATACCCCGTTCCTGCAGCACCAGCCGCAGCGCCCTCAAGGCGTAGTACGTGCGCGACTTCACGGTGCCTACCGGAATGCCGAGCACCTCTGCGGCCTCGACCATCGTCCGCCCTCTGTAGTACGTCTCCAGCAGCACGGCCCGGTGGTCCGGGGAGAGGGTCCGGATGGCCTCGGCCACCGCCCAGCTCTGCAGCGCCTGCTCGATCTCGTCCTCTCCGGGCCTCTGCTCCACGACCCGGTCCAGCGCCTCCCCATCGGCCTCGGCCGGCCTGGCCCGGCGGGCCCGGCGGGCGTCGATGACCAGGTTCCGGGCGACCGTGCACAGCCACGCCCGGGCCGGTCCGCGCTCGGGGTCGAACGCCGCCGGGTGCTGCCAGGCCCGCAGCAGTGTCTCCTGCACGACGTCCTCGGCCCATTGCCAGTCTCCTGAGGTCAGTCGCAGGGCGAAGTGAAGCAGCGGCCCGGCATGCTCCGCGTACAGCGTACGGAGCAGCTCCTCGTCCGCGCGGGAAATGGTCCCCGTATCAGAGACACGGTTCCCGGAGCGATCCGGCTCACTCGATGGACCGCGCTTCCGAAGACTCCACGGCATAAGTCGATCATCGCATGTCTCACAAACCTCTGAAATCTCGCAAAAGGTGCTCACACGCCGAACCGCGTGGCCCCCGGCACCCGTGGAACCTGACGAGCACCGATCCCCGGGATCCCCCTCCCCCTCCCCCATCCTGCAAGGAGTGAGCCGAGATGACCGAGATGGTTCCGGCGCCCCTCAGGGTCTCCCCCACCGCGCGGCCGGTCACGCGACCCGACCACGTGCTGCGGCGCTACGACGCGCTCCACGAGCACAACGGATTCACCGCCCGCGTCCTGCCCGGCGCGCTCGTCATCGCGCACAGCGGCTGCACCGTCGCACCCGGCGCCGCCCGCGGACAGCTACCGGGGCACGTCCCGTTCACCGGACTCCGGTGCGCCATCGACCTGCAGCTCAGCCGACACCCCCGCATCCGGCCCATCCGCGCACGGCGGCCGCGTCGACGCGGAAGCCGTGCACGTCCTCGACGCCGGGTCCCGGCACGGAACACCGGCCGGATCACCGACCCCCGCCCGGCCCGCCCCACGGGCTGATCAGTAGAGAGCACACACCCATGCACCTGAACTCCCTTCCGTCCCCCCGACGGTCCCCGGTGGCAGCCGGCCTGGCCGTTGCCACTGCCTGCACGCTGGCACTGCTCAGCGCCTGCGGCACATCACCGCATTCCTCCTCCGCTGGTCCCGGCGGTGCCTCGAGCTCCGCCCCGAGCGCCCCGGCGATGCCCGGCATGAGCACACCGGCGAGCCCTCCGGCCGCGACGGCACCGGTGGCCGGGAACGCGGTGACGATCCAGAACTTCGCGTTCGCACCGGCCAGCCTGACGGTCAAGTCGGGTACGACGGTGACCTGGACCAACAAGGACACCGACGCCCACACCGTGACCAGCTCCGGATCCGGCGGGCCCCTGAACTCGGCGCCGCTGACGACCGGCGCCACCTACCGGTACACGTTCACCCAAGCCGGCACCTATGCCTACTTCTGCGCCATCCATCCCTTCATGACCGCGACCGTGGTGGTGACCCCATGAACCGGTACCCGTACGCGCGCGGCAAGGCGCCGGACGCCGACCTCGACAAGCCAACCGACGGACACGGCACGGCACGGCACGGCATCATCTCGGAGGAGTACCTCGCATGAATGCCAGGAACGGACTCGGCTCCGTGATGCGTCCGGCCTTCGCGACTCGCCTGGCCGTCGCCGCCACACTCGCCGGGAGCGGCTACATCCACGCCCGGCTCTACCTGACCGGGTACCGCTTCATCCACGTCGTCGGCGCCCTGTTCCTACTCCAGGCGGTCGCTGCCTTCGCGGTCGCCGCCCTGGTGCTGTTCACAGCACCGGCACTGCTCAGGGCCGCAGCTGCCGGCGTCGCGCTCGGTGCTCTCGCCGGATTCGCCGCCTCCCGCACGATCGGCGTGTTCGGCTTCACCGAACACGGCCTGCAGCCCGCGCCCCAAGCCCTGCTCAGCCTCCTGCTGGAGGCCGGCACTCTGCTGCTCCTCGCAGCCTGGCAGGCAGCCGCGTGGGCCCGTCGTCCCGTAGCCCCCGACGTCCTGTAGATCCCGACGAAAGGGCCCCTCGCCATCGGGCCTGAGGGCATGTCAGGAGTGCCGATGGGAGAGCCGTTCACCGCCAGGTCGTCCCGCTCACCACCGGCCGTCGTCGTCCAGAAAACCCGCCGTCCTGTCGCCCGAAATTCGCTCCACCCCGCAGCAGTCCTCGTCCGGACCCGAAGATGACCCAGGAGACGGGCAACTCGACGGGCCCATGTCCTCCACCTCTTGGTGGGCGGCCGGTTCACCGGCAGGTCCGGTCTGGATCGGCTTCGGAGTCCTGGCCCAGGCTCCGGACGCAAGGGAGCGGGGGTGATCACGTGCTCGACGCCGTGTCGGTCTGCTCGTCGTGTTCGTGCCGCATCCGCGTGACCGTGCCGGGCCGACCGGAGCTGCAGCCGAGGACGTTCTCGACGTGGGCCGCGAGCGAGGAGCGCAGGCCGTCGGGCGTCATCTTCCGATCGTCGATCAGGTGCGCAACGAGGTCCGCGCGGATGGCGGCCAGCAGGGCGTGGGCGGTGAAATCCGCGTCGTGGACTCCGGGTACCTGATCCAGTGCCGCACGAAGCATCTCGTGCCACCAGCCGTAGTGCCCGGCCTGGTACGGGCTGCCGAGCCCGGCATCCTCCGCGGCCGACATCAGGTGCCGGTTCTCGATCTTGAAGCGCAGTGAGGCGTCCAGCAGGTCCAGCACCCGCTGCCGCGGGGAGGATCCGGCCGCGTCCTGCGCTTCCCGCACGGCTTCCTGCAGGGGTTCGAGGCGGGAAGCGATCACGGCGCCGATCAGGCCGACGCGGTCGCCGAAGCGGCGGAAGAGGGTGCCCTTGCCCACGCCCGCGGCTGCGGCGATGTCGTCCATCGACACGCTGTGGGGGCTGCTGCTGGCGGCGAAGAGGGCGTCGGCTGCTGCCAGGACGGCTTCTCGGTTGCGCAGGGCGTCTGCACGTTCTGTGCGCTGGGCCACGGGTCCTCCTTGGTCTTCGGCCTGTCCCGGCCCCGGGAATGATATTCGGCTGGTGCGCGTGGACGGCGGCTCGCGCCCGGCTGCGGTTGCCGCCCGTGGGCGCGGCAGACGACCGGTCTGCGTGACGCACAACGGGTCAGATCGTGTCGTCGAGCCGGTCGAAGATGCGCGCTGCCGCCAGGCGAAGGGGGCCCGGGCGGCAGTGGGCGTCGCCGCCTGCTCCCTCGGTGAAGCCCAGAAGTGTCCGGGTACGGCGAGGTACGGGTAGAGCGTGCGTGGTTCGGATTTCTCACAGGGGGCGGAACTACGACACCTCCCTCTCGACGAAGGTGCGGAACGTCCCCGGCGAGCGGCCGGTGAGGCGCTCGACGGTGTCCGAGGTACGGTCCTCGGCCCCCGCGGCGATGGCGCGGTCCATGCCGGCCAGCATGGTGGCGAACTCCAACGGGATCTCGGCCGCCCAGCGGTCGCGCAGTTCCTCGAACGTCAGCTGCCGGTGCACCACGGGCCTCCCGGTGACCTCGGTGATGATCGCGGCGACGTCGGCGTAGCTCAGCGCCTGCGGCCCGGTGAGGACCAGATCGGTGTCGGGGGCCTGTTCGTCGGTCAGGGCGCGGACGGCGACGGCGGCGATGTCCTCCGCGTCGATGAATCCGACGCGGCCCTCTCCCGAGGCCGACATGATGGCGCCCTCGTCACGGATGCTGCGCGCGTGGGAGGTGGAGCCGGCGAAGTTCTGCATGAACCAGGAGGACCGCAGCACCGCCCACTGGTCGAACAGGCCGGGCAGGGCCTGGTGGACCTGGCCCACTGCCGGACCGCCGGCGGGGATCGCCGACGAGCTGAGCAGCACGGCGCGGTGCACGCCCGCCGCACGCGCCTCGCGGAGGAAGGGCAGCATGACGGCGGCCGGGTCCGATGAGCCAACGGGCGGGATGAGGTAGGCACGGTCGACGCCGTCGACGGCTTCGCTCCAGGTCGCGGGCTCGTTCCAGTCGAAGCGGACGGCTTGTGCGCCCTCCACCGGGGTGGCGCTCCGGCCGGCGGCCTTGACGGGGTGGCCCTCGGCGATGAGCCGGGCGGTGACGCGGCGGCCGGTGGTGCCGGTGGCCCCGATGACCAGGGTGGTGCCGACGGCGCTCATCGGTTCGCTCCTGCGAAGTCGGCGCCGGGCTGCGACACGGCGAGGGGGTTCCAGTAGTCGCGGTAGGAGGTGATGTGCCCGTCCTCGACGGTGACGACGGCGATGTAGGTCATGTCGAAGGGGCGGTCGGTCTCCACCAGGCGGCCGACCCCGCGCATCTCCACCACGATCGTCTCGGGGACGGTGGTCTGGTGGATCTCCACGTCGGGGAAGTCGTGCAGGTCGACGTGGTCGGGGTAGTGGCTCATGTAGTCGGAGACCGCGGCCCTGCCCTCCAGCCGCTTGGGCCAACCCTCGGGCGCGAAGGGGAACTCCAGGACGCCCTTCTCGTCCCACAGGTCCACCCAGGCGGCGATGTCCTTCTCCAGCAGCAGGTGCAGTCCGTGGCGGTACAACTCTGCGGGTGCCATCGGCACGGTCATGGTCTTGGCTTCCGTTCTGCTTGAAGACACAGCGGTCCCGGCCTGTCGGGTGCCGCCGCTCGTCGTGCGAGGTACGGCATCCCGTGGTGACGGTTCGTCAGGACGGAGCGCCAGCATAAACGGACCAGCGGTCCGAATAAATCAGAGCATACGGACCGACGGTCCGCTTCACAAGCCTGAACGCGGCAGGTGCCGCAACCAGCCCTTCGGACCCCGGCATTCGCCACGCCTTCAGTCCCCACCCATGACGGCCGTTCGGAGGCAAGGCCGCCGGTCGCCGCGGTCACCGATCGCAAAAGCGCCGGGACCGGTGGCCGGCGGAGCTGTACGGACACGACGGCGCAGCCGGACATGGGGGTCGCCGGGGAGGCCGGGAACGGGCACGAAGCCGCCCATGGCGCCCGGTGGATGCCCGTGACCAGGTCGAACTGGCCCATGAGGAACCGAGGTTCCCGGAGACCCCCGATCGGCCTCCCTACGAGATGCTCCCGGTTCCTGGAGGGTTGACGGCCCGGGGTGGTGACAACCGGGGCAGTCTGGCTGCGGGTGGGCACCAATGCGAAGACCGTGGACGTCGAAGGTTCATCTGGGGCGCCGAGAGCTCGGTGCGACTGGACTACCGGGCCCAGCGTCCCATGACCGGCGCGGTGCCGATCAGGCACTCGATGTCGGTCGGGAAGCCGACGAGGGCGTAGGCGGTCAGGCGCAGGTGGCCTTCCAGGCAGACCAGGTTGTCCTGCCTCTCGCCGACGAGGATGAGTGGAGGAAATCGCTCGCCTCTGATGAGCGCGTGAACTGCGTCGACGAACGGCTCGTTGGGCACGTCGAACGCCCGTAGGCCTGCCTTGATGCGTGCGGCCGCGTCGGTCGGCCGGCGGCTGCCACCCGACAGTTCGACCCAGTAGCAATAGTCGATGTAGCGCACACCGGCCGCCTCGTCGGCGGACAGGAGTGCTCTGGTCCACGTGACGCGAGCGGGGAAGTTCTCGAACAGGTCGCGGTTCTCGCCGTACCCGCGCGTCGCAGTGAGCAGAGCACGACGTGCGGTGTTCGCTCCAGCGTCGGAGAGGTCCGGATGCGTCAGCAACTGCTCGGCCTGCCCGGCTGCCACCAGGTGGGACCGGAGGTTCTGGCCGAACCTCCGGCTGGACAGCTCGCCGCTCAAGAAGCAGGCGACCATCTCGTCCTCACTGCTCGTACCCAGTACCTGCATGACCGTCAGCATAGGATCGACCTCGTCGGACGCCGCAGCCTGCTACCGGAGCGCGACTCCGCCGACTGCACCGATCGCCGCGGCCCACGGCAGCGGATTCTCCTCACGCCGCGCATCCGGGGCGCAGACGCCGTCCTCCCGCAGCCCTCCCCCGGAGACTGCACGCCCGACAGCCGAGCCGCTTCCGGACGGCAAGTCAGGATCCGCCCGCCCCAACAGGTGCTGCAACCCGTCCAAAGTGGCGTCCCCGACATGCTCGGCGATCGTCCAGCAGTTCTTGCGCGGCAGGTCCGCCAGCAGCCCGAGCATCAACTGCCGTACCCGACGCCGAGGTTCGACCCGCGCGAACCGGCCCGCGATCCGATTCATACCGTGCTGCGGAATCCCGGTGGAGGTGGCGTGCGGACGCCGTTACTGTCGGGCGCTATGCGACTTCTTGTACTTGGCGGCACCTCGTTCGTGGGCCGGGCGATCGTTGACGACGCGCTGCGTCAGGGGGTCGAGGTGACCTTGTTCGGCCGGGGCAGAACTGGCGCCGACCTGTTCCCGGGCGTGCCCCGGCTGATCGGTGACCGGGACACCGGGGACTACGCGGCGCTGCAGGACGGCAGCTGGGACGCTGTCGTGGACGTCAGCGGGTATGTGCCGCGCCATGTCGGTCAGGCGATGGAGGCGCTCGGTGACCGGGTCGGCCGGTACCTGTTCATCTCCAGTCAGGCTGTGTACATCCAAACGGGCGTGGGGCCGGGCTCGGACGAGGACACACCCCGCCGCCCGCCGGTGCGCGACACCGAGGAGCTCGACGAGGACACCTACGGGCCGTGCAAGGTGGCCTGCGAGGACGACGTGGTGGCCCGGTACGGCTCACGGGCGACGATCGTGCGGCTGGGCAAGGTCGCCGGGCCGCACGACGTGCAGGACGGGCTCGTGTACTGGGTTCGCCGGGCCGCGCGCGGCGGCCGGGTGGCCCTGCCAGGCAGCCCCGAACAGCCGGTTCAGGTGGTCGATTCCCGCGACGTGGCCCGCCTCGTGGTGCAGCTGCTGCTGGATGACAGGCCGGGCGCGTTCCACGCCGTCGGTCCGGCTGAGCCGACCACGATGGCTGAGCTGATCACCACCTGCGCGCGGGTGGCAGGCAGCCAGGTCGAGATCGTTCCTGTGCCGGCCGAAGCAGTGCCGCCGTTCTTTCCGCTGACCCGCCCCGAGTCGATGTGGCCGACCCAGCAACGAAGCTCCGCGCGCGCCCGCGCCGCCGGCATGCCCGCAACCCCGTTGGCGGTGACCGTCGCTGACGTACTGGCTTGGGACCGTGAGCGTGGCGAACCGCCGCTCCGGCACGGACTGTCCCCCGCAGAGGAGGCGAAGCTACTCGCCAGAGCCTGACGGTCGCAGGAAATCAGCCGACGGTCAGTGCGAAACCGGTTGTATCGGGACTGTCGGAGGACACGGTAAGCGTGTCCACGGTGACATTCGTCGTACGAGTGTCGCGGCGGCCGACGGAGCAGCGGGATGCCGGCCGACTGCGGCACGAGTACGACGCGGTGCAGGTAGATGGTGGCCCTCACGGGATGACTCCCGCCTCACACGAGACCACCTTCAGGAGAGGCCCAGGGAAGACGGCTCCCACCCCGCCGGTTCGGAGGGTGCTCAGTCGAGACAGAACTCGTTGCCCTCGACGTCCTGCATCACGATGCACGAATCGTTGCCGTCATACAGTAGTCGCACGCGTACCGCGCCGAGCGCGACCAGTCGTGCGCACTCGGCTTCGAGCGTGGCGAGGCGCTCCTCACCCACGAGGCCGGTGCCGACCCTCACGTCGAGATGCACCCGGTTCTTGACGACCTTGCCTTCGGGAACGCGCTGGAAGAACAGTCGCGGGCCCACACCTGACGGATCACTGCAGGCGAACCATGAACCCTGATCCTCTGGAGACCGGGTGCGGTCGAAATCGTCCCAAGTGGCGAACCCCTTCGGTGGCGGCGATGCGACGTACCCCAACACCTCGCACCAGAAGCGAGCGACGCGCTCGGGTTCTGCACAGTCGAAGGCGACTTGGAACTGCTTGATCGATGACACAGGCGCACCATAGCAGTCGGCCCGGGTACGGAGCCCGTCGCGACCTACCTCATGGCTCACGATGTCGGTGCCGCAACTGGCGCCCGGGAGCAGGTCGTTGTGGTCGCTGTGGTCACGCGCACGAGTCGCGGCCGTGTCTCCTGGGTCGGAGACCTGCCCCAAGGGTGCGTGGGCGCGCCGGTGTTCACCGGTGCGCGCCTTGCCGGGGACAGCTTCAAGCTGGTCTGCATCGGGACGGTCCTCCACACGGACGGCCGACTTCGTTGAGGCAGGAGTGCGCCACGAAGTACCACACGAACCTCAGCGCTCCCCCTGGACCGGCAAAACCGTGCAGCCGGTGGAACGTTGGGCGAAGACGGGTCCGCCCGGACCGCGCCGGCCACGCGGGGCGGTGACGTGCAGGCAATCAGCTCGTTCCGGCAGTGGAGCCCGGTGCGGTGGCGTGTCTCAGCGGCCCATCCGGCTGAGGCTGACCGGGCCGGGCGGTGGCGAGTGGGTGCCCGATCCGGGTCGGGGAGGGATCACCGTGACACCGGCGACCACCGGCTCCCCCACGGCTGCCGCCTTGGAGTCGACGGCGCACGACTTCAAGGCCTGGGCCGCGACCCGGGTGCCTTGGCGCGACCGTCCGACCGTGACCGGCGACCACGGGGTGGCGGACCGCTTCCTGGACGCGCTGAACCTTGTCTGAGAGCGGACCCCGCGTCGAACGGGAGGCCGCGGCGACGCCGACCCCCGGTGGGGGGCCCGCGGGCTGCCGGGACGACCTGGTCGGCGACGGCCGAGGGCGGCCTCAGGCCGAGGCGGGCGCAGCCTGGCTGCCGGGCTCGGCGAGCAGGCGGTAGCGTCCGCCCTCCCGGCGGACGGTGCCGGCCGTGGGGTGCGGGAAGTGGGTGCCCAGGAGCAGGGCGTCGGTGTCGGCCAGGCCGTCGAGGAGGAGGCTTCGGGTGCGGAGCGCCTGGGCGGGGTCGATGTCGACGCAGCTGTTCAGGTGGGGGTGGGACAGCTGCACCGGGTGGTGGATGCTGTCGCCGGTGATCAGCGCCCGGCGGCCGCTGCCGTGCAGTTCCACGGCGACCTGCCCCGGGGTGTGGCCCGGTGCCGGGACCAGGACGATTCCCGGGGCCACTTCGTGCCCGTGCTCGGGCACCTCGACGAGGTCGTACTGTCCGCTGTCACGAACGGGGTGGACGGAGTCCCGGAACATCTGGCTGCGGGCCTCGTCCAGCTCGGTGGCGGCCCAGTGGTCCCATTCGGCGCGGCTGGTGAGGTAGCGGGCGTTGGGAAAGGTGGGGGTCCAGTCCTCGTCGACGAGGTGCGTGTTCCAGCCGACGTGGTCGGTGTGCAGGTGCGTGGTGATCACCAGGTCCACGGACTCGGGCGGGAAGCCTGCCGCCGCCAGGCGCTCCAGGAAGTCGGTGTGGAGACCGTGCCAGGCCGGGTTGGCACGGGTCTTGGCGTTGCCGATGCCGGTGTCGACGACGATCCGCAGCCCGGCCGCCTCCACCGCGAAGCTGTGGCTCGCCAGGCGCGGGACGTCGGCGTCGGCGAAGTCGGGGCGCAGCCATGACGCCTCGTCCAGCACCTCCTTGGTGGCGTGGGGCAGCAGCCACGGCCCGGTCTGCGGCGGCAGTTCGATCTCGTCGATGCGGCGCACGACGACGTCTCCGAGGCTCCATGCCGGGCCGGAGCCGGAGGGGACGGTCTGGCGGGGTGCGGCGGTGTTCATCGGTGGGTCCTTTCCGGAGATCGGGGAGGGTGCGGAGGGTCCGGAGGGCGGGTACGGACCAGGAGGACGGCGTCAGGCGGCGGCGGGCCGCCGCCCGCTGCGGGCGAGCCTGGTCAGGCCGATCAGGGTGAGCAGGACGACCGTCACGGTGTACAGCGCCACGGCGGCCTGGAGGCCGTACAGATTGGTCAGCAGGCCGGCGAGGACCGCGGGGACGCTCATGGCGAGGTAGCTGAGGACGTAGTACGCGGCGAGCGTTCCGGCACGTTCGCCGGGTGCGGCCGGGGGCAGCAGCAGGCGCAGGGCGCCTTGGCTGACGGCCCCGAAGCCCGCGCCCGCCAGGGCGGTACCGGCGAACAGGGCGAGCAGGCTGTCCAGGTGCGGCCCGCTCAGCGTCAGCAGGGCCCCCGGGATCAGCACCGCGGTGCCCGCGAGGCTCACGGTGCGGGCGGGCAGCGAGCGTGCGGCCTGGACGGCGAGAGCGGCTGTGGCCGTCAGCGTGAAGAAGACCAGGCCGCCGGTGGCACGGGGGGCGTGCGGGGCGACGAGCCGGGCGAGCGAGGGTCCGAGGGAGGAATAGAAGCCGCCCAGCGCCCAGGCGGCGATGATGCCCGGCGCGGCGAGCATCATGGCCGGGCGGGAGGCGGGCGCGATGGTGATACCGGGACGCAGTGAGCGCCATGCGCCGGGGTGGGGGTGTGCGGTCTCGGTGCTGAGGAGGACCGTGGCAGCCTGCGCGGCGAACAGCACGAGCAGCAGGAGGTAGACGGTGCGGGTGGGAGCGGGGGCGTACTGGACGAGGGCGGTGGAGACCAGGACTCCGGCCGCCATGCCGACCACGGGGGTGGTGCTGTTGGCGAGCGCCGCCCGTCCGGGGCGGTCGGGGTCTTCGAAGTCGAGCAGGGCGGCTCCGGCGGCACTGGTGGCCACGCCGGTGGCCAGGCCCTGCAGGATCCGGGCGGCGATCAGTGCCAGCACTCCCTGGGCGGTGGCGAGGACGGCCATCGCGGCGGATTCTGCGAGCAGTGCGCCGATGAGCACCGGGCGTCGGCCCAGGTGGTCCGAGAGCGTTCCCGCAGCGAGCAGTGCCACGAGCAGGGCGAGCGCGTAGGCGCTGAACACGACGGTGACCGTCATGGCCGAGAAGTGCCAGGCTGCCTGGTAGAGGGCGTAGAGGGGGGTCGGCGCGCTGGAAGCGGCCAGCAGGCCGACCAGGACGGAACCGTGGAGGGCGAAGGCGCTGCGGCGGCCCAGCGCGGGCAGGAGGCGGGGACGGGACGGTATGGCTGTGACGCTGGACATGGAGCACCCCTGAGCCTTAAGGCAATCACTTTGCTTTAAGGAGAGTAGCAGTCCATGCCCTCCGAAACGCAACTATTTAGCTTTTGACCGGAAGGGGAGGGTGGCTCCGGCCGAGCACCGCATCCACGAGGCGGTCGGTGTAAGCAGCCGACAGATCCGAAGGTCGGAACAGGATGCGGTACATCAGGGGTGAGACGACGACGTCCAACAGCGTCTCCACGTCGGGCACGGCCTCACCGCGCCCGGCGGCGCGCACGCCGATGGCCTTCAGCTGCTCGGCGGCGTAGTCGGAGCAGTGGGCCGCGTTGCCCTGCTCGGGGTCGCCCAGCAGGACGTCCCGGATGTAGGCGCGGCCTGCGGGCGAGGACATCTCCTCGGCGAACTGCTCCGCCCATGCCTCCAGGTCCGCCCGCAGGCTGCCGTGGTCGGCCGGCGCACCGTCAGGTCGCAACCGCTCGACGGCCACGTCGGACAGCAGTTCCCGCAAGTCCCCCCAGCGCCGGTAGACGGTGGACGGCGTGACTCCCGCGCGGGCGGCGACCAGGGGCACGGTGAGCGCGTCCCGACCCAGCTCCTCCTCCAGGTCTCGTACGGCCTGGTGCACGGACTGCTGGACGCGGGCACTGCGCCCGCCGGGGCGTGCGGCTGCTCGAGGGCTCATGTGCCCAGCTTAATGCGAAGGAGTTGCGTCTGGGACGTCGCCGTCGGGCATTCGGAGCCGGGCCGCCACCGAGCACAGCCGGGGCCGCCTTTCTCCACGGAACGGACGGCGGGGGCGTTCGAAGGAAGGGCGCAGGCCGGGCTCAGGTGGTGCGGACGGTGCCGGGAGCGGGTAGCGCGCGGGTGGTCAGGTAGCGGTTGGTGGCGTCCCGAACGCACTGGAAGAGCAGTTACCTCGGCGGATGCGACTGTGAGCCCATGAGGCGCTGTTCGGCGGGTCGGGGCGGCGGCGAGGCCGTGGTGGGGCTGCGGTGGGGCAGCGGCGAGGCCGTGGTGGGGCTGTGGTGGGGCTGTGGTGGGGCTGTGGTGGGGACAGTGGACGATCGGCAGGTGGCCCGATCGCCAACCGACGGGTTGGTTGCTTCGTATGCTGGGCGCATGGCATGGGACACCGCGAAGACCAAGAGGCTGCTGCTCGACGCGGCCGTGGACGAGTTCGCCGCATTCGGGCCCGAGGGGGCGCGGATCGACCGCATCGCGGCCGCAGCCGGGGTCAACAAGGAGCGGATCTACCCCTACTTCGGCGGCAAGCGACAGTTGTTCGCCGCAGTGGTCCAGCGCGAGCTGGAACAGCTCGCCGCCGCCGTGCCGCTGACGGAGCCCGACGGGCGGACGGTGGACGTTCCCGAGTACGCGGGCCGGGTGTTCGACTACCACCTCGCCCATCCGCACCTGCTGCGCCTGCTCCAGTGGGAAGCCCTGTACGCCGAGGCCGACGGGCCGGTCGCGGGCGAGGAGCAGCGGGCCGCCCACTACGCCGAGAAGGTCGCCGCGCTCTCCCCCGGCCGCCGGGGGGGCACGGGCTCCGCGCAGGCCCAGGCGCAGCTCCCGCCCAAGGAGCTGCTGTACGCCCTTGTCGCGCTCGTCGGCTGGCAGTTCGCCGCGCCGCAGCTGGCCCGCATGATCCTCGGTGGGACGGCCGGTGAGGATCCGGTCGCCAGGCGTGCCGCCGTCGTGGACATGATGCGCAGGCTCGCGCTCTGACCCGCCCGACCATAACTCCAACTGACAGGTTGGAGTTATGGTCCGTCCGCGATAGGGTCCAACTCACCAGTTGGAAATTCTCCGGACCAGGAGCCTGACCATGACGGTCATGTCTGCACGCCCGAACGCCGCCCTCGTCCTGATCGAGTTCCAGCGCGAGTGGCTCGACCCCGAACACGGCCGCCTCAACCACCTCGTCGAGGATCGCGACCTGCTCGACACCGCCGTCGGCGGCGCGGCCGCCGCGCTGGCCGCCGCCCGCGCGCACGGCGTTCCCGTCGTACACGTGCCGCTCGTCCTCACCCCCGGCGCGCCGGAGCTGGAGGGCTGGACCCCCGCCCGGCTCGGCCTGCGCGCGGCGATCCCCAAGGCCGGCACCTGGATCCAGGGCAGCGCCGGCGTCGAGTTCGCCGATGCTTTCCGGCCCGCCGCCGACGAACCGGTCGTGCGCGGCCGCGCCGGCGCCAGCGCCTTCGCCGGCTTCTCCGACCTCGACCTGATCCTGCGCCGACTCGGCGTCACCGACCTGTACCTGGCAGGCTTCGCCACCCACGTGTGCGTCGAATCCACCCTGCGCGAAGCCCACGACCGCGGCTACGCCGCCCACGTCATCCACGACGCCTGCGCAGCCTTCACCCGCACCCAGCAGCAACACGTCCGCGAGCACGTCATCCACCACTTCGGCGCCGAGACCGACGCCGCCGGCTTCGTCGCCTCGCTCCGCGCCACACCACCCACCCGGTGACGGCGACAGCACGCCACCGCCACCCCTGTCCCGGCACGCCCTCGACCGCTCCGGACCCGCTTCGCCGGCCCGGGGCGCCCGTCGGGGTGGTCCGATCCGTCCCTGAAGAAAGGCATGCAAGCCACAGTGACCGAGTCCCGCCCCCACACCCTGTTCTCCTTCGGCACGCTGATGGACGAGCGGGTCCAGACCGCTCTCTTCGGCCAAGCCGTACCCAGTTCTCCGGCAGCGCTGGCCGGCTACACGACCAGGCCCCTGCCGATCACCGACCCGTCCGTCATCGCCGCCAGCGGCCTTGACGTACACCTGACCCTGGAGTGCAGGATCGGCGCCGTGGTCGAGGGCGCCGTCCTGCACCTCACCGACCAGGACCTCGCCGCAGCCGACGCCTACGAAGTCGACGACTACGTCCGCCGACGGGTGCGCCTCTCCTCCGGCGAGAGCGCCTGGGCGTACCTGGACGCGAAGCCGCTGCGCTCGGCAGCGCGCATCGTGATCGTGGGCGACAGCATCGCCTACGGACGCTGTGACCCGCACGGCGGGTGGGCGGCCCGCCTCGCGGCCACCCACATCGCCGCGAACGAGGCCGGGCACCGGGTCTTCAACCTGGCCATCCCCGGCAGCACCCTGGTCGACGTCGCCGAGCAGACACCCGCGCTGCTGGCGCCCCGCCTCCCCGACACCATCCTCGTCGCCGCCGGCATCAACGACTCCGCCCTGCCGAACGCAGCGACGCAGAGCGCTCCCGACGGACTGGCGCACATCGCGGACAGTCTCGCCTCGCTGGCCGCCACGGCCCACGACCACAACGCGCGACTCGTCGTCGTGGGACCGATGTGGCTCGACGAAGCGCGCACCCGCGACTACGAGGGCCTGCGATTCACCCAGGCGCGAGCGCTGGCACTGCGCGAGTCCGTCCGGACCTGGTGCGACGAGAACCACGTCGACTACCTCGACATGTGGGAACCGCTGCGAGGGCACGCCGAACTGCTCGTCGACGGCCTGCACCCCGACCCCGAAGGACACCGGATGCTCCATCAGCACCTCGCCTCCCTCAGTCGCTGAGTCCGGCACCAAAGACCGTTCGGGACCAGGGCGCGTCCCCATGGCTCAGAGACCGGCCACCGGCGAGCGGTTCACCATCTCGCTCCCCCGGTCCCGCCCATCCCACCTGCCTGGCCTGTCAGCCGTTGCTGCAGGTCGGGCAGGGTGCGCAGCGCTCGATCCGGACGTCGACGGCGACCGGCCCGTACGGGCCGGTCGCCGTTGTGCTTCGGTGAAGCTGTTGGCCGCCGCCCTCGGGTACTCGAAGCCGCCGTCGTCGAACCGGCTGACGGTCTGCGCCGAGGCCGTGGCACCGACACCCGCGAGCAGGACAGAGATGGCCGCGACGACACCGGCACGCCTGGAAAGCATTGGATTCCCTCCCGAACAGTCGGCACCGCACCGGAGTGATGCGTCCAGAAACCGAGACAAGTAGATTCGAGCCCGGGAAGACTTCAACGAAGACATGCAATCCCATCACCTGATTTTTCTCGGCGCTTCACTGTTCTCGAATTCGCGTGGTCGGCATGGTTCGGCCGAAGCGTTCGCACAGCGCGGCCGGAGCCCTCGGAATGGCTCATTGCCGACTTCTCGGGTTGCCGGTTGCTCGGATTGAAACCCGCCCCGTCGGCCGCCGGGAGCCGGAACGGTCAGTGCGGCCCGGTGACGGCGGCCACGGTGGGTGGTTGACCATCCCGACTCGGCGAGTCCTCCGTCGTACCGGGCCAGGAACAGGCCCCCGTCGTCCCTCAGGGTGATCGGCACAGCTCGTCCAGGTGGTGGGCGAGGATCGCCGGTGCGCCGGCCGCCCAGCACGCTTGAGCCCAGGACGACCGTCGCCGGCTGGCTCTACGGACACGAACTGCTGCCGCTCCGACCGCAGCCAGCGTCACCACGGCCATGCACGTCACGCCGCGGTGACGCCGGGGTTACGCCGGATTTTCACAATGGAGACAATCCTGGCGGTGCGACTGGAAAAGAGAATTGCCATGATCCATTCCGAGAACGGGGAGATCAGGCCGCGCGGCATCGTGGTGCGCTCCGGCTCGCCATTCGCCCGGGCGATTGCGAGCAGGCGGCCGGCCGCGCTCGCCGGCAAGGCCCCTGAGGCCGAGCCTGCGGCTGCGGCTGCGGTGACGACCGACGGATTCCGTGAGATACCGAAGTGGGACCTGAAGGACCACAAGGGACGAAAGATCGCCGACCTGGTCTTCGTCAATCGCTTCGTCGGCGGTGCCGCGGCCTGGGCCAAGGCCGACATGGACCACATCGATCAGGCGCTCGCGGCCGCGATGACGGACAGCACGCTGCAATCGGTCGTGGCCCAGTACTACCCGGGCAAGATCACGTCCACGGCACTGCCGCCCGCCGTGGTGGACCTGCACACTCCGCAGGGGTCGCGGTTCTTCAAGGACCAGGCGGAGGACCTCGCCAGGGAGTTGTTCCTGAGCGGAGTGCTAGGCGACCACGATCCCGGGCAGTGCGTCATAGACATGATGCTGCCCCGCGGGGTCATCCTCGTCGACGGGTTCTCACCTGGCTTCCAGCCCCCACCCGGCGAGGAGGAGGAGCACGCCCGCCGCGAACGTGCACTGATCAAGATCGATGACGATGAGGGAGACTCGACCCAGGGACTGGGCGGATACCACGGATCGGTGCAGGTGAACCGGAACGGTCGACCCGTCACGACCTACTACGCGGTCGGAGTCTTCTCCGAAGGAGACAACGGCATAGCGGTGTTCGACGGTGCGGACAACTCGTGGGCGAACGTCGTCGCCACCTTCTACCACGAGCTCAACGAGGCGCGGACGGATCCCGACGTCGAGGACGCCGTCCGGTTCAACGACGCGTCGAAGATCGGCTGGTACTCGGAGACCGGCCGGGGCGAGATCGGCGATCTCCCCATCAACGAGGCCGAGTCCGGGTTTGCTGACATCACGAACGTCTTCAGGTTCGTGAAACTCGCGGACGGGAGCGGCGAGGTGCCCGTCCAGCTCATGTGGTCGAACGCGGTGCACGCCCCCGCGGCACGGTAGCGCCGCACCGCCGTCGGTCTGCCCGCTGAGCGTGCCGCGGGTGGACGCTGATCGTGCCGCGCGTGGACGACGGCGGCGATCCGGCCAATCCTGTGGAGCCGACTGGGAACGGGCCTGGAACGGAGGTGCGATGCCGGGGACCCCGGCCCACCGTGCCGGGTTCCGTGCTGCGGGCGGTCGACTCCGTCCCGAATCCGGCGGTGACGGAGGCGGTGTCGACACGACGCAGCGGCAGCGACGGGATGCCCCGGCGGTCTACGGTGTCCTCCGTCAGGCGCTGGCACGGGCGGAGGGTCTTGGAGGCCGGGCATGGGTGACGGTACGGGCGATCCGGCACAGCGTGCAGGTGGGGTGCGGAGGGTCCCGTTGAGCAATCCGGGGCGGCGGCGGGAGGTGTTGGAGGCCGTGCTGGCGCTGCTGGCCCAGGTGGGGTACGAGCGGCTGACGATGGACCTGGTGGCGCAGCGGGCCCGGGTCGGCAAGGCCACGCTGTACCAGCGGTGGCCCTCGAAGGCGGAGCTGGTGGTGGCTGCGCTGCAGGATCAGCACCCGGCGATCGGCTTGCCGGACACCGGTTCCGTGGCCGAGGACCTGCGCGGGCTGCTGCTCGCGTGGCAGGCGGGCTGGGTGGAGCGGGACCGGGGGTTGGTGCTCGCGGTGCTGGAGGCGAGCAGGAGTGATCCGGAACTGGCCCGGCTGCGGCAGGAGCGGCTGAGCCGGCCGTTGTTCCAGGCGGCGCAGTCCGTGCTGGAGCGGGCACGCGCGCGGGGGCAGGTCCCCGCGCAGGTCGACGAGGAGCTGCTGGTCCAGTTGCCGTTCGCGCTGGTGCTGATGCGGGTGCTGGTGCTGGACGAGGAGCCGGGGCGGGAGCTGATCGACCGGATCGTGGACGGCGTACTCGTTCCGCTCCTGCGCACGGGGGTGTGAGACCCGGCGGGTGGGCCAGCCAGCCGCCCCCTTCACATAGAACGAATTCGTTCTATCCTGGCCGGGAAGGCTCGTTCGCCCGCCGTGAGGTCGCTCCGTCGGCCGGTGCGACTGCCCGTGGCGGCGGCGCGTCGAGCCGAGGCACGCCGAATGGAGGACACTTCCATGAGCGCATCCGTCCCCGAAGCCGCCCCCTTGCCCACGCACCGCAGCTGCCCGTTCGACCCGCCGCCGGAGTACGGCCGCCTGCGCGAACAGGATCCGGTCAGCGCACTCGCCTTCCCCGACGGGAACACCGGCTGGCTGCTGACCCGCCACGAGGACGTCCGCGCGCTGCTGGCGGACGACCGCTTCAGCTCCGACCGCACCCGTGCCTCCCTGCCCGTGCGGGGCTTCCTGTTCCGGCGCGACGATCCCCGGTCGCGGGCCGGCCAGCTGATCTCCATGGATCCGCCCGAGCACACCCGCTACCGGCAGATGCTCACCCGCTACTTCACGGTGCGGCGGATGCGCGCCCTGGCCCCGAGGGTCGAGCAGATCGTCACCGAGCACCTCGACGCCATGGAACGGACCGGACCGCCGGTCGACCTGGTCCCCGCCTTCGCCAGGCCGGTCCCCTCACTGGTCATCTGCGAGCTCCTCGGCGTCCCCTACGCCGATCACCCCGCCTTCCAGCACTGGACCTCGACCCTGCTCAGCCTGGACAGCGACGAGGGAACCGCGCTCGCCGCACTCGACGCGCTCACCGAGTACCTCCTCCGCCTGGTGGCCGACAAGCGTCGGCACCCCGACGACGCCCTGATCAGCACCCTGATCGCGACGGCCGACGGCCAGGAGCCCGGAGAGGCGCTGACCGACCGTGAGGTGGCGGGGATCGGGCGGCTCCTGCTCGCCGCGGGCCACGAGACCACGGCGAACATGCTGGCGCTCGGCACCTACACCCTGCTGGCGCACCCGGCACAGACGGAACAGTTGCGCGAGCACCCCGAGCGTGCGGACCGCGCGGTCGAGGAGTTGCTGCGCTACCTGACCATCGTCCAGTTCGGCACCGTCCGGGTCGCCCGCGAGGACCTCGTCATCGCCGGCCGGCACATTCGCGCCGGCCAGACCGTGGTCGCCTCCCTCCCGGCCGCCAACCGCGACCCCGACCACTTTCCCCACCCCGACGAGCTCGACCTCACCCGCGCCCCGTCCCAGCACGTCGCCTTCGGGCACGGCATCCACCAGTGCCTGGGCCAGCAACTCGCCCGGGTCGAGATGCAGATCGCCTTCCCCGCCCTCCTGCGGCGCTTCCCCACCCTGCGACTTGCCGGACCCCCGGAGCAGGTCCCGATGCGTGACGACATGTTCATCTACGGCGTTCACTCCCTCCCCCTGACCTGGGACACCTGAACCAGGCGGAACAGGTGATCACACGATGAAGATCCGGATCGACCACACCCGCTGCCGCGGCGCCGGGCAGTGCGCCCTGACCGCACCCGACCTCTTCGACCAGTCGGACGACGACGGCACCGTCATCGTCCTCGACGACCGGCCTCCGCCCCGGCTGCACGCCGCCGCCCGGCTCGCCGCGGCCCTGTGCCCCAACGCCGTCATCCGCATCACCGACGACGAGGCGGACTGAGCGGACGGCCGCCGGGCGCACACCGGCGCCCGTTCAACTCCTCTGCAACCACTGGGCGTTGGCCATTGCACGGGAGGCGTTGGGCAGTCCGTCGAGTGGGGCGGGCCCGGCGCGCCAGCCGGGCGGCGGCGGGCAGGCGGGCAGGCCCGGCAGGTCGACCGGGCGGGGCAGCGGAGCGGAGCTGCGGGACGAACTCCGCACCGGCCGTACGGTCGGGAGCCCCGCCCTCGACAGCCCGCGGATGCCCACGGGACCGCCGCGTCGAGACTGGCCCCGCCCCATCACCGCTCCGAGTCCGGCGGCATCCCGAGCACGCGGTATCGCGGGCCCACCGGGGGTCCAGGGTCCCGGACAGTCGAAGGAGCGGTCGGCCGCGAGCGCGCGCAGCGCCCGACCGCCCGCTACCAGCAGCCGCGTCCGTCAGCCGTGAACCTCGCCGGGTCGAGCCGCGGCGGGTGATGGCGCTCCCTGAGGGCGGTTCCCGACCGGTGTCGTGGGCATCGCGCGCAGGCGTTCGACGTGACTCCGCTGCAACTCGCCGGTGCGATCGAGGAACTCCGTGATCAGTTCGATCTGCTCGACGCTGTAGCGGGTCAGGAGGTCGCGGGTGCCTTCGTCGAGGAGCGGGGCGAGCAGCTCGAAGGCGCGCCGGGCGGCCTCGGGGGTGGCGCGCACGAGGGTCTTGCGCCGGTCGGTGGGGTGGGGTGAGCGGGTGAGGTAACCGAGCTTCTCCAGTCGGTCGAGCATGGCGGTGATGCTGCCCGTGGTCAGGCCGAGCCGGGCGGCCAGCAGGCTCGGGGCGGCCTCCTCCAGCTCGTTCAGAAGGATCTCCAGACAGCGCAGGTCGGTCTCGTTGACGCCCATGAGCCGCGCCACCTCGCGGTCGAAGTCGTCGACCGACGCCTGGTACGCGCTGATGGCCCTGCCGAGTTTCGCGGCGACCGGAGCCGGTTCGCTTGACATTCGAGTCACTTGCCCTTCAAGATAAATTTATCGCTCGACAGTCAAGATACCTTGCGATCGAGCAACTCTGGAAGCCGAGCCGGCCCGCACCGGGGGACCGGCCGCCCGTACAGCCCCACCCTCCATCCGACGACAACCGGAAGCAGGCAATTGTCATGTCCACCACCTACATCCCGCTGACCCGCGACGAGCAGACCACCCTCAAGAAGGCCGCCTTCGGCGCCGTGACCCTGCTCTCCCTGGCCTACCCGGGCGCCTGGTCCACGACCAAGGAGAACGTCGTCGGCGCCAAGGTCCTCACCGGTACCACCGGCATCGTCGGCCGGGTCCTCTCCGGCAAGGACAAGTTCGACATCAAGGGCCGTACCACCGCAGAGATCGCCGACGAGGTCCTGACCGCCCTCACCTCCACCGTCGCCACTCTGGACGCCAAGGCCCCGGCCGAGACCGCCGAGTTCCGCCGTGCCGTGACGACCGCCGTCCGGCAGGCCGCCGCCTCCACCCGTCGCGGCACCAGCCCCGCCCACACCGACATGATCGCCAAGATCACCGCCGCCCTGGGCGCCCCGTAACGAGCCACCCAGCCCTCACCCGCCCGAAACCCGTGGGGAGGAGCCAGCACCTCCCCACCTTCCCACCTCCCCGGGACGACCATCTCCCCCATCCATCAAAGGAGTTGAATCCCCGATGAACAACCCTCGCACCGCCCTGGTGATCGGAGGCGGCATCGCCGGCCCCGTCACCGCCATGGCCCTGCAGCGCGCCGGCCTCGACGCCACCGTCCACGAGGCCCAGGACGAGAGCGCGGGCCTCGCCCACGGTGTCTACCTCACGGTCGCCGTCAACGGCATCGCCGCCCTGCGCGCCATCGACGCCCACCGCACCGTCACCGACCACGGATTCCCCACCGGGAAGATCGAGTTCGCCTCCGGCACCGGCAGACACCTCGCCACGGTCCCCAACGGCATGGCACTGCCCGACGGCACCGTCACCCGCACCCTGCTGCGCTCCGACCTGTACGGGGCGATCACGGCAGAGGCCACCCGACGCGGCATCCGCACCGAGCACGGAAAGCGCCTGGTGGACGCCGCCCCCACCCCGTCCGGCGGCGTACTCGCCCGGTTCGCCGACGGCACCACCGCCGAAGCCGACCTGCTGATCGGCGCGGACGGCATCCACTCCCGGGTCCGCAGGCTCATCGACCCGAACGCGCCCGGCCCCCGCTACACCGGGCTCGGCAACACCGGCGGCTTCGCCCGCGTCGAGGGCATCACGGGCACCCCGGGCGCGTACCACATGGTCTTCGGCAAGAGGTGCTTCTTCGGCTACACCATCGCCCCCGACGGGCAGGTGTGGTGGTTCGGCAACCCGCCCCGGCCGACCGAGATCCCGCGTGAGCAACTGGCCGCAACCACCGCCGGACAGTGGCGCACGATGATGCTCGACCTCTACCGGGACGACAACTCGCCCGCCACCGCGATCGTGGCCGCCAGCGAGCCGTTCAAGGTCTTCAACCAGTACGACCTGCCCACCGTGCCCGTGTGGCACCGGGGCCCCATGATCATCGTCGGGGACGCCGCCCACGCGGTCGCCCCCTCCTCCGGCCAGGGCGCGTCCATGGCCGCCGAGGACGCGGTGACCCTCGCGAAGTGCCTGCGCGACCTGCCCACCACCGAAGCGGCGTTCACCGCATACGAGCGCCTGCGCCGCGAGCGGGTCCAGCGCGTGGTCGCCCACGGCAGCCGCGGTTCCGGCTCCAAACAGGTCGGCCCCATCGGCCGCGCGATCCGCGACGCCGTCCTACCGGTCGTCATGAAGCGCATGGCCCGCCCCGACGCCCTGAACTCCCTGTCCTGGCTCTTCGACCACCGCACCGACTGGGACAGCCCCGTCCGCGCCTGAGCCGGGCCGGATCACCGGCCCGGCCCGGCCCGCCACAGTGGGACGCGGGCTCCCTCCATGCATCTCCAGCGAACAGAGAACCCTTCCCGCCAACCGGGCGGCGGCACGGAGGCGCCCCGCGAAGCCGAGCACACCGGCCGGAGCAACCCTCTTCGACCGCCGTCAAGTACGGTGGCCGGCAGGTGAGTTCGGCGGCCGGTCCCCGGTCTGACACAGCGACGCCCACGCCTTCCGCTGGGACACGCAACAAATCGGCGGTCGATGCGGTGTCTCCGGCACAGATCCGCTGCGGCCCGCGCCCGGTGAGCCGTGACCGCCTCGCGGCCGTCGGACGGCCAGGGGTGCGACCGTCAGGGCGCGACCTGAGCGGATGCCAGCCGGTCGAGGACGAAGCGACCCGCGCGGTCCAGTGCCGCGTCCGCTTCGTCGAGCGAGCCGGTGAACGACTGGAACACGTGCGGCACGTCGCCGGTGACGTCGAGGATCACGTCCACGCCTGCTGCCGCCGCCCGGGTCGCGAGGCGGGTCGAGTCGTCGAGCAGCACCTCGTTCGACCCGGCCTGCAGGAGCAACGGCGGCAGCCCGCTGAGGTCGGCGAACACCGCCGGGCTCAGCAGCGGTTGCCGCGGGTCCTGCCCGGCCCGGTAGAGCGCGCCCAGACGCTGGAGCGACTCGCGGGTGAACAGCGGGTCGATCCCTTCCTTGGTCGTCATGCTCTCACCGCTGCGGGTGGCGTCCAGCCCCGGCGAGAAGGCGACCACCCCGGCCGGCTGCGGCAGGCCGGCATCGCGTGCGGCAAGCAGGGCCGTGATGCACAGCCCGCCACCGGCCGAGTCGCCGGCCAGTACGATCCGCTCGGCGGGGACGCCGCCCTCCAGCAGTTCACGGTAGGCGGCGACAGCGTCCTCGATCGCGGCCGGGAACGGGTGCTCCGGGGCGAGCCGGTAGTCCAGCGAGATCGCCCGGGCGCCGGTGCGCCGGACGAGTGCCGCGGTCAGGTGCCGGGCCGTCTCAGGCGAGCCGAACACCCAGGCACCGCCGTGGAAGTAGAGGATCGTTCCGCCGGCCACCCCGCCCTCCGGCGTGATCTCCAGCGCCGGGCGGCCACCGAGGACGGTCGGCGCGAGAGCGACGCCGAGCGGCGGCGGGCTACCGGCCATCATGGCGGCGAAAGCCGTGCGCAGTTCGTCCGGGGCGCCAGTGGCGTCGAACGAGGCCGCCCGGAGCTGGGCGTCGACGGCGGCTCGTTGTTCCTTGCTCATACTGCTCCTTGGGATGCGGGCGCACGCAGGACGGGACTGTGACCTGCTGTGCGGTATCCTAGATCATATTCATTCCATGGAAGATACTTCTCGGGAATCTGGAGATACCGGTGGCCGATCTTGTGCAGGTGTTCACAGACCTCGTCCGGTACGAGACGAGGCTCTACAACGTCCTCGGTGAACGGTTGCGGACCGAACACGGCCTCGCCACCAGCCAGTTCGAGTTCCTGCGGATCATCCGCGACCGTGCGGACTGCCGGGTGAACGACCTCGCCCACGAGGTCGCCATCACCGTGGGGGCCACCAGCAAGGCGGTCGACCGTCTGGAGAACGCCGGATGGGTGTGCCGTCGCCCCAACCCGGCCGATCGCCGCTCGTCGCTGATCGCCCTCACCCCAGCGGGCCGGGACGTGCTGGACGCAGCCAGCTCGACCGTCGAGAGCGAACTGCGCACCTGGCTCGGTGACTCGTTGACACCCCGCTCGCTCGACCAACTGGCGTCCACCGTCGCCCGACTGCGGCAGACCCTGGAGGAGGCAGGTGTCGGAATGCCCACGGGGTGAACGTCCGCGCCGCACCTGTGCTCAAGGTCTGCGCCGACAGATCTCCGAGGATCACGCCCGCGCGCCCGGCCTGCCGTCCGGATGCCCCGGGACCGGGCCGTCGCCGAGGACGTGGTCCCGCTGACCTTACTGGAGGCCTGACTCCTGCACGCGCGGGTAGAACCCGAGGCGCCGTTCGTCCACCCGGCGCCCCCTCTCCGACCGGTGCTGGTCGATCGCATCGCACGGGGAGGGTCGACGCACAGTCAGCCCCTTGTGGGGTGCGGGCCGCGACGGCAGGTCCCGGGCCCGCACACGGTGGGCCGAAAGCCGGAGCAGGCTATCCGCCGTCGTAGTCGGTGGCTGCCAGCACCGCCACCCGCCGACGTCCCGGTGCGAGCGTCAGCAGCGCGAAGTCCAGGGAATCCTGGTTGAACCAGTCCGTGGACGCCAGGAAGCCGTACCAGGTGCACGCCTGCGCCCGCTGCTCCACCTCTGTAACCGACGAGCCGTCAGCCGCACCCGACAGCCCCGCCAGCGACCGCCACGCGGCCAGGCGTCCGTAGGCGCCGTACCACCAGTCGTCCTCACGGCCACCGCCGGTCGAGGCCGCGGCGAAGAGCATGCGCCAGGCCTCCGCCGGCGAACCCGTGGCGACGAGGAGGTGATCGGGATCGGCCAGGCCCGCCAGACAGGCCAAGGGCAACGACGCCAGCAGGGTGTGCACGGCACCGGGAACGACGGGTTCGTCGGCGAGGTGGATCCCGGCCTCGACCCGCCCGTTGTGCCGCAGGGTCCAACGTTCGACGGCCGCAGTGAGGGCGGGTTCCGTTGCGCTCCTGCGCACGGACGGGACCACGCCACAGCTGCCGGACGGCAATCTCGCGCCGCTCGTCAGCCCGTACCCCACGCTGAACCCCACCCCGCCGGAGAAGTAGCGCGGAAGATCCGGGCTCCCCTCCAACGGGGAGAGCGACCAGGGTAGCCAAGCCAGTGGATGGTTGCCCCAGAACGGCGATTCCGCCGCCCACGTCACGACCTCGGGCAGCGCGGCGACCGGCGCACCCCTGAGCACCAGCTCGTGGATCAGGCAGGCCCGGAGCTCGTCCGGGGCTCCGGCGTCCGAGCGGGCCGGTATGAACAGCGCCGCCAGCTCCTCCGGGGGCTGATGGGCGGCCAGAACGGCCGCCGCCCGGCGCAGCGGCCTGCCCGGACGCGACCGTGCGGCCAGTCCCAGCCGCAGCGCGTGCCCGACGTTCTCCCGTCCGGGCGTGGTGCTCAAGGCCCACAGGACCCGGTTGAAGAGGTATCGGTGCTCGCCGTCCTCGGCATCCGAGCGGTACCGTGCGCGCAGCGCGGCACCGAAGGCCGCCAGGAACGCCGTGTCACCCCGCTCCAGGTGCTCGTCGAGGAGCATGCACACGTCTCCCACGAACTCCCGGCCTGCCAGCCCGTCGACGAGGCGCCCCACCCGATCCGTCATGGGTGCGAGCCTATGCCGTCCCACCGACAGCCGGTGCACCGACGGTGCGCCGCGGGTGCGGACGGATCGGGAGCGTGCACGACGGCGCCGCCGGCAAGGCTCGCCCGCAACCACCCCTCCACCCCCTGAGCCAGTGGTACCGGATGAGCGGTGGGACAGGTGGGTGGATTCGCTTGCCGGGGTGATCCGTCCGGGCGCCCGTGATCACGGTGCGGCGACCACCGCCACCGCGCACGACGCCGTCATCCGCCTCGCCAGATGTTGTCGAAGGCCGCGCCTTCGATGGCTCGCCGTTGCCGTACGGCCTCCAGTTCCATCAACGCGTCACTGACGGCGGCCAGCACCGTCACCACCACGTCGTCGTCCACGCCCGGGGACTCTCCAGTCTGCCTGTCGCGGATCCCGACGGCCTCCGCCAGGGCGACCAGGACGGGCTCGTCCGATGTCCAGCGCTCCGCCGCCCGGCGTCGATCGGGCGAATCGGTCAACACCGTCCGCCTGGTCCGGAAGGGCATCCCGTGGCGGCCTTGCCGAGTGAACTGCCCTTCCGCCTCAAGAACGGCCAGATAGGCCGCGGACAGTCCGCGACCTCTGCGCCACAGCCAGTCGCCCACCGATTCGTACGGCGGTTCTCGGACGAGCGACGCCGCAGCCTCGCCCAACAGGCCATCAGGTGGGGCCGGCCGGTGACTCGGCACGATGTTGTCGCCGTCCAGTCCGATGACCTGGGCACCGAGGAGGTCGATCACCTCGGCTCCCGCGAGCGCAAGCGACAGGTCGCCCTGCTCCACGGGGCGACCTGGCGCCATCTCCATGGCGGCGATCAACAGGTCCCGCGGTGTGGTCATGACTGGCTCCACGTCAGAGGCACCCGTGGCGTTGCCTTGCTGAGCGGTTGGTCCGGTGCCCGGTGTGATTCCGAGCGGCAGGACCGGCTGCCGGTGCTGCTCGTGGTTCGCGGTGTCCGGTTCTGAAGTGCGCGAATCGGTCGGCGAGAGACGGTGACAGGCATTCAGCTCCGATCACGGGCAGGGGCCGCGGCGCCGACCGCTCCGGTGTGATCGGTCGCACACCACCGCCCGGCCGAACATCCGGACGACATGCGCAGCCACCGCAACGGCTGCACCCACGCCGGTCGGCACAGCGGCCGTTGTCCACAGAGTCGGCGCACCGCTTCGACCAGGTCCTCTGATCCATCAGGGGCCAAGTCTGCGGGCAGCAGCGGTGACCAGGAGGCAGCCACGCCGGTCGGCAAGCCGTTCCGGGCGCACAGGTGCCCAGGCCGTCCCCGCCAGAACACAGGGTCGTGACCTGCCGGAGGTTCACGCACGCGGGCAGCGTGCTGAGGAACACGCCCGAGCCGGGCTGGAACGGCCGCAGCGGATGCAGCGGCAGCGGATCGTCACGGAGGACGCCGTCGGGCGGTCCGCCGGTGGCGGGAACCATCAACCGCTCGTTGTGGAAGGCCAGGTGCATCCACACGTCGGCAGCCGACGGCACGGCATCTGCGGTGCCGGACGGCTGCCGCACCTTCCCGTCCGGGGATGGTGCGGGACCAGGGCGATCCCGGGGGCGACGCCGGAGGCGGGCAGGCCCGGTCCGGCCAGGGCCGCTCGCTTCACCGGCGCTCCGGGCGAGGTTTGTCCGGTCAGCGCCCAGCGCTCTGGCCGCCATCGACGTGCAGGATCTCCCCGGTGACGAACGGGGCGTTCTCGAGGTAGACGATCGCTTCGACGACGTCGTCGATCTCACCCATCCGGCCGAGCGGGTGCAGCGCGGCGAGGGCTTCGTGCGTCGCGGCCGGGTGCATCGGGGTGCGGATGACGCCGAGCGCGACGGTGTTGACCCGGATGCCACGAGCCGCGTACTCGATCGCCAGCGCCCTGGTGACCGCGTTCAGCCCGCCCTTGGTCAGCGAGGCGAGCGCTGAGGGACCGTGCGAGTCGGCGTGGTCGACCAGGCTGGTGGAGATGTTCACCACGTGGCCGCCGCCGTCCCGGGAGAGCATCGCGGCGACGGCGCTGCGGGAGACTTCGAAGAAGCCGCGCAGGTTCACCCCGGCCACGGCGTCGTAGTCCTCGTCGGTGTAGTCGGTGAACGGCTTGGCGATGAAGACTCCGGCGTTGTTGACCAGTGTGTCGATCCGGCCGAACCGCGCCAGGGCCGCGTCGACGACACGGGCGCCGAAGCCGGGCTCGGCCACGTCGCCGGGCACGGTGAGCACCTCGGGATCGCCGGACCGGCCGATGGAGCGGGAGGTCGCGACAACCGCATAGCCGAGCTTGCGGTAGGCGGTGACCAGGGCGGCGCCGATGCCTCGGGAAGCGCCGGTGATGATGGCGACCTTCTGTACGGTGCTCATGGTTCGATCATTCGCTTTCTTCTGCTGGCCGGTGTGTGAAAACCATGGGCGGCCTGCCAGTTGCCCGGTGTTCCGCCCGTGCCTCGATCGTGCACCCGGTACACGCTCACCCGCCAAGGCCGGCTTCCTTCCGCGGGTGCACCTGGCCGATGACCGACGACTCGCCGCAACCGACCCGGACGTGGGTCGGCACCGACGCGAGCACGTGCTGATCTACAGCGTCCGGAGCCACCTGAAGACCGGGGCATCACACGCGACCCGTGGGTGACCGTCGCCGCCCGACCGTGGCCGGCACACCGCCCGGTCCGAAGGCCACGCCTGGGTGCGCGGGTCGAACCTTCCCCCGTCGGGGCTCAACGGGCCCGTGGGGTCCCGCGCGGTCAGGGCAGGATGTTGTGGTTGACGTGGAACAGGTTGTCCGGGTCGTACTCCCGCTTCGCTTCGACCAGGCGGGCGTAGTTGTCGCGGTAGTTGTCCGTCACCCGGCCCTGGTCGTCGTCGGCCATGAAGTTGACGTAGCCGCCGACGGAGGAGTGCGGGGCGAGCGCCGCGTAGTAGTCCCGGACCCAGGCGGTGTTCGCCTCGTTGTCGGCGGGGTCCGGCCACATGCCGGCGACGACCGTCGCGAAGGTCGCGTCACGGTAGGAGAAGGCGGTGGTGTCCGGGGCCACCCGGTGGCAGGCGCCGTTGATCGAGTAGATGTGGCAGGTCGAATTGAGCACCGGCACCTTGGGACCGTGCACGGTGTGCGCGGCGATCGCCGCGTCGGTGAGTTCGGTCGCGAAGGCGGCCTTCCAGTAGTGCTGGAGACCCGGCGGCAGGAGGGCGTCGAACATGCCCTGGAGCGCCGGGTACGGCATCCGGCCGGCGAACTCGCAGGCCACCGGGGCCGCCTCGCGGAACGGCCGAACGGCCTGCTCACCCTCCTCCGGTGAGCCGGACCAGCAGACCACGACGAGGACGAAGGTGTCGCCGTGCCGTTCCTCCGGGACGAAGGGCAGGGGCGGTGCCATCTGGAAGGCGGGGAAGGCTCCGAGCTGCTCGGGTGCTGTCGCGATGTGTTCGCGGTAGTGCCGCAGCACCGTTTCGATGTGCTCCAGCTCGTGGAACAACAGACCGACGTACACGTCCTCGACCGGGGCGAGCCGGAACTCGAGGGAGGTGGCCACGCCGAAGTTCCCGCCACCGCCGCGAAGAGCCCAGAAGAGGTCGGGGTGTTCGTGCTCACTGGCGACCAGCAGCCGCCCGTCCGCCGTCACCACGTCGGCCGAGAGCAGGTTGTCGCAGGTCAGGCCGAGACGTCGGGCCAGGTGACCGAAGCCGCCCCCCAGCGTCAGCCCGGCCACTCCGGTGGTGGAGACGATCCCGCCGGTCACCGCCAGCCCGAAGGCATGGGTCGCCGCGTCCAGATCGGACAGGGTCGCCCCGCCCTCGACCCGCGCCGTGCGGGCCGCCGGATCGACCCGGACGCCCCTCATGCCGGACAGGTCGGCCACGATGCCGTCGTCGCAGGTCCCATACCCGGGGACACTGTGCGAGCCGCCGCGTACCGCCAGGTCCAGCCCGGTCTCCCGGGCGCAGCCGACCGTTGCCAGCACGTCGCCCGCGTTCGCGCAGCGCACGACGGCGGCCGGATATCTGTCGATCATGCCGTTGTAGACGCGTCGCGCCTCGTCGTAGCCGCCGTCACCAGGGGTGATGACCGCCCCGTGTACTCGGTTCGTCAAGTCCTCGAACGTCCGTCTGCCCATCACAAACTCCCGCTGTACGGCGGCCCCTCCCCCGGCCGGAACGCGGCGCCGGCTCCTCGGCGTCCTTGATCAGCCCGTTCCCCACGCTACGCGCGGTCGGCGGCTCGGGCAGCTCGCGCGTCTCCGGGGGCTCCGGGCGTCCAAGGGGCGGTGCCGTCCCGCCGACGGGTGGCCGCAGCGCGCGGCCGGTCGTGAGTCGACCGGTACCGGGACGACATCGGGCGCTCCCGGAACGACGGCGGACTGTTCGACGGTGACGGCCTGGCCCCGGGCCTCACCGGCCGACGGGGCGGGAGCCAGGTCTCGCCCGTGGTGGACGGCGCGCCGTCCCCGACGGGAGTCCCGGGGCGGACCGGTCCCGGCATCGGCCCGCAGGTCGGCGCGTGGCTCCTGGCCGGGACCGGCGACCACCGTACCCGGTCCGCCGCCGCAGACGGCTGGAACCCTCTCTCTGCTCCGGGCCCGACCCGCCGATCGTGCTCAGCGCCGTACGACGACGGTGGTCAGGGCCGACGACACCCACCTCGCACCTGTTCGCTCCCCCAGCGGATCAGATCAAGACATTCGTGAGCGAATTCAAGACGAGAACCGGAAGTGATATTGCTGCGCACGGCAGCCTCACATGATGATCGTTGGTGCAAGAACGAGATAAAACGAGACGAGATGATGTGATTTCCGCACTGCGGGAGTCATTGCGATACTCGCTCGGCACGACGCCGCCCACAGTGGTTGTGAAGTGACCTCCCGGTTCGACATTCGGATTAAGGAGAACCTGTGATCTCGAAAACGAAGAAGGTCGTGCGCTCCGCGGCCGTGGCGATCGCCGCAGCCGCCGCGTTCACCATGACCGTGCCGACCGGCAACGCCTACGCCATCGACCACGTCCAGTGCGTCGGCGGCGAGAACTTCTTGAAGATCTGGTCGCACCTCGACGGCCGCCAGAGCGTCGACTGCTACGCGAACGGTGGTACGACCGACTTCGGCGGGTGGTGGGTCGACAAGATCTCCACCGGGAACAACGACCTGATCTACTACGACGAGAACGGCGATTCGGTGAAAATCGAACGCTGGCACGAGATCACCTTCCCGAACCGCCCGCCGAAGGTCAGGGCCATCCAAATCCTGTGACGAGCCGACGGCCGGCATCCAGGAGCAGCCGTTCTCACTGACTGACCATTCCTGGATGCCGTCGTTTCCCGGGCGAACATCGGATTTCGCGTGGCGTGAATCCGGCCGCTTTCGGATAATCCTCTGAACTGTACACATGGTGATACGTTGATGGCCTGCTCCGGGTATTGGAGCAGGCCATCAACGTATGGCCTCAAGTGGACGAACGAGATCACGTGCTTCGCCGCGCTGTTGGAACCCTACGACCTGACCGGAGTCACCTTGCCCGACTGCCGCGTCGGGTGGACGCCGGGTTCCAAGGCTCCGATAGTGGTGAGGTTGCTCGTCGCGCCATGGGTTGCCGTTGGTCAGCCGGGTCTGAGCAGGGGTGCAGGCGCTCGAACGCGGCGGTGATCGGTTGGTCCAGGGCCGGCGCCGGGCCAGCCGGAGGTTGCGGCGGCGGCCGACATCGGAGAGACAGTCTCAGCCGAGTACGGTCACCAGAGCCACATCCAGCAGGAGCTCGCCCGGAACGTGCACCGCCCTGCGTACCACGGCGCGAGCGCCGCCGACCGTGCGGTGTCCAGGCCGGTCCACCGCGGACCGCTCTCAGTCAGGCGTCACTACACGGACACCCACCCGCCGCGAACGGCAAATACCACCACCCTCTCGATGGAACAGGCCCGTGCGCAGAGTGTCACCGGCTTCGGGCCCCCTCCAGGCCCCTACCGACTCGCTCAGCATGATCATGTGAGCGCGCCGGGTTCGTGCGGCCTACTGAGGTACGTGATCAGGACGGCTCGCCGCAGCGCACCGATCTGAGTTCGGATCAGGAATCCAGCATTCTGGGATCGCTACGCCCGGACCCGGAAGGACTCCCGGTGGGTTGTGTCCCCTGACGTGGTGCAGCCGATCGCGTTGACAAAGTCGCAGCTCACGACGGGAATTGTGGAGTCCTTGGGCCACTCCTGAACTGACGGTGCGTTCGCGGTGCCTGCCACGTGGGCGCCGAGCCGGACCAGGGCGTGCTGCGGGACGCTCGCGGACCACCGGCCGATCGCCGTGTACGAGCGCATCGGTGACCACCGCCGGGGCGGCAACCAGCGGCACCGCTCCGAACGGTGACGCACACCGCGCCGCCGACGCGGACCGGGCAGCAACCCGCAGCCGTTCCACCAGCGGGAGCCCCGCCACACCCCCCAGAGTGGGCGACTCGACGGGACAGCCGGTGGCAGACAGACGGCACGTCGAAACCCCGGTGGTTCAGCGCGACTTGGAAAGGTCACCCCCGCTCAACCGGGGTTTCGTTGCGTTCGTGACGGGCGATTCAGATCCCTCGCACTGCTGTGGCCCGCAGACGCAGGTGAGCAACGGGACTCTGAGGCGCCCCTGCCGCGCAGCGGGGGAAGCTCAGTGTCCTCGTGCGGCGGCTCGCGGCACATGGCTGCGGCGGCCCGACGACGGGACGCGCGGATCAGGATCGCAACGAGGTTCGCGAGGTCGGCAGCGCCGGCCGAATCATCCGCATAGCGGGTGGTTTGCAAGGGGGCGACCTGGTCCGGCCGTATTCCCTGTGCGGACCGCTGGGGTGTCAGGGCATCGCGGTGACGTGATCGCGGAACATCCCCGGTGCTGTGGCGAGGTCACGGTCACCCCGGCGGCATCCGGTGCAGGCCAGGGCTGCCTATGACGCGCTGCACCCCGAACAGGGCCTGGCCGAAGGGCGGTTGGAGGGCCGAGTGGCCAGACTGCCGGTCTCGGAGGTGATTTCGGGCAACTGACTGCCCACGGTGAGCGACGGGCGTGCCGCACCCCATGCGGCTTGTGGCGGCCGTCCAGGGGAGACTGTGACCGTCGACGAGCAGCAGCCGGCGGCGGGCGCGTCACCGTGCGATCTCGTGCGACCTCGTGCGGGTCGCGGTGGCGGGGGACGGCGCGGAGCCGCGGTGGCCGGGCGGCCGGGATCGGGCGGTTGGTCATCACTCCCCCGCCCAGCCGATCGTGGCGCTCCGATCCCCCGGGGCCCCCGACCCCCTGCGTGCTCTCGGCGACTCCGGCCCCTGCCTCCATAACCTCAACTCCCTCGCACCGTAACGATCAGCACTCACGTGAGCGCTTTGAGTAACCATGACAGGGGACACTGACAATTCGCCGCCCATTTCTCGACGACCTCCCTCGCTGTGCCGGATCGCCACGGTTGCCACTTGAGCGCGGTAGCCGTCACCTGGTCGCGACGCCTGCCACCACCCCTCTTTCCGGCACCCACCCCCAGTGCGACGCCGACCGATAGTTGGCCATCGCTCCGCTTCGACCGCCCAGGACACCCCGAGCACCTGTCGGAGGCTCAGCCGCCCGTCCTCGTTCAGTGACCCGCGTCACACCCGGCTCCTGTCAGCAATCGGGGCGCCGTCTCGTTCAAGGGGCACGCGAACGAGACAGGAGCAACGCCATGAAGCACCGCATCGTCGTACTCGGCGCTGGATACGCCGGGGCCTTCGCCGCCGGAAACCTGGCCCGCCGGCTCTCCCCCGCCGACACCGAGATCACCGTCGTCAACGCCGTGCCCGACTTCGTTGAGCGGATGCGGCTCCACCAGCTCGCGATCGGCCAGGACCTCGCGTTCCGCAAGCTGGCCGACGTATTCGCGGGCACCGGGGTGCGGCTGCGCCTGGCGCGCGTCACCGGCGTCGACCCCGGGCGCGGGACCGTCGCCGTGACCGGCGAGGACGGCGAACTCGCGTACGACACGCTTCTCTACGCGCTCGGCAGCTCCGTAGCCCACCATGGCGTCCCCGGCGTGGCCGAGTACGCCTTCGATGTGACCGGCCGGTCCTCGGCGCTGCGTCTGCGCGAGCGCCTGGCCAGCCTGGGCGAGGGCGGCACCGTGCTGGTCGTCGGTGAGGGGCTGACCGGCATCGAGACCGCCACCGAGTTCGCCGAGTCCCGGCCCGACCTCTCGGTCGCGCTCGCCGCCCGCGGCGAGCTGGGCACCTGGCTCTCCCCGAAGGCCCGCCGTCACCTGCGCCAGGCCTTCGACCGGCTCGACATCGCCGTCCACGAGCACACCAGCATCGAAGCCGTCGAGCCGACACGGGCGATCGCCGCCGACGGTACGTCCATCCCGGCCGACGTGACCGTGTGGTCGGCCGGGTTCGCCGTGCACCCCATCGCGGCCGCCAGCGGCCTGGAGGTCGCCGAGACCGGCCAGATCGTCGTCGACCGCACCATGCGCTCGGTCTCCCACCCGGACGTCTACGCCGCCGGTGACTGCGCCTACGCGATCGGCGAGAACGGCCGGCCGCTGCCGATGTCCTGCGCCTCGGCCGGCTACACCAACATGCAGGCGACCGCCGCGATCATCGCGCGCCTGACGGGCAGCCAGGTCCCGACCACCGGGCTCAAGTACCACGGCAACCACATCAGCCTCGGGCGGCGAGACGCGATCTTCCAGATGGTGGACGGGGACGCCCAGCCGAAGTCCTGGTACCTGGGCGGCCGAACCGCCGCGCGGCTCAAGTCGGGCGTGCTCGAGGGGGCCTGGTGGGGCATCACCCACCCGACCTTCGGCATGCCGAAGCGCAAGCGCCGCCTGGTCACCGCGCCTGACCGGGCCGGTGTGAGGGTCACCGCATAGGCTGCTCCGCATGGACAGCGCAGCCATCGATCGGTTCGAGGCCAGCCGGGGCCGGCTGGCCTCGCTCGCGTACCGTCTGCTCGGCTCGGCCGCCGACGCCGAGGACGCCGTGCAGGACACCTTCCTGCGCTGGCAGGCCGCGGACCGGGAACGCATCGACGTGCCGGAAGCGTGGCTGACCAAGGTCGCCACCAATCTCTGCCTCGACCGGCTCCGCTCGGCGCAGACGCGCCACGAGCGAGCGGCCGGTGCCTGGCTGCCCGAGCCACTCCTCGAGGGCGACCCGATGCTCGGCCCTGCCGATACCTTCGAGCAGCGCGAATCGGTGTCCTTGGCCGTCCTGACCATCATGGAGCGCCTCTCGCCGGCCGAGCGGGCCGCTTACGTCCTGCGCGAGGCCTTCTCGTACCCCCACGCCGAGATCGCCGGGATCCTCGACATCACCGAATCCGCGAGCCAGCAGCATGTCCACCGGGCCCGACGCCGGGTCGCCGCCGAGCGCCGCGGCGGCGAAGTGGACCCCGCGTCCGCGCGTCGGATCGTCGAGGAGTTCCTCGCCGCCGCGGCGTCGGGGCGCACCGAACGGCTGGTGGCGATGCTCACTGCCGACGCGACCGCGGTCTCGGACGGTGCCGGACTGGCCAGGCGGCTACTGCGGTACAAGACGCGCGAGCACGTCGCCTCCCACGTGCGGGCCGGCTTCAAGCCCACTCCGGCGAAACGGCGGCTGGCCGGCGGCTCCCCCGCATTCCACATCGCGCTGGTCAACGGCTCCCCGGCCGTCCTCGCCGTGGTCGGCGACCGGGTCGTGGGCGCAGTGGCGTTCGAAGTCAGCGACGGCAAGGTCGCGTCCCTGCGCGGCATCGCCGCCGCGCACCAGCTCGCGCGCCTCAACGAGGCCTGGCGGCAGCACGAACCCGACGCGCCGGCCATCAACGCGTGGTGACCAGAGCCACCGGAATCCAGTGACCTGAGTCGGAGCGAGGACGGCACCCCTTCGGCCCCCGCGCTGCACAGCAGCACGGGGGCCGAAGCACGTCGGTCTCCCGAATCAGACTCGGCCATGCAGTTCGGATCCCCGATGGCCGACCATCGATCGACACAGTGGCCGACTACGAATCGTCACGGAGGGCCGACCAGGGCGGATCCGAGCACCCCTGGCCACCCATCGCTCGAAGTCACACCGGAGAGGAGTACCCGCCTGGAGCAGACGGTTCGCTACCCCTGGAGGTGACAACCGCCGTGACCAAGCGAGGCGGGTGACAACAATCTCGACCGACTGGTGACAGCCAGCGCGACCAAGTCGAGGCGAAGTCGCAGGTCGTAGAGCGCGCCGGTGACAACTACCGCGACCAGTCACACTTGTCGGCGCAGGTAGCCCGTTGCAGGAAGTACCTGACGGCGTCCTCGGCGGAGGGGTACGGAGTGATGGCGCGCAGCACGTCGAGCGCTCTGTCGGGGTACTCGGCGGTGCACTGGTAGCGGTCCGAGCGGTCCGAGCGGTCCGAGCGGTCCGTCCAGCGTTCAGCACCCGTCCCCTGAGGCGCACGGGGGAGCACGCCGCCGGAACCGCTCGACACCCAAGTCGCCGACTGAAGCGCTCAGTCGCAGTGGCCGGGGTGGTCGGGGTCGAGGTGGTGAGGGACGTCGTCGCCACCGGGGCCTCGTGTCAGGCGACGACAGCCGTCGGGCTCAGTGCGGCGATCCGGTCGGTGGCGCGATCCGGTCGCGGCGGCACCGGGCGTCCCCACCGGCCGCCGCCCTGCGGCGGGCTCGCGTCAACCGATCCGTTCGGCCAGGGCGACGATGATGCCCGCGGGGCCGCGTAGGTAGCAGAGCCGGAAGATGCTCTCGAACTGCGCCACCTCGCCGAGGAGTTCGGCGCCGTGGTTGCGCAGGCGGGCGACGGTGTCGTCGATGTCGTCGACGGCGAACATGACGCGATGCAGGCCCAGCGTGTTGGGCGGCGGGTTCTCCGGCTCGGCGCCGACCGGCGCGGGGGTGTGGTACTTCGTCAGCTCCAGCTTGCTGTGGCCGTCCGGGGTCCGCATCATCGCGATCTCGCTCCGGACGCCGTCGAGTCCGACGGTGCGGTCCGCCCAAAGGCCTTCGACCTGCCCCTTGCCTTCCAACTCCATGCCGAGCTCGGTGAAGAACGCGACGGCGGCATCCAGGTCTTCGACGACGATGGCGACGTTGTCCATCCGCTGAACGGTCATGTCTCCGAGCATAGGACAGCGGCGAGCCGCCGGTCCGGGTGACGGAACCGGGCGGCTCACCACCGGCGGGATCCGGGGCCGGTGCCCTGACGGGAAGGTTCGCCGGGGTAGCGGTTCCGGCTGTTGGACCTCGGGACAGGGCCTGCCGTTCAGGCGGCCGGGAGCGAACTCGATCTTCTGGATGCGGAACGCCGCCGCATCCACCCAGCCAGGTCCTCCCGGCCCCGCCCGATGTCCGACCGCAGCCGCGCGGCCAGGACGTCCAGGGACGGTGACAGGCCCGCGACCACCCGGAAGGAGCTCGCAGCCCGGGTTGATGGAGAGCAGATCCGCCAGGGAGCGGGCAGAGAGGTCGACCTCGCCCGCGAACAGCACCGACCCCGCACGGTCCTGTCGGCATTGGGCGCCGGCCGGGGCGGGGCCGGTGACCCGCCCCGGCCGGGGTGCCGCCGGAGCCTGCCGGGTCAGGGGACGGGCTGCGGCTGGGTGACGCAGTGGATGCCGCCACCGCCGAGGCCGATGTGGTCGATGTTCAGCTGCTCGACGACACGGCCCGGGAAGAGGGACTGGAGCTTGGCCTTCGCCGCGGCGTCGGCGCGGGCGTCGCCGAACTGGGCGGCGATGACGGCGCCGTTGCAGAGGTAGTAGTTGGCGTAGGAGCCGACGAACGCCGGATCACTCTGCCGGATCGTGTAGTAGTCGGGGCCGCCGAGTTTGACCGCCTGGATCCGGACGCCGCGGGCGTCGGTGGCCGAGGACAGCACGCTGTACTGGCTGAGCTCGTCCTTCGTCCAGACGTCCGACGGGTCGTCGGTGGCGTTCGGCTGCTGGACGAGGCCCTGGCCCGGCGCGAGGAAGCGCGAGGTCGCGTCGACGTGGTCGCCGGTGATGTCCTGGCCGGCGACCCCGGTGAACCAGATGACCTTGCTCGCGCCGTACGCGGCCTTCATGGCGTTCTCGGCCTGTGTCTGCGACATTCCCGGGTTGCGGTTGGAGACCAGGACGCTGCTCCGGGTGGCCATCAGCGTGCCCGCGCCGTCGGTCTCGATGGCGCCGCCCTCCGCCACCAGGCCGGCCGCCGTGAAGGGCACTCCGACGAGGGCGGCGACGCGGGCGGCGACCTTGCCGTCGTTGGTGTAGGTCTGATTGCCTCCCCAGCCGTTGAAGTTGAGGCCGATGGCGTCGAGGCCGCCGAGCCCGTCGGTGCGGAAGACCGGACCGGAGTCGCGCATCCAGCAGTCGTTGACCGGGACGGTGGTGATCACGGTGACGTTGCCGCCCGGGCAGGCCCGCCGGGCGGCCGCGGCCGCGGCGGGGTTGGCGCACAGGTGGACGGGTTCGTACTTGGCGATGGTGTTGGCGACCAGCGCGATGTCGGCCTGGATCTGGGCGACCGAGGGCGTGGTGCCGCCTCGCCGGCCGCCGCGGCGACCGGTCCAGATGGCGGGGTCGTCCGGCCAGGCCATCCAGGTCCGGGTGTGCGGCACCGTGTCGACCGGCACCGCGAAGGCACCGGCGGCGGTGCGTCCTGCCGTGCCGGCGGCGGTGCGTCCCGCCGCGTCGGCGGCCGGGCGTCCTGCTGCGGTGGCGACGCCCTGACCGGCCCAGGCGGTGCCCGCCGCGGCCAGTCCGGCCGCCGCGAGGAAGTTCCGTCGTCCGAGTACCGCCCGCGCTCTGCCGGACGAGCCGCCCGGCTCGATGGGACCGTTCATCTCTCGGCCTCCCTTCTGCTCCCGCGTGGCCCGTCCACGCGGTGTCGTTGACGGTAAAACTGACCAAGCGCTCGGTCAATAGATTGCGCAGTGCCGGTTGCCGACGGACGCTCGCCCGACAGGCCTTACAGTGGCCCGATGGCTGAACTCGCCGCGCGACCGGGCGCCCGGCGCCCGCGCGCCTCGACGAAGGGCGAGCAGACCCGGGCGCGGCTGCTCGCCGCCGCCCGTGAACTGCTCGCCGGGGACGGCTCGGTGCCCTTCACCACCCGCAACGTGGCCGCCCTCGGCGGGGTGACCCACGGGATGTGCCACTACCACTTCCAGAACCGCACCGACCTGATCGTCGCGGTGGTGGAGGGCATCCGGCCGGAGTGGATCACACCCCTGGAGGAGGCGGTCGCCGGCCCGGGGACGTTCACCGAGCGGGCCGAGCGCGTCATCGGCCTGCTCGCACAGCCGGAGGCCGGGGACCTCGCACGGGTGCACTCCGCCCTGCACTGGTTCGCCGCGAACGACGAACGCGTGCGGGAGAGCCTGGAGGCCGAGTACCGGCGGTGGCGGGAGTGCTTCGTCGCGCTGTTCCAGGTGCTCGCGGACGAGCGCGGCGGCGCGTTCGACCCCCGGCCGCTGGGCGAGGCGGCGGCCGCCGGTACCGACGGACTCGCCGCGTTCCAGTCCCTCGGCGCGCGGATCGACCCCGCCCCGGTGGTGCGGGCGCTCGTCCTGGGTCTCGCCTCCGGCGCCGCACAGCGCCCGGCCGGAGGATCAGACCGGCCCTGAGGAGGGAGCCGCGCCGGCGGCAGGCGGTTGCCGCGGAGCACCCGCGGGGGAACCGGGTCGGTGGTGGCCTGACGGCGGGCCCGGACGGTGCTGCTGTCCGCGCGGGGCCTGGTCCGCGCGCGACCGAGCCGGGCCCGATCCGGTGGGACCACCGGTGGAGGACACCGGCACGGAAGTGGGCCCCGGCGGGTGGACCGGGCCCCAACCGCCTCCAGGGGTGATGGGGTTAGTTGTGCGCCCCGGCCGCGCCCGGGGGGCTTTGGGGGGGGTTGGTCG
>NZ_JBHJVK010000033.1:22168-47557 GCF_042264695.1 Kitasatospora sp. NPDC056138 | reverse complement strand
CGCGCCCGCCTCTGCTCGTCCCGGTCCCCCCCGCCCCGGCGCCCTGTTTGCGGGTTCTGTTGCCCGCCCCGGCCCCCCCCGGGGGGCCCCCGGTGGGGCGCCCCCCGCCCGGTTGGGGCCCCCGCGGGGGTGCCGGGCCCCACTTCCGCCTCCTGGAGAGAAGGCGTTCAGTCTCCGCCCCGGACGCGCCGGTCCGCATTTGCGGGCAGTTGCACGGTCGCGCCCGTATCGGCTGCGGACCCGCGGACGGAAGATGCCGGACAACGCCGGCCACCGGGAGGCCGGCGGGGACAGCGGACCAGCCCTGGTTCAGGTCCCGGCGATACGTCTGCCCGGCATCGGCTCCGCGAGTGCTGTCCGCCATTCAGGCGCGCCGAAGACCTCCGAGAAGTACTGCGTCTCGTGCACCACATCCCCGTTGGCGAACTCCATGATGCTCACGGAGTAGGTGGGCACTCCGTCGTAGGTGATGACACACTCGCTCACCCACAGATCCCCGCTGCCGATGATCCGGTGGACGGTGAAGTGCCGGCTGGCAGGGTGCCCACCGCGTTGGGCCGAAATCGTCGCGCGGCCCCGGAACCGCTCACCTGACTGGGGGTAGTCGAGGATCGCGTCCGCGGCGTAAATGGCGTGCTCCGCTTCGGTGTCCCCACGTTCCGACGCCCGCCAGTGTTCTTCGATCGCAGCCTTGGTCTGGAGGTCGGGATCCATCGCGTTGTCCCTTCGGCAGGCGGCCGGAGCTGTCCGGGGCCCGGGAGCGCTTTCGAGGCTTCCTCCCGGGACGCCGGACACAGCGGCTACCTCAACGCTCGAACCGCGCACCCCCGCCCGCAAGCGCAGCCCGGCCGGCGCCCGTGAACGTCGTCGAGGACAGATGCGCCTACGCGCCGACTGCCCTCAGCTGCGCACGGTGGCACGCAGGCGCAAGCCGACGGTCGTCAGACCTTCGAGGGTGGTGAGCCGGTAGCTGGGTTCCGGTCCGGGCGGCTCGCTCACGTGGTAGCGGCGGGCGGCCTGCGCGGTCAGGAGCGTCAGCATCGCCATGGCCAGAGCAGCTCCCTCGCAGCCGTGCTTCCCGGTACCGAAGGAGAGGAAGACCCCGGGTTTCGCCGGCGAGCCCGAATCGTCGAGCCAGCGCTCGGGCTGGAACCGGTCCGGCTCGGAGTGTTCCCGTGCGTCGCGCTGGGCGGTGTAGGGGCAGACGAGAACGGTGGACCCGGCGTCGATGGTGTAGCCGGCGAGCTGAGTCCGTCGCGGGGCACGCCGGGTCAGTAGCCAGCTCGGGGGGTGCAGTCGGAGCACCTCGCGCACCAGCGCCTGGGTGTACTGCAGGCAGTCGAGGTGGGTGCTGGTCGTCGCGGCCGGGTCCGCGGGCAGCAGGGCGGCTTCGGCTGCGACGCGGTCCGCTGCCCGGGGGTACCGGGCCAGGTGGAGCAGGATCCATCCGGCGGCCCGGGAAGGTGTCTCGAAGGTGGCGACGGTGATTCCGGGGAGAGTGTCGAGGATGGCCTCCTCCGACAGCGGGCCGTAGTGCGAGGAGGGCCGGAGCATCTGTCCCAGCACGTCGTCACCGGACCGGCCCGATGAACGGCGCCGGCTGACGACGGACCGCAGAGCGTCGGTGAAGGCAACTTGCTGCCGTGTGCGGAACCGCCGTGCCGGTGTGGGAATCCAGGGCGGCCATTCCCACCGCGACGGGCGTACGAGCACCTCCCGGGCCGCGAAGAGCCGTGAGGCAAAGGGCAGCAGGGTGGGAGCGTCGTCGGAGAAGAGGTAGCGCACGCCGATCTCTGCCAGGGCGCGCCGGACCGGGGGCAGGATCTCGACGTCCTGGCCCGTGGGCCACTGGTCGACGAATCGAGCGGTCCCGGGCGCTATCTCGCCGATCCGGGCTGCAACCGCCTGCGGGCGCAGTCCCCGCATGCGGGCGGCGTGAGCGTGCACGCGCTCCTCGGACGTCAGTGCTCCGCTCGACCGCTTCAACGGCGGGAAAAGGGGCGAGGGTACCTTGGGGAAGTCCTGCGCGCGGTGCAGGACTGCTTCGCACGGCCCGGCCGTAGCGGCCACGTAGACACCCGGCTCCAGCTGCCAGACGTCCCCGCACTCGTCGGCACCACGGCGTGCCAGTGACAGTCGGTCGCGGCTCCAGGCCGCGAAGCTCCCTCCGGGCAACCGTGGCGGCTCATTCATTCGGCCCATGGGATCGCCCTTGACTCTCGTACCCGTCCAGGCCGATGTCGTCGGCAGCGTGGCCGGGAGCCGACGGGCACCCGAGGGCTCCCGCCGGCAGTGGGGTCAGACGTACGCACCCCAGTCGTGTTCCCCGTACGCACCGTAGTGGCGGGTGAAGGACAGCTTGCGAAGCAGCTTGGCGATCATGATGCACTCCTCTCGCCTGTCTTCAGCACCAAGTGCCGTACCTGCAATTTTTCCACACCCGCCTTATATGTCATTTCAGAACGTCGGTCGCACACATGGGACATGAGGCGTGCGCTTGCGGGCCGAGCCCGCCGTCAGCCGACGTCGCCCCCGTGCTGGGGGTCAGCGCCCCCGGCCGCGAGGTGGCGGCGCCTCTGCGCCGTAAGGACACCCTTCACGGGTCCGGCGTGTCCGGCGCTGTCCCGGGGCGTCCGGAAGCGTCCAGGACCGTCCGGGACGGTGTTCGACCAGTTGTTCTGCGTTCCGCCGGTTGCTGAGGTTCGGGGTGTGCCCCGGTGCCGACTCCGGGGCGGAACCGACTCACTGGAGGAGTTCCATGCGATTCACCAGTACCAGGAAGCGCGCCGTGGCTGCCGTGATCGCCGTGGTGGCGATGGGCGCCACCGGGGTGGGTACCGCGACCTCGGCCCAGGCCGCCGAGGGCACCTGGACGGTCAGCAGCGGCGGCTGTGTGGCGCTGGAGAAGATCGAGCTCCAGGGTGGCCACGACCACATGGCGATCGACCCGATCGCCAACCCCGGTGGCTGCGGGTTCGGTATCTGGAACCTGAACACCGGGCGCTGGGACTACGGCCTGACCGGCAGCGGCGCCCAGTCACCGTGGCTCTACGACGGCCCGGGCATGAGCCTCCAGGCGTGCGTGTCTTCGCCCAGCGGCTTGTCGTGTGGCCCGTCCAACTGAGCAAGGTGCGGTGAGTGAGGTGGGAGCGGGCCCTCGCGGGTCCGCTCCCACTGCTCAGCTGCCGCCCGGGTGTGACGTGGACCCGACCCCCGGTGTCGTGGGAGGCCCGGTGGTCCCCGTTCCGCCTCGGCCGGGCGGTCGACCAGCAAGTCCGCCACCACGATTCACGGCCGCTCCGTCCGACAGGCCCACCGGACGAGCCCGGACGGCTCCGGACGAGCCCGGACGGCCGGGGCGGAACCGAACGCTCCGCGACGCCGTCCGGGTCACTTCGTGAGTGAGTCGAGCAGGGCCCGGGCTTCGTCCGCCTCGGGGATGTTCAGCGAGGTGTGGATCTCGACTGCCTGTTCGGCGTGCTCCCGAGAGGCATCGGGTTCTCCCAGGCGCTGGTACGTGCGCGCCAGCCCGAAGTGGATGCGGCCGAGGTTGTACCGCTCGCCGGTGTGCGGGAGGTACTCGATCGCGGCCCGGTAGTGCTGAAGAGCGCTTGCCGGAGCGTCCATGGCCAGCAGGGCGTCGCCGAGCAGGGTGTGCGACTCGGCCTGGCCGAAGGTGTCGCCAAGGTCGCGGTGCAGATCCAGCGCCTCCTGGTACAGGTCGAGGGCCTCCGGATGGCGTTGCAGCTTCTGCTGGTGCTCGCCGAACTGGTTGAGCGCTATGGCCTGGCCGAGGCGGTTGCCGCCGCGCCGGTGGAACTCCAGCGCCTCGCGATGGTGGTCCAGGGCCTCCTGCAGCTTTCCGAGTCTGGTCAGCGTGGGCCCCAGATTGGTCAGGACGATCGCCTCGACCGCCGGCTCGGGGATGTCCCGGCTGATCCGCAGCGCCAGTTGCTGGTGGCCAAGGGCCTCCTCCAGGCGCCCCATCCGGGTCAGGGTGAGGCCCAGGTTGGCCAGGACATGGGCCTCACCGTTGCGGTTGCCGATCCTCCGCTGGATCTCCAGGGCCTGGTGGAGCAGGTCGAGCGCCTGGGGGAAGTCGCCGAGCTGGTACTGAACCAGTCCGAGGTGTCGTAGTGCGGTTGCCTCACCGGCCGGACTGTCGAGCTGCCGGGTGGCCCGCAGGGCGCGGGTACCCAGCACCAGTGCCTCGTGGGCGGGCATGTGGCGTTTGAGGTGGCGCCAGAGGATCGCCGGCAGGTCCGCCGCGTACTCTGGCAGGTCGGCGTCGGCGGCGTGGCGGGCGACCGCCAGCAGGTTGGTCTGTTCCCGGGCCAGCCAGTCCGCCGCGTCCGTCTGGCCGGCGAACACCAGGGGGGTACCGCTGGGCGCGGGTGGCTGCGGTCGATGATGCCGTTCCAGTGGGGCCAGTTCGTCCATCGCCGAGGCGGTGGCGTGACGGTAGTGATCGAACAGCCGTACGAGTGCAGCGCGCCGGAGGGGTTCGGGTTCCTCGCGGGCGAGCAGTTCACCGGCGAAGGTGCGCAGCAGGTCGTGGAAGGTGTACCGGAAGGCCGTGTGCTCGATCAGCAGGTGGTGGTGGTGCAGCGACTCCAGGAGTTCCTCGGCCTCGTCGAGCGGTGCGTCGACCAGGGCGGCGAGGGCGTGCGGCGCGAAGTCCTCGCCGGGGTGCAGCGCGGCCAGCCGGAACGCGCGCTGCTGCGCCGGGGTGAGGGCGTGGTAGGAGTCCGAGAAGGCCGCCGCAACGCTCCGGTCGTGGTCGGAGAGCTCGGTCAATAACTTCTGCGGACACCGGATCCGCTGCAACAACTCGACGGGCGTCCAGACGGGATGATGGGCCAGTCTGGCGGCGGCGATCCGCAGCGCCAGCGGCAGCCTGCCACACAGCGCGACGATCTCGTCCACCGTGGAGGCATGGCCGGCGACCCGGTCCGGGCCGACGATCCGGGCGAACAACTCGACGGCCTCGTCATGGCTCAGCACGTCCAGCGGCACGCTGACCGCCCCGTCCAGTGCGGGCATTCGCCGCCGGGACGTCACCAGTGTGAGGCAGCGCGAGTTTCCGGGGATCAACGGGCGGACCTGTTCGGCATCGACGGCGTTGTCCAGCACGATCAGGTACCGCCTGCCCGCCGCCCGGGTGCGCCACAGCCGGGCGCGGTCCTCGGTGTGCAACGGCAGCGCACTCTCGCTGACGCCGACCGCCCGGAGCAGACTCGCCAGCGCCGCGCCCGGTTCAAGCGGCCGCTGACCCGGAGTGAACCCGCGCAGGTCCACGAAGAGCTGCCCGTCGGGGAACCGGCCGGCGAGGGTGTGCCCGGCATGAACGGCCAGGGCGGTCTTGCCGACGCCGGCCATACCGTCGATGGCCGAGATCACCAGCGGACGAGCGTTGCCCGGACCGGCGGCCAGCTCCAGCAGCCGGTCCACCTCGCTGCGCCGTCCGGTGAAGTCCGGGACGGCGTAAGGCAGCAGTCGAGGCACCACGCGTTCGGCCACCTCCACGCCCGGCTCCGGCTCCCCGCGCACCGCGGCGAGCAGTCGGTCGCGGTCGGCCGGGTCCAGGCCCAGGGCTGTTGCCAGCCGTGCCACCGACGACAGGCGAGGCCGCCGCCGCCCCGACTCCAGCACGCTGATCGCATGGGTCGAGACACCCGACTGTTCCGCGAGCTCCTCCTGCGTCCACCCGGCCGAGAATCGGTACTGGCGCAGTAGCGTTCCGAACTCCCCCAGCATGATCGCCTCCGAACGGTGGTCACCCAGCGGGAGTGACGACGGCAGGAACGGCCCGGCACCCGGACGCGTAACCCCCGTCGGCGGCCCCCAGCCTGCGGCCTGGCGGGTCCCTGACAACAAGACATCATAGAACGCCAAGCAAACGCCATGGAGCGATCAGTCGGTGTTGGTCAGGATGGTCCCCGGCACACGCGCCGCGATCGGCCGATCGGGCCGGTCTCTCAAGGGGGGGGTCATATGACCGGGCAGCACATCGACGGGGATCCGGACCGGTTATCGCAGCAGCTTCCGGCGACGATGCCCGATCCGGACGGGGCGACCACACCGCAGGAGTTCGTTCGCCGGCTCCAGGCGTTCAAGGCATGGTCGGGCAGCCCGTCGCTGCGCGAACTCGAGCGCCGCACCGGCCTTCCACGCAGCACCCTCTCCGGAGACCTGAGCCATCAGCGGAGTCGTCTCCCGCCCCTGGAACGGGTGCTGGCGCTGGTCACCGCCTTCGGCGCGTCCGCCGAGGAACTCGCACGCTGGCAGTCGGCCTGGCAGCGCATACAGATGCGGCAGCAGTCGGCCGAACCACCGGTGCCGGCTTCGCGCCCAACTGTCGAACCGCCCACGCCCGATGTGGCACCGCAGGTGCTCCGGGAGCCGGAGTGGACGAGACGCCACCGATTCGCTCATCGCCGCCTCAGGTGGCCGGTGCTGTCGATCAGCGGTCTGCTCGCCGCCCTTCTGGCCGTCGCCCTGACCGCCACCCCGGTCACCGGCGGGAGATCCGCCGCAGCGGGAACCCGGCCGCCCTTCCCGGTCGACGCCCGGACACCGGACCGGTGCGGCTATCTCGGCCGGATCAGCGACAAGGTGGCCGCCTCCCCGCTCGACGAAGCTGCCACGACCGGCGAGTCGGTGCAGATCAAGAGCCCGGTGGCCAAGGGTGACACGCTGATCGTCACTCTGGCGCTCGCCGGGGCGGGCACCGGCCCCATCACCGTGCGGGACACGGCCGGTAACCGGTACCGGGCCATCCGTGACGAGACCACCGACGGCACCCGGCTGACCGTCTTCGCGTTGTTCGACGCCAGGCCCCTGGACTCCCTGGACCAGATCACCTTTCTCTGGCCGAGTTCGAAGCACGACTACACCGCGGTGGACGAGTTCCGGGGCGTCCGATCAGCCGACCCGGTGCACGGCCCCGGCGCACCGGGCGAGTCGCCCATCAGCTCCAAGGGGACAGAGCCGTGCGGCAGAAGCGGCGTCACGACCGCGCTTCGGAACGCCGCCGCCCCCGCTGATCGGTGACTGGCCGAAAGGTCCCGCCCCGGCTCGAAGAAGGCGGGGCGGCCCGCCGTCGGGGTGGTGAAGGACGTAGCCGCCGTGGTCCGTGCAGGTACGGAACGGGCCTTTGTCGCCGGCGCGGTTGCGCAGGGCCGCGGCGACGCGCGGTGAGATGGCGACCCGGCCCCTGCTGCTGTGGGGGCGCCTTGCAGGATCTGAGCGCCGGCCTGATGGCGACCGCCTCGCGGGTGACGCCGAGCTCCTCGGCGATCTCGCGGCCGAGGGCCTGCTCGTGGGATTCGCCGGCCTCGGGCTTGCCGCCGGGCAGGTGGAACAGGTCGCGACCGTGTGTGCGGGTGGCGAGGAGCCGGCCTTCGTCCAGCCGGGTCCACGCCACCTTCTCGATCGTTTCGGGCACCGGTCAGGCCGCGGTGGGGGCGCCGGCCACGCGGCGCTCGCCGCCGTTGCGCTCCTGCCAGAGCCTGTAGACGTCCACCGCGGCGTCCTGGGCCTCGTACCGCATGGGCAGGCGCCGCTCGGTGTAGTCCTTGGCGAACTCGCCGTAGAAGGTGTCGAGTTCGAAGTACTTGCGGTCGTCCACGTAGTGCGGCTCGTAGTCGTCGCGGGTGGTGAGGAAGACGACCTCGTCCGGCGAGCAGTAGTACAGCGACCCGAGGCACATCGGGCAGGGGTGGGCGAGGACGTAGATGGTGGCGCCGATCAGGTGCTCGGTGCCCAGCTTCGTGCACGCGTCGCGGATGGCGAGGATCTCCGCGTGCGCGGTGGGGTCATTGGTCTGGGCGACCCTGTTCGGGGACTCGGCGAGGATCTCACCGTCCTTGACGATGACGGTCGCGAAGGGCCTCCCGCCTTCTTCGACGCTGCGGCGGGCGATGTCGATGGTGTGCTGTACGAAATCCATGGGGACGCTCCTCCAAAGGGGTGCCGGCGATACGCCCGGCGAGCGGGTGCGGGAAGAGGGGGCGAAGGGCCTGGCGGGGCGGACTCGTCGCCGTGAACCGGCCCGGGGCCCTACCGGATCACCGGATCAGAACGGCTTGGTCGGCAGGTACCTGCCGTCCAGGGTGATCACCGCGCGCTCGCCGCCCTCGGGGTCGGCGACCTTCTTCGCTGCCAGGACGGGTCCTTGCGCACCTTGGCCTCGACGGCCTTGTCGGCCAGGGCCTGACGGGCTGCGGGAGCGAACTGGGCGTGCACCATGAGAAGGAGTTCCTTTCGGTGTGCCGCCCACCGGGAATGAGCGGCACGGCAGGTTCTGGGGGAATGGGGGTGATCCCGGGCGCCGAGGCGCTGTCGGGCCCTCGGCTGACGAGATCCACCATGCACGACCTGCTCCTATAGTGTCCAAGACGCAATAACCATTACTTCTATTGCTTTCACCTATAGCTGCGGCCATGGCTCTGGGCTCCGCCACCTACCAAAGATCTGCACGGCTCCCGGCCGGTCCGGCCTACGCGCAGTACTCGGGAACCCCTGCCGTCGACGTCCCCGGCCGGAGCTCGAATGGACGTGGGTGGATCGCCCCGACGCCCCGTTGGAAACCGGCCACACCCCGACCTGTTCACCTGACCCCGCCGCCGCACCACGCGACCAGCTCGAAGCGGGACCCGCCCCGCTCGATCAACCGGCATGCCGAAGCGACTCGTTCACCCGTGAGCCACGACAACGGCGTCGCCCGCAGTTGATCGGCAGCAGCTTGGCCCACTGCCCGTTGTCCGAGCGGGTGACGGCCGCCGCGGTCAGCAGGTTCCCGGCCCCTTGTTGCCCGGCCCCTGTTGCCCGGGGGCCGGGCACGGTCGGCAGGGCGCCGGTCAGAACCCGGCGGTGTCGAGGTCCAGGTCGAACGGACCCGGCAGGTGGACCGGGGTGCCGAAGGGGTAGGGCCCGTCCACGGTCCGGTAACCCAGGCGGCCCGGCTCGGAGAACACCGTGCACTCGCGCTGCTGCCGGTCGACCAGCAGGTAGACGGGTGCGCCGTACTGCCCGTACCGGCGGCGTTTGACGGTGCGGTCCGTCTCGCCGTTCGAAGGCGAGGTCACCTCCACCACCAGCAGCGTCTGGTCCGGCAGCAGCGCGCCCTCGGTCTTCGCCGCCAGCTCCGCCGGCACCACCGCCAGGTCCGGGATGAACCAGTTCTCGCTGCCGGGCAGATCGAGGTTCCCCGAGCCGGAGACCAGGCCGAGCGCCTCCAGGCGCGGGGTGAGCTGACGGCGCACCACCTCGGCGGCGTTCTCGTGCGCCCAGGACGGCGACATGGGGGTGATGACTCCCTCGATGATCTCGGCGCGGTCCCCCGCGACGTGCTGGACGGCGTACTTCAACGCCTGCTCCGGGTCGCTGACGCTGTAGTCCCCGGGGACGTGGGCTGCAGTGCTCATGGGCGCTCCTCCTCTACTCCCGCCCGATTCTCCCCCAGTACCCACGACTCGCGGGCGCGTCGAAGGAGGTGTTCACCGATTCGAGGCCGAGGTTCGCCACCACTCCGCCCCGGCGGCCGGCCGCGCGAGGCCGGCCGGGAGGCGGATCGGCTGCCGAGCCGGCCACAGCCGTGGCCACCACTGCCCGTCAACTCGACCCGGCCCTGAAGGACCGGGCTTGCGGGTAGGGCGCGACTGGCTGCAGCGCGGCCTCCCACGTCCGAGCCGCCTAGGTTGCGGTGCCGGGACGCGTGACTCGCGCCCCGCGGTCCACACGGTCGCGCCCTTGCGGGCAAACGGTCACGAGTTCCGCTCCGGCCCTTGTGGTGGACTCCCCCTCAGTAACGGGACCGCGCCGGACCCGGCTCGGAGACACGTCCCACCCCTCCGAGCCGGAACGGCGCGCTCAGCCGGCGGCGGCGCCGAACCACCTGGGGAGGTGGCCGAGCAGATCCTGCTGGTCTTCACCGACCCACGCCACGTGGCCGTCCGGCCGCAACAGCACTGCGGGTACGTCCAGTTCCTCACTGACGGAGACGACGTGGTCGACCCGGTCCGCCCAGCCCGCCACCGAGAGCCGGCCGGTCTGGTCGAGCAGGAGTCCGCGGCCGCCGTGCATCAGCTCGTAGAGGCGGCCCTGCTTCAGCTTCACGTCCCGCAGCCGCAGGCCAAGCAGTTCGTGTCCCTCGCCGAAGTCGTAGCGGACCCCGACCGCAGTGATCATCCCGGTCACGTACCGGTTCACCTCCTCGAAGTCCATCAGCTTGGAGAGCAGTTCCCGCAGCGCGGTCGCACCCGGATCGGTTCCCAGCAGGGTCATCTGTGCGCGGGTGTTGTCCAGCACGCGGGCGCCCACCGGGTGCCGTTCCGCGTGGTAGCTGTCCAGCAGGCCCTCCGGCGCCCAGCCGTTGACCGCGGCGGCCAGCTTCCAGCCGAGGTTGAACGCGTCCTGCACCCCGAGGTTGAGCCCCTGCCCGCCGGTCGGCGGGTGGATGTGCGCCGCGTCGCCGGCCAGCAGCACCCGGCCGACCCGGTAGCGCTCGGCCTGCCGGGTGGCGTCGCCGAACCGGGAGAGCCAGCGCGGCGAGTGCACGCCGAAGTCGGTACCCGCGAGGGCCCGTAGCTGCTGCTTGAACTCCTCCAGGGTCGGCGCGGTCGTACGGTCCTCGGCCACGCCGTCGGCCGGCACGACGACGCGGTACGTCCCGTCCCCGTTGGGGATGGTGCCGAACCGCAGTTGGGTCCTGCGGACTTCCTCGACGACGGCGGCGACCGTCGCCGGATCCTCGGTCATCTCCATGTCGCCCAGCAGCGTCTCGACCTTGGCGGGCTCGCCGGGGAAACCGACACCGAGCTCCTTGCGCACCACACTACGGCCGCCGTCGCACCCGACGAGGTAGCGCGAGCGCAGCTGCGTGCCGTCCGCCAGCCCGACGGTCACCCCGTCCTCGTCCTGGCTCAGCCCGACCATCTCGCAGCCGCGCCGGATCTCGGCACCGAGTTCGAGGGCACGTTCGCCCAACAGCCGCTCGGTGACCGGCTGCAGGGTGGAGAGGCCGTACGGATGAGCCGTGTCCAGGCGCTCCGGCCACGGCTTGTGGATGCCCCCGAAGAATCCGCCGACCTGGAACTTCTCACCGACCGCGAGGAACCGGTCCAGCAGGCCGCGCTGGTCCATCAGCTCGACGCTGCGCGTGTGCAGGCCGCGCCCGCGGGACTCCCCGGTCGGCTCGGTCAACCTCTCCAGCACGACCACGTGCACGCCGTGCAGCCGCAGTTCGCCGGCCAGCATCAAGCCGGTCGGTCCGCCGCCGACCACGATCACGTCAATCATCAGAACGCCCATTCATCGAGATTGGATTTCGGCCGGCCGCTCCGCACAGTCGGGCGGCGCGCACATCCGCACAACCGCGCCCCCCGCGCCGAGTCCCCGCAACCGCCTTGACCCCACGGGCGGTTCGACGTTTTCCCGCACCCGTACGCCGACAAAAGCACAGGTACTTCGTGAATCCGTCATTTCCGCAGGTTCCGGCCTTGGCCGACCATTCTGCGGCACGACCAGGACCTTGCCGCAAGCCCCCTGGTGCGCTATAAGTTGAGAGTGGCAAGGAGTGGATGACCTCCTTGCCTTCGTCTTTTGTCGCCCGCTCCGGAGGGGCGACCCCTCGGATCGGTGATCCGCCGCGCAGCCTCCTCAAAGAGGCCGACTCGAGCGTTCCGGAGAGCGCCGCCCGTTCCCGTGCAGTCCGTCGTGGCGCCGGCCTCGCCCCCCTGCCACTCGCGGCAGACAGCCGCAGAGTCGCGTGAACGACACCTCTGGCGCCCGGACGGTGTCGACCGTCGCGCTCAATCCGACGGCGCACCCCAGGGCGTCGCACGACTGTGGTGACAACCGCTCGGCTCGGCCGCCGACGCGGACGACGTCCTGCAGACACGCCAAAGACGCCTCCGGACCGCTGATCACCCTCGGCATCACGTGGTCAAACCGGACAGCCCCTCCGACGACGCCGCCCCGGGGCGGATGCGACGGCCGGGAGAGTGCACATGATCGACGCGGGCACGGCCGCGGGGCCGGGGACGGTGGAGTCGGCTCAGGAGGCCGTCGCGGGAACGAGGTGGTCGAGTCCCTGCGCGCTGCCCGTCGCGGCTTCGATCGAGCGCGGCAGCATGATGCTCTCGTAGGCGCGGACGGCGTCGTCGACGCTGGACTCGGTGACGAGGGCGTGGGCGAGGTCGGAGCCGTCGAGCATGGCGAGATTGGCGCCCAGCCCGACCGGGGGCATCAGGTGCGCGGCATCACCGAGCAGCGTGACGCCGGGAACGTGCTCCCAGGTGTGCGGGGCGGGCAGGACGAACAGGGACCGGTTGGTGAACCCGCTGTCGCTGTTGCGCAGGATGTAGCGCAGGCTCTCGTCCCAGTCCTCGAACATCGTCAACAGGTGCGTCCGTACGGCCCGCTGGTCGCCGAGGTCGACACCGGCAGCCACGTGCCAGTCCTCCGGCGCGCGGAGCGCGATGTAGGCGCGGATGTGGCCGTTGCTGTTGCGCTGGGCGACCAGGGACCTGCCGGCGCCCTTCGCCAGCATCGATCCGTTGCCGACCAGCCGCGCGAGGTCGGGATGGCGACTGTCGCAGTGGTCGAACCCGGTCTCGACGAAGGTGACACCGGTGTAGCGGGGCGCGGCGTGCGACAGGGCCGGGCGGACGCGCGACCAGGCGCCGTCGGCGCCGACCACCAGGTCGAAGTCCTCGGCGGTGCCGTCAGCGAAGTGCAGCCGGCAGGTGCCGTCCGGCAGCGGGGTGACCGCGCTGACGGCGCGGTCCCACCGCACCGTGCCCTCGGTGAGCGAGTCCAGGAACAGACCGCGCAGTTGGCCACGGTCGATCTCCGGCCGGCCGCCGGCGGCGGAAGGCCCCTGATGCACCAGGAGGGCGGCGTCGGCGAAGCCGAGCACGCGCCACTCCTCGCCTTCGGGGCGGGCCAGGGCCCGGAACCGGTCGAGGAGCCCTGCCGCCCGCAGGGCGGCCTGACCGGTGTCGGCGTGCAGGTCGAGGGTGCCGCCCTGCGGGCGGGCGTCGGCGGAGGCCTCGCGCTCGAAAACGGCGACGGACCGGCCGTGTTGCTGCAGGACTCGGGCGCAGGTCAGGCCACCGAGGCCGGCGCCGACGATCGCGATGCGGGGATCACGAGCAGAGTTCATGTGAGTGTCCCTCGGAGGTGGGTGAGCTGCCGGAAGGTCCGGCACCACCAAGAAAGCACACTCACGAAATAAGTGCAACGACTCAACTTTTGCAGTCACTGCACCCTGGGGTATGGTGGGCGAGTGACCGAACCGACCGGGCGCCGCGAGCGCAAGAAGGCCCAGACCCGCCAGTCCCTGGCCGACGCCGCACTCGAGCTCTTCCTCGACCGCGGCTACGACCAGGTCGGCGTCAAGGACGTCGCCGACGCCGCCGACGTCTCGGTGACCACCCTGTTCAAGCACTTCCCCAGCAAGGAAGCCCTGGTCTTCGACCAGGACGACGACCTGGAGGCGGCGCTCGTCGCCGCCGTGCGCGACCGCGCCCCCGGCCAGTCGATCCCGCAGGCGCTGCGCGAGCACATCCTGCTGAAGCAGACCCAGTTCGCCGTCCACGCCACGGACACGCGGTTCGCCGAGTTCACGCGCATGGTGCAGGAGACCCCCGCGCTGCGCGACTACGCCCACCGCATGTGGACGCGCCACGAAGCGGCCCTCGCACGGGCCGTCGCCGAGGCCGTCGGCGCTCCCGAGGACGACATCGGCTGCGCCGCGCTGGCTCGTTTCGCCCTCGAGGCCCGCGGCCTCATCCTGCGGCACGCCGAGCCGCGCCGAGCCGCCGACGAGGCCTTCGCGCTGCTCGAACACGGCTGGGCGGCCTCCCACCCGGGCAGCTGACCCGCCCCCGGACGGGCCGACCACAGCTCCGCGACCGCCGGCCGGCGCGGCCCCCGGGCAGCAGCGCCAGGCGATGACGAGCGGGCGGACACGCTCATCCGCCACGACGATCAGGGACTCGACACCGTCCTGCCGGTGCACACCGTGGACGGACCGGAGCCGGGACCACCCGCTGTCAATATCGCTGACGAACCGTCAATCGGCGCCGAGCACGTCAGCCGTTGCTGCAGGTCGGGCAGGGTGCGCAGCGCTCGATCCGGACGTCGTCGACGACCGGCCCGTACGGGCCGGCCGCCGTTGTGCTGGCGAAGGCGACGGTGGTCGCGGAGTTGGTGGCCCGGAAGGTGAACTGCCGGTTCACGTAGCCCATGTTCGTGAACGACTTGCCGGTGGTGTCGAAGGAGAAGTCCTGGAAGTCCTGCCCGTCGATGAGCGCACGGCCGGTCCTGACGGCCGCGCCGCCTCCGGGGTTGCCGGCCAGGGCGTAGGTGACGGTGTAGGTCGCGCCGGGGACGGTGGTGAAGGTCTGGGCCACCGCGCCGGGACCGGCGCCGTTGAGGTCGACGGACTGGTCACCCTCCGCCGCCTGCCAGAAGCCGGCGCCGATCAGGTCGACGGTCCCCGCGGTGACCCTCCACGGTCCGATGGCCTGCCCTGCGGACAGTTCGGTGAAGCTGTTGGCCGCCGCCCTCGGGTTCTCGAAGCTGCCGTCGTCGAACCGGCTGACGGTCTGCGCCGAGGCCGTGGCCCCGACACCCGCGAGCAGGACAGAGGTGGCCGCGATGACACCGGCACGCATGGAAAACATTGGATTCCCTCCCGAACAGTCGGCACCACACCGGAGTGATGTGTCCACGAATAAGATAGGTAGATCTGAGACCGGGAAAAAGGTTCCGCAGGAAAGACGGATAATCCTATCGAGCAAGGCTTCTCGACGCCCTGATCGAGGAATTGGCGGATCCCTGACTCGGTCGGCCCGGCCCGGCTCCCCTCCCCCAGACACAGCCCCGTCGGCAAGGACCCTGGTGCGACAGGCGACGACCCGCTCGAACTCGCCCTCCCCGCCCGGCCGATCGAGGAGAGGGGACGACGGTGGCGGCCAGGTCGGTGAGCACGGCAGACGGGTGAGCACGGGCCCTCCTGCTCGTCGAGGGACCACCCACCAGGGACTTCACCGGTCCCTCGGCTTCAAACCGCATGTCCAGACAGCAGGTTGGGAAAAAATCACCGGACTCGATCACGATCACGTCCTAGGATCGAGGGTTATGGTTGATCTCTATCCTCCGACTCATCCCTACGCCGATGGTCTTCTCGACACCGGAGACGGCAACCGCATCTACTACGAACAGCTCGGCAACCCCGAAGGCAAGCCCGTCCTGTACGTCCACGGCGGCCCGGGAGCCGGCACGCCGGCGCGGCCGACGAGGGCCTGGGATCCGGAGCGCTACCGGGTCATCCGCTTCGACCAGCGCAACTGCGGCCGCAGCACCCCGCACGCCAGCGACCCGGCAGCGGACATGAGCCTGAACACCACGCAGCACCTGATCGACGACATGGAGCGGCTGCGCGAACACCTCGGCATCGACAAGTGGCTGCTGAACGGCGCCTCCTGGGGCTCGACGCTCCTCCTGGCCTATGCGCAGCAGCACCCCGAGCGGGTCAGCGAAATCATCATCCAGGCGGTCACGATGACCCGCCCGAGCGAGACCTACTGGCTCTACCGGGGTGCCGGGCGGTTCCACCCCGAGGCGTGGGACCGGTTCCGCGACGGCGTCCCCGAGGACGAGCGGGACGGCGACCTGCTCGCAGCCTACGCACGGCTGATGGAGAACCCCGACCGGGCGGTCCGGGAGAAGGCCGCCGCCGACTGGCTCGCCTGGGAGGACGCGGTCATCTCCAACGAGCCCAACGGCATCCCCGGCATGTACGGCGACCGCGAGATCGACGCGCGGATCGCGTTCGTACGGATCTGCGCCCACTTCTTCAGCAACAACGCCTGGCTGGAGGAGGACCAACTGCTGCGCAACGCCCACAAACTGGCGGGCATCCCGGGGGTGCTGGTGCACGGCCGGCACGACATGGGCAGCCCGGTGGAGACGGCGTGGGAGCTGGCGAAGGCGTGGCCGGACGCTCGCCTGCACATCTTCGAGGACTCGGGGCACGTCGGAAGCGAGGCGATGGTGGCGACGGTCCGGGCGGCCATCGAGGAGTTCAAGAACCGCTGAGCCCCAGGGCGTGCAGCGGACCTCGAACGTGACCCGCAGGTTCCGCGCGCCGTGATCGGCCGCCCTGGCCGCCCGTGTCCCTGGGCCGAGACGATCACTCGGCCCAGGGACACGGGCGGCGGGCGGCGGGCGCTGGGCGAGGGCGCCGGTTCGAGCATGGAGCGGGCGGCTTCGGTGAGTCCCGTCGGCTCGTCCGGGCCTGCGGTCGGCGTCACGTACTCGGCCTGACCGGCCCAGACCGCGGGGGCGCCCCGGTCCGGTCGAGGTGATGGGCTGCCCGCCGCGTTCGCGCGTTCAGCCGGACTCGGACCGGTCGGGTCCACCGACGGTGGTCAGTTCACGGCGCACCCGGTCACGGATCCGGGCCACCACCGGGGAGTCGGCGAATTCCTCGGTGACCCGGATCAGCCAGTTGGTCTCCGCGTCCAGATCGGTCAAGGCCGCCGGTGGGACGTACGCCTCGTCGGGCGCGGGCGGACGGCGGTGGCCCGCCTCGGCGGCCTCCAGCGCAGCCGCGAGCACCGCCGCCTCGACCACCGCGGCCCGGCGGTGGTCGTCCATGCCGCCGCAGGCCGCGGCCGCCCAACGCGGCACCTCGGGATGCTGGTGGGCGCGGAGCCAGAGCTGCGCATCGCGGATCTCGATCACCCGCCGGTAGAGCGCGAACTCCGCCCGCCCGTGCAGCCGGAGTCCCGAGCCGGACGGTTCAAGGACGATCTCCGGCCGGATCGCCCGCAACTCCGTCCAGAGCGGCCCGAGCCGCCGGTGGCTGCGCCGGGCACGCAGTCGGCGCAGCGGCCCGGAGACCCGGCCGGGTAGGGCCATGAGCGAGGCGCCGCCGATCCCCAGGACCAGTGCCAGCAGCGCCACCGGCCCGGAGAAGGCGTCCTCGCCGTTGTCCTGCCGGCCGGTTCGCAGTCCGGCCACGAGCGGCACCAGGCTCGCCGCGACCCAGACCAGGCCGGCCGTCCCGCCGGCGACCACCAGCCGCAGACCGGTGCGCAGCCGTCCCGGCCCGAGGCCGTGTGCCGCACGGTGCATCACCGCCGTGAACAGGCCGACGCACCACGCGCTGTGCGCGGTGAACAGCAGGGTGAACGCGGCCAGTGCGACCCTCCCGCCGTCCGGCACGGTCAGGACGGCGTTGACCGGGACGACCCCGGCGGCCAGATAGAGCGCGGCGTCCGCCGGCATCACCACGGCGGTGCCGAGCACCTGACGCCGGATCCGGACGGCCCGGCGGTGCGGCGGTGCGAGCGTGAGGGCCATCAGCGCCAGAAAGCCCCCCGCGGCCAGCTTGAGTTCGGTGCCCGCCAGCGGCAGCCATGCGGCCCCGGGGCCGCCGTGCCGTTCGGCGAGCGCCAGCAGTGCCAGCGCGAGTCCGATGCTGGCCGCGAAGGCGATCAGGAACGAGCCGCCGGTCCGTGGTCGGTGGCCGCGCCGGAGCCAGGCCCGGTGGGCACTGGCGCCCAGCGCAATCGCTCCGGCCAGCGCCTCCAACGCGGCGATCACGCGTCAGCCGGGCGCGGCCCGCCGCCCGGGGCTCCGAACAGGTCGCCGAGCTGCTCCACCACCGCGTCCGTCCGGCCTGCCCCGGCCGGCTCCACCCGGCCGCCGACGCGGTGCATCGCCAGTGTCGCGAACAGCTCGGCCTCCTGCTCCTGGGTGTCGCTGTAGACGTCACGGCCCAGCAGACGGTGGACCAGTTCGGCCGACAGGTGCGGTGCCAGAGTGCCGAGCGCGGCCGATCCGGCCAGGCCGGGAGCTCCACCGGTGTTGTGGTGACCGCAGAGCAGGTGGCCGACCTCGTGCAGCACGATGTGCCGCTGGTGCAGCGCGGTGGTCCCGGTCGGATAGCCGATGTACTCGGCGCGGTCGGTGCTCACCAGCATCCCGCAGGTGCCCAGCGAGCCGGCCGGCAGCGGCAGCAACTCCACCGGGCGGCCCAGCCGTTCGGTGAGCACCCCGGCCAGCCCCGGCAGGTCGAACGGCTCCGGCAGGCGCAGCGTGCGCACGAGCCGCCGACAGCGCCGCCAGAGCCTGCGCCGTTCGGCGCCGGTCACGGCCGCCTCCGCCGCTCGGCCCGGGCCGTCTGCTCGGGGACGTCCTCCAGCGCCGGGGCCTTCGCGGCTCCCCGGGGAGCCGCTCCCCGCTCGGCCTCCCGTCGGGCGATCGCCTCGATCAGGTCGGTGACCGTGGTCAGACCCTGCGGTGACAGTGTCGCGGCCCGCAGGGCCACGTTGCGCACGCCCGCGTCGCGCAGCGCACCGATCAGCATCAGCTCCTCGTCGATCCGCTCGACCGACTCGTCGTCGAAGAAGTAGCCGACCGGCACCTGGAAGAACCCGGCCAGTGCTTCCAGATGACGCTTGGTCGGGTTGTCCCGACGTCCGGTGCGCAACTGCCACAGGTAGACGGCCGAGAAGCTCCCGCCGGTCGCCTCGCGGCAGGCCCGGGCGACCTGCTCGTTGCTGAACGGCTCGCCGTCGGGTTTGCGGACGGCCCGGAAGAGCCGCTCGATCCGGTCGGCCACGGTCGGTGGCCCCACTGCGCCCTGCGCCACTGTGCCCTCCCCGGCGTCCCAGTGCCCCTGCAACCTCGCAGGTCATCGTAGACCGGCTGCGGGGAGCGGGACAGCCTGACCTCCTACTCGTTCATGCCCTCGCGGCTGCCGGGACTGCCTGGCATTGGTGCCGCTGCGCGCCGGAGCAGGTCGCCCGGCCGCCCGCCCGGCACGCTTGGGCCGGGGCGGCCCGGGCGCTGCCGTGCCGGGTGGCGCCTCCGTTCGCGGCGGGGTCTTCGCCAGGACGAGCCCGGGCCCCGGATGGTGTGGGCCGCTGGCCGGACCAGCCGCTCGAGGGCGGCGTAGAAGCGGGCCGGGGTCCGCTCGCGGCCCAGGACATCGAGCGACTCGAACAGCGGCAGGCCCACCGTCCGGCGGATCTTGACGGGCCTGCATGGCACGGGCCCGCGCCTCGTCGGGTAGGCGTCGGTTGCCGATGCCCCGCGTGGATTTCCCCGTTCACCTCGCGATGGACCCACCCCACGGGGATCAGCCGTGCGGCGGGCGCGGTCCGATCCGACAAGATCCGCAGGGAAGGCCCCACTACGCTGGGGCGGTGCTTCTCCCCACCGTCCCGCGTACCCGCCTGCGGCCCGTCGATCGTCCGGCCATCGACACGCCGTTCGGCCCGTTGACCTTCACCACGGCCATCGGGGACATCGCCCTTCCATCGCTGCCCGATGAGCTGTTCGAGCTGCCAGGCGGCCGTACGGTCGCCCGCTGGAGCCGTCCCGCGGCCCGCGTCGAGTTGCTGCTGACCCCGTACGACGCCGAGCTCGACCCTGAGGTCTGGGGGCCGCTGACCGGCTGCCGTGCAGCGGTCTGGCGGATCGACGCCCATGCGCCGCTCGGGCGGGTGCAGTTCTCGGCGGGGCTGCCGGTGCAGCTCCCGGGGGGTGCCGACGCGGGGTGGGACGGCGGGCAGGCGCTGGCTGCGATCACGGTGGACGACGAGAGGACCCGGCTCACCGTCGGCGGCAACGACGAGGAGGCGATCTGCTGGGCGGCCCACGCGGGCGAGGTACCCCGGCGGTGGGCGGCGCTGATCGACGAGGTGTACGACCGTTCGTTCAGCACGTGGGGCGTGGACTTCGGCCACCACCACGGCATGTCCTGGACGCTGCCTCCGCTGGAGGCCGGCGACCATTGCGAACTCCCGCTGGTGGCCGCCTGGGCCCCGGTTTCGGACGAGACCGCGAACACTTGGTACGCCGTCATGCCGTCGCCAACGGTGTTGCTGCGTCAGGTCGCCGAGCGGGTCTGAGCTCGGTTCGGTGGAGCATGGCGTCGTAGGCTCCAGATCATGCACAGCACCTTGACGGAGCACGCCCGGTGTCTCCACGGAGACGAGTACCGACCCACGCCGGTGTGCGGGCTCGAACAGCAGGGACACCCCGAGCAGCTTCAGCCCGCGAACTAGGGTCATGGTGGCAGGTGGCAGGCCGGCGGGATGTCTCTTCGAGCAGCCGGTAGAAGGCGATCGGTCAGCAGCCACCCCGCACGCTCGTCCGCGCCGTACTCGACCTGGCCCGGGGCGGATTCGTGCCCCGTACCCGGCAGTTGGCGGACGATCACCTGGCACCGGTCAGGGACCCGACCGGCACGGGCAACCCAACCCCTACTCATACCGGAACCGCGAAGCCGCACTTCAAGGTAGGACGAGCTCGGGGGAGGACGAAATCCCCTCCTGCACCACGGAGTTCGACCGGGAGCGCGACCACGGCATCACCTCCGCTCCCCGGCCGCGAGCCGGTGCGGACGAGATCCGGATCTCATCGTCCTGGTGCGCTGGATCATGGTTCAATTCCGTACATGACACCGCCCCTGGTCCCCGGCAGATTCGAGCAGCGCGCATGGTCGAGCCCCTGGGCCCCGGAGATCCCCGGAGCATCGGCCCCTACCGGCTGGACGGCCGGCTGGGCGCGGGTGGCATGGGACAGGTCTACCTCGCCACTTCACCAGGCGGCCGCAAGGTCGCGGTGAAGGTCATCCGGCCCGAACTCGCAGCCACCCCGCAGTTCCGGACCCGGTTCGCCCGCGAGGTCGACGCCGCACGCCAGGTCGGCGGCTTCCACACCGCACAGGTCGTCGACGCCGACCCCGACGCCTCCTCCCCCTGGCTCGTCACCGCCTACATCCCCGGCCCGACGCTGCAACAGATCGTCGCCGAACGCGGCCCGCTCACCCCCGACGCCGTCCTCCGCCTCGGCGCCGGCCTCGCCGAAGGACTCGCCGCCATCCACCACTGCGGCCTCATCCACCGCGACCTCAAACCCGGCAACGTCATCCTCGCCGACGACGGCCCCCGCATCATCGACTTCGGCATCGCCCGCGCGGTGGACGCCAGTTCGCTCACTGCGACCGGCTCGGTGATCGGCACGTACGCGTACATGTCGCCGGAGCAGATCCGCGCCGACCGCGCCGGCGCCGCCAGTGACGTGTTCGCCCTCGGCTCGGTCCTGGCCTTCGCCGCCACCGGCCGCAGTCCCTTCGACGGGCCCACCCTTCTGACGGTCGTCCAACGCATCCTGGACGAACCGCCCGCGCTCGACGGTCTCGACGGCGAGCTCCGGTGCCTCCTGACCTCCTGCCTCACCAAGGACCCAGCCGACCGGCCCCCCGTCGCCGGCCTCCCCGCCCGCTTCGCGGAAGCCTGCGCGGACGGAGCGGCCGTCCATCCGCCCCGGCCGGAGCAGACGGTGGTCCTGACCCCGGCGCCGCACACCCCGCCCCAGCCCGTTGTGCAACGGACCCAGCCCGTGACGGTGCGGGACCTCGGTGCGCGAGCGGCGGCGGACGCCGCGGCGGGCGTGGGCGCGCATGGCGCAGCGGGCGCGAATCCGTACGCCGCCACGGAGACGGGCCCTGTCCCGGCAGGACCCGCAACACCTGCGACACCCGCAGCACCCGCAGCACCGATACCGTCCGTCCCCGAGCCCGCCACGGCACGGGTGACACGGCGAAGGCTGATCTTCGGCGGCCTTGCGGCCACCGCGGCCGCCGCGATCGGAGTGCCCCTCCTCCTGAACCGGGACGACGGCAACTCTCTCAAAGGCCCCGATGGCATCGGCGCACTCGCCTTCAGCCCGGACGGCAGGACGCTGGCCGCCTCCAGCCCGGACGGCACGATCTGGCGGTGGGACACGTCCACCCGGCACAGCACCGTCACCCACATCGCCATCGCCGAGTACACCCAGCCCAACGTGTTCAGCCGGGATCTCGAACGCCTGGTCAGAGCGGAGAAGAACCAGGTCCAGCTGTGGGACGTCGCCACCGGCCGCGCCGTCGGCACCTTCACCGGAGCCACGTCGTTCGAGCTCCAGCAGGGCTACTTCGGTTCTGTCGACCTCAGCCCGGACGGCAGGACGCTGGCCTCGAGCAGCCCCATGGGGTTGTACGTGTGGGACGTGTCCTCGGGCCGGAGTCTCGCCGTGCACGAGGACTCGAAGCTCGGGCCGACGGCGTTCAGCCCGGACGGCACCCTGCTGGCCAGCGGCAATCCGGCCCAGGTGCGGCAGATGCCCGCCGACCGGGTCGTAGCCACTGTCGGCGACGGGAAGAACCAGCTCTTGGAACTCGGGGTGTTCAGCCCGGACGGCCAGATCCTGGCCGTCGCACAGCGGGACTACACGGTACGGCTGTGGAACGCCGGTTCCCGCCAGGACATCGCCACCCTGGACCGCCACAAGGCCGACATCCACGCGCTGGCCTTCCACCCGGGCGGGCGGATCCTGGCCAGCGCCGACGAGGACGGGAACGCCTTCCTGTGGGACACGGCCTCGGGATCGGCCACCTCCACCTTCACCAGCGGCAGTTCCATCGAGGCGGTGGCGTTCAGCCCGGACGGGAAGACCCTCGCGGCGGGACTCCGCGGCGGATCCGTCCGCCTCTGGCCGGTTCCCTGAGCCGCCGCAGCAGCGCCGACACCGGCCCTCTCCTGCGTTCCCGCCCCTGTGTTCCCGGCCCGGCAGCGATCACTTGTGACCGGCGGCCGGGCCGGCCGTCAGGGCGGTGTCGGCGGCCTCGAGAACCTTCCCGAAGGTGTGGGCGATGCCCGGTTCGGCCAGTACCCGGGTGAGGACCGCGCCGAACGGGAGACGGACCTGGAAGGTGGTCGTCCACGCGACTTCGGTGCCCTCGGCGACCTCGGTGAAGGTCATCCGGCCGAGCTCGTGCCGGGACGGCGGGAAGCTGCGCTCGACGGTGTAGTCGAAGTCGTACGGCGGGTTGTAGACGGTGACCCGCTCACGGAACCAGCCGATCGCCCACGTGTGCAGCCGGATCGCACCCACTCCGTACGGCGCACCCGCACCCGCTCGGGCAAGTCGCGCCCTGAGGATGAGCGGGGAGCGGGTGTAGTTGGTGGTCGTGGCACACCAGTCGAACACCTCCGCGATCGGTGCTGCGATCACGCGTCGAACCGTCAAGGTCTCCATCTTCGTCCCCTTCTCCTGGCCGGCAGCGGCGCGGAACGACGACCGCGCCCGACAGGTGGACAGCACACCGTCCGGGAATGTGACAGCGCCGGAGAGTGATGCGCGTCACCCGGGCAGACCCGGGTGACGGAGCACCGGCCGAACGGGATGAGCCCCGAATCCCCGTACCGAGCACGGTTCCACCTGTCACAGGACGACGACCGCACGGCCGTTCTTCTCGGCTTCTGCCGCACCGCAGGTCGGACCGCTCCCCCGGCGGCCCGGCACCCTGAGCCGCCGGGGAGGACACGCCGGACCGGATCGCCCCGCAGACCGGAAGGGGCTACCTCCGGGGGGCCGCCTGGGCAGCAGGGACCGCCCGAGCGGCCCCGGGCGCGCGCCCGGCCGCCCTCCTCCCGGCACTCAGATCAGGAGGACTTGAGCTTCTGTTCGAACACGCTGTCGTCCACCACCGCGTCCGCCGGGGGCGCCTCGACGGTGACCGGCTTGCCGAAGTCGCTGAAGGTGAACTGGTTGGACGCGTCGCTCGGGCCGTTCGCTATCCGGATGAGGTACGGCTTGCCCTCGGTCGCGATGTACTGCTTGCCCGTGGTGCCGTCCTCGTCGGTCATGTCGAGGCTGAAGGTCTTGACCGCGTCGACGGTACCGGCCTCGCCCTTGGTGAGCTTGAGCTTGCTGTCGTCCGCGGCCATGCCTGCGGCCATCCCGCACATCTCGTCGGCGATCCCCTTGAGGTCCTGGTCGTCCTGACCACCGGTGAGCCACAGGCCCTTGAGGAGCTGGACGACCGCGTCGACAACCTTCTGGTCGGAGACCTGCTTGCCTCCCATGGACTTCCAGAAGGTGACATCCGGCTTGATCCAGGTCCGGGAAGCGGTCTTCCGCAGCTCGAACGAACCGCTGGAGCCGGCCTCGACCGTGCCGGTGCAGTTGCCCTTCTGGTCCTCGGCGAGGTGTACCGCGGTCTTCTCGCCGTCCACGGTGGCGGTGCCGTCGATCGTCAACGATCCCGCCTGGATCATCACGGCCTTCATCCGGCTCTCGATCTCGTCGGCGGTGAGCTTCCCGGTGTCGAGGGCCGGTCCGGGGGCCGCGGCCGGCGGGGCGGAGGCGGCCGAGGAGGCAGCGGCCGCGGGTGCCGCCGCGGCGGACTTGTCCTTGTTGCCGCCGCAGGCGGTGGTCCCGGCGACCAGGACACCGCAGATGACGGCAGCTGGGACAAGACGCTTGGAGAGCATGGAACTTCCTTCTCGCTGAAGTGGGGCGCACCAGCAGCGCAGACGTGCGGTGGCGGGCTCCAGTATGTGGCCGGATGATCTTCGGAACGACCGGAAGTGCCTTCGCGTGACCTGCTCGTTCTGCGATCGATAGCTTCCGTTCCGGTGGCCGGACCACCACACGGGAGACTCGGTACCTCAAGTCACCGACGGAACCGGCTCGTTCGGGGAGACGACCGGGGAGGAGACGAGGCCGCCGGCGTGCCGTCCCATGACGTCGGTTGCCCGGTGTCGGAACCGACCGACCGCGCGGGAGAGCACTCCGCGAAGCGGGTGACCCGCCTTCCCGGCCCGCGCACGGCCGTTACCGGGTCGTGCAGCCGAGACGCTCCGTCGTCCCCGTCATGGCGCGAAGCACGGGACCCGAGGAGGCGATGACGAACAGGCCGAAGAGCGTGATGGGCAGCAACCCGACGGGACGCAGCAGCCATGCCGGATTCTCCCGCAACTGCGGCCAGTTGACGATCCAGTTCGTGACGGCGTCCAGCGTCATCACACCACAGGCCAATCGGACCCCTACCGGCGACACGAGGCCCACCAGCACGACGACCAACGGGTCCAGGACGGCCAGGCTGACGAAGAACACCTGCAGCGGCACCGGGGCGAAGGAGGCGTAGACGTGGATCCCGCCTCTGATCAGATCCAGGAAATGGGCACCGGCCCCCTCAAGGAAGCCGATCAAGTACACCGCGAGCGTCCATCTCACCCGCCGTGGCCGGTCTCTCCACCGTTCCCGCAATCCACCCCTCACCGGGCCAATCTACGCGGGCGCCACACATCGATCAAGGAAACGACCGCCCTGCCCGGGGCCGTGATCTGCCTCATGCCGGCGCCGCCGGAGAGCGACACGCCCGGTGGCGCACGTCGCGAACGTCCGACTCCGATCGACGGCCACCAGGTGCGAGTCTGACCCCACCTCGAAATGCCGACCGAAGCCGCGCGCGCGGCGGGCACCGCGCCGGGCCGCCCGGCGAACGGGCCGCTCGCGGACGGGCCGGCCCGG
>NZ_JBHJVK010000033.1:0-22158 GCF_042264695.1 Kitasatospora sp. NPDC056138 | reverse complement strand
TCCCCCCCCCCCCCCGGCCGCGCGGGGGCCCCGGCGCGGGCCCGCCCGGCTCCTGGCCCGCCGGCGGTGGGCCCGCCCCGCCCCGCGACCGGCACCACCGGGCCACCGCACCCGCCCCCGCACCCGCACCCGCACCCGCACCCGCAGGCAGCCGCCGCCCGTTGCTCCCCCGGCAGAACCGGCACCCGCCGGTACGCGCCGCACCGGGTCCCGACTCGTCGCCACCGAGCCCTCGTGACGGACGCGGCCCCGCTCCGGCCCGGCAGTGCGGGGCCGCGTCCCGCGCCTACGGCCGGATGTAGGGCCGGGTCATGATCTCCATGTTGTGCCTGTCCGGGTCGGCGAAGTAGGCGCCACGCCCGCCGAAGAGCCGGTTGATCCGGCCCGGCTCGGTGTGGTGCGGGTCGGCGTAGTAGGTGACACCGACCGCCTCCAGCCGGGCGATCATGCCGTCGAACTGTTCCTCCGACACGAGGAAGGCGTAGTGCTGCGGCTGGACCGGCTCGTCGCGCTTCTCGTAGTAGTCGAGCGTCACCTCGTTGCCGAGGTCGACGGGCAGGAACGGCCCGAACGGGACACCGACCTTCAGGCCGAGAACCGAGGCGATGAACTCGGCCGACAGCTGCCGGTCCGATGCGTAGACGTTCGTGTGGTTGAGTTGGACGGCGGTGGTCGCCGTGTCCGTGTGCTGTTCGTGGTACGACATGTCGTCGACTCTCTCCGGGTCTTGGGAAGAAAGCGCCGCAAGTGGGCGCCGGTACAGAAGACATGGAGAGCGAACGGCGGGCCTCGCGCCCGCCCCGGACTCAAGCCGAGGCCGGGTGCCTCACTCGTGCATGGCTCATAGCCGACCCGGCAGTCATGCCGACAACGCTAGTGCCCAACCGGGTTCAGGCGCAACGCCCCACAGGCGACTGCTGACGGCCGATCAGACGGCCATCCGGACCATCGGCACACTGGCGGACAACCTGCGTCGTGATCGCGTCGGTCGACGCCCGAGTCCGCAAGGCCGTCCGCTCGCGCGGACACTTCCCGGACGAGCAGGCGGCGTTGACGTGCGTCTGCTTGGCGATCGTGTCGCTCGACCCGACCGGGGCGCCCGGACGACAGCAGAAACCGGAGTGCGTCACGGCGGTCATCCCGGCAGGATGTCGGCATGGTCACCCCTCTGGACGTCCCCCGCTTGACTGCCGGCGACGGCTTCCTGCTCCGCGCCTGGGAGCTCGGAGATCTGTCACTCGTCCGGGAGGCGTCGGGTGACGACTACATCCCGTTGATCACGACCGTTCCCGCGACGTACTCCCAGGCGGCGGGCGAAGCCTTCGTCCGGCGGCAGTGGGAGCGCGCGTCCACTGGTAGCGGGTATCCGTTCGTCATCGTGCGGGCCGAGGACGGGCGCCCGGTGGGGGCGGTCGGTCTCTGGTTGAGGGACCGGGGTGAGGGACGAGCGTCGCTCGGGTACTGGCTCGCCGGGTCGGCCCGTGGCCAGGGGACTGCGGCGGAAGCCCTCCGCGCGGTTGCCCGCTGGGCCCTTGCCGACCTGCGGATTCCCCGTCTTCAGCTGTATGTCGAACCGTGGAATACCGCGTCACAGCGCACGGCTGAGCGCGTGGGCTTTCAACGCGAGGGCCTGCTCCGCGGCTGGCAGCAGGTGGGCGACGAGCGTCGGGATATGATCATGTATTCGATGCTGGGTGTTGATGTGCCCCCACCGGCCGCCGACTGACTTCGGCGGCACGGGCGGCCCGGTTGCCCCCGGGACGATCAGTTGCAGTGCCGTAACGCCCCTCCGCACCACACCTGTTGCGCGGTTTCTGCACGACCGTCCACCGCCTCGTGGCAACCCGTCAAGGGCGCACGGGAGCGGCAGCCGGTGTGACTCGGCCTCTGCGGAGTGAGCACGTTCTCAGCGAGGCTCATGGTTGATCCTGCCGAGCGGCCACTGCTCCGTCAGCCAGCGGGCCACGCTCGCGCGCAGCGGCGCGTCCAGTTCGGCCCTGTCGGCCCGGACCCAGCAACGGACGTCGGCGTCATGGTCGTCAGTGCGGGAGGGATAGATGTAGACGCACCCGATCACCTCGTCGCCCCCGGCCTCGATGACGGTGTAGGTGAACCCTTTGCGCCGGGCGAAGTCGTCCGCGTGACGTTGCAGGTCGGCGCGGTTCTCCTCCAAGGTCATCCCGGCCGCCGGAGGCCATCCCCAGGTGCGGAAGCCCGGGGTCGCACGAATGTGTTCGATGCTGTTGGTCCAGGCCGCGAAGTCGCCGGCGTTGTGCTGGGGCCCCAGGGGCTCCAGCCGGAACTCCGGAGCGACCAGGGCCAAGGGGACACTGAAGTCGTCGGGGACGAAGGCACGGTTCATGACGCCGAAACTACGGGGACCGACCCGTGGATCGCACCTGAATAGGTCACGACGCCGTCCTGACGGGTCGCCCCGGCCGCGAGCCGGAACCCGGCGGCCCCCTCCGGTCACGGCAGCAGCCAGGAGCGGCACCTGGGAACGCCGCCCCACTGCACTGGTGGGCCTCCGCTTCGGCGCTCCGGCTCCGGGGCCGCCTCGCCCGTTTCCAGCAGTCGCGAGGCGGCACAAGGAGGCGGCGCCCCAAGGGAGTCAGGGAAGCAGGACGGCCTTGCCCCGGTTGCGACGGGCCGTCAGGTCGGTGTGAGCCCGGCCGGCCTCGGCCAGCGGGTAGGTGCGCCGGATCGGCACGGTGAACCTGCCGGTGGCGGCCGGCCGCACCAGCTCCGGCAGGGACTCCCCGCCCTGGTCGGCGCTGCTGGCGCTGAAGCGCACGCCGTACTGCGCGGCGAACGTGTCGGCGATGGTGATGACGTGTGCGCTGTCACCGGTCAGGGCGACGGAGTCGGCGAGCAGGCCGGATCGGATCTTCATGTCGAGAGGGTTCGCGGAGGCGGCCTTGACCTTGATCCGGACCTGGCCCGGGCCAGGCTCCGGCTTGGTGACCTCCGACAGGTACGGCTGGAACAGAACCTCGCGCAGGCCGCCACCGACCCCGCAGCCACAGCCGCCGCCACAGCCAGGCAGCGCTGAGCAGGCATCCTGCGTGCGCCGCCCGGCCCGGTCCAGACGGCCCCGGAGCAGCCTCGCTCCCCTTCCCGACGGGCAGGTCAACACCGGCTCCTGGAGACGGGATCCTTCGGCGAACGGCCGGCGGCCGTGCGGCCGTACCGGGCTGGAGCGAGTTTCAGACCGGACAGCAGCCGGGAACGTCGAAGAGGCGGGCCGGGTGGCCCGCCCCCTCGACGCCCGCCATCAGAAGCAGGTCACCGGAACGTTCGCCCGGATCCTCCCCCTCCCCCGACACCGACCGTCCCCGCGGTGCGGTGCCGGTCAGCCCTCCTGGCCGGTGGCGGCGAGGACGATCTCACGGATGGTGACGTTCCGCGGCTGTCGGTAGGCGTAGGCGATGGCCTCGGCCACGGCCTGCGGGTCCAGGGCGCCGCCGGCGGACTCCTTCCACGCCTCGTAGTCCTGCTTGATCCGCTCGTCGGTGGTGTGGGAGAGCAGTTCGGTCTCCACGGCGCCGGGGGCGATGGTGACCACGCGGACGCCGCTGGAGGCGACCTCCTCGCGGAGGTTCTCCGACATGGCGTGGACGGCGAACTTGGTGCCCACGTAGGCGGTGTGGTTCGGGAAGGTCTTGCGGCCGGCCACGGAGCTGACGTTGATGATCGTGCCGGCGCCGCGGGCGAGCATGCCGGGAAGGACGGCGCGGATGCCGTACAGCACGCCCTTGATGTTCAGGTCGATCATCCGGTCCCACTCCTCGGCGCCCTGGTCCGCGATCCGGCCCAGGAGCATGGCCCCGGCGTTGTTGACGATCGCGTCCACCGGCCCGAACCGCTCCTCGGCCTCGCGCACGGCGGCCTCGACCGCGTCCCGGTCGGTAACGTCGACCTTGCGGCACAGGGTGTCGGGCAGACCGAGCTCCTCCAGCTTCTCCAGCCGCCGGGCGAGGAGCAGCAGCGGGTGCCCCTGGGCGGACAGCAGGCGGGCGGTGGTTGCGCCGATGCCGGAGCTGGCACCGGTGATGACGATCAGGGGCTTGGACAAGGCGATTCCTCTCGAACAGGTACGAACTGCCAGGTACGAACTGCGTGCCGTTCTCCAGAAGACCACCGGACGCGGCGCGCCGCGCACCGGCAGCGGGGGCAGGGTGTACGGGGGGTCCGCCAGACCCCCTCTGACTGCGCGGTAGCGGCGCACGCCGCCCTAGCCTGGGTGGATGAGCACGTCAGCAGGGCGCGAGCCCAACCTCGAGCTGCGCGACTTCCTGCGCTCCCGCAGGGCCCGGGTCGCTCCCCGCGAGGCCGGCCTGGGACCGGACACCGGCCGGCGCCGCGTACCGGGGCTGCGCCGCGAGGAGGTGGCCCGGCTGGCCGGGATCAGCGCCGACTACTACGTCCGGCTGGAACGCGGGCGCAATCCGAACGTCTCGGCAGCGGTCCTGGAGGCTGTGGCCCGCGCGCTGCGCCTGGACGCGGTCGAGCGCGCCCATCTGTTCGACCTGGCCCGTCCCGGGCCGGGATCGGCCCGTCGCCGTGTCGTTCCGCCGCAGCGGGTGCGGCCCGGTTTGCTCAGGCTCCTCGACTCGCTGACCGACACCCCCGCGATGATCTTGGGCAACCGGTTGGACGTGCTGGCCGCCAACGCACTCGCGAAGGCCCTCTACACCGACTTCGACGCGAAGCCGCACCGCCACCGCAACCTCGCCCGGTTCATCTTCCTCGACCCCGCGGCCCGCGGCCTGCTCACCGACTGGCAGACTGCGGCCCGCGGCGCGGTGGCCGCCCTGCGCCTGTACGCGGGGCGCCATCCGCACGACCCCCGCCTGACCGAACTGGTGGGTGAACTGTCCGTGCACGACGAGGACTTCCGCCGGTGGTGGGCCGACCACGACGTCCTCGAGTACACCCACGGCACCAAGCGCTACCACCACCCGCTCGTCGGCGAACTGGTCCTGGACTACGAGTCCCTCACCCTGCCCGACGACCCGGACCAGGCCCTCTACCTCTACACCGCCGAGCCCGACAGCCCCTCCGCGCACGCGCTGCGCCTGCTGGACAGTTGGTCGGCTCCGGACCTCGCGGCGGGCAGCGGCCGCAGCCCGGACGCACTACCGCCGAGCCGCCCGCGGCCGGTGTAGGGCCCTCCGCCCACGCGTCCTGCTCCCGCTCGGCCTTCCCGAGCCACTCGTCGAAGCGGCGAGCAGGCGGTGAGCCCGCGGTCGGCCCCCGGCTGGCCGGGCTCACCGCCGTGGAGAGCCGCCCGCACCCGACGGTGAGCACCTGAGAGTCCGTTCTCAGTGGGCGAAGAGGGTGCTGGCCAGCATCACGCTGGCGGCGGTGCCGCCGATGATGCTGAGCAGGGCGTTGCGGCGCCACAGGTGCAGCCCGACGGTGACGGCCAGCGCCGCGAGCGGGACGGCGGACTGCGACCGGTGCAGTGGGACGTCCCGCAGGCAGTAGACGAAGAGGATCACCATGACGCCGGCCGGCATGCGGGCACCGAGGTACCGGACGGTGGCGCTGGCGCGCAAGGGGGCCAGGACGGCGAAGGGCAGGGCTCGCAGGGCCCAGGTGACACCGGCCGCCACGACGGCGGCCAGGATCAGGTAGCGGGCGTCAGGCACGGGATGTCCTCCTGCTGGTGGCGAGGTGTCGGGCGAGAAGCGCGGCGGTGAACAGGGTGAAGGCCACCGGGAGCAGCTGCCCGGGGCAGAGGAGCCGGGCGGCCAGTGCGCTGAGCAGCGCGAGGACGGGAGTGGGCAGGTCGTCGCGCCGCTCCCGGACGGCGTCCAGGGCCAGCACGGTGAACAGGGCGGTCAGGGCGAACCCCAGGCCGGTGACGCTGTCGGGTACGACCGAGCCGAGCAGGGCGCCGGTGGTGGCACCGCCGACCCAGTACAGCTGCATGAACACCTGCAGCCACAGAAGGCGCGCGCCGGACCAGGAACGGGCCTGCGGGCCCGCGGCCAGGGCGTATGCCTCGTCGGTCAGGGCGAAGGTGCTGTAGGCCCTGGCGAGGCGCCCGTGCACGCGCTCCAGCGGGAAGGACAGCGCGTAGAACACGTGCCGGACGTTGACCAGGAAGGCGGTCAGCGCGACCGTCGCCAGGGGTGCGGCCGCGAGGACGAGGCTGACGAGGAGGAACTCGAACGAGCCGGCGTAGACGACCGCGGTGGACAGGCTCGCGAACCACCAGGGCAGGCGGGCCTGCGTGATGAGCACGCCGAGGGCGAGGCCGAGCGGCAGCAGGCCCAGACCCACGGAGGCCGAATCCCCCAGCGCTGCCAGGGCCTCGGACCGGGGTCGGGACGGGGGCGCGGGGGCGGGGGCGGGGGCAGGACGAGGAGGATCGCTTGCAGCGACCGAAAACGCGGTCATGCTGAAACTTTAGACGGAAAATCACCACATATGGTTGCCAATAGTTCCCCTAGGATGGGGCTGTGAGCAATGAATTCATCCTCGATGCGATCGACAGAGACATTTTGTTTCACCTGCGTCAGGACGGTCGGCTGACCAACGTGGAACTGGCCAAGCGGGTCGGCCTGACCCCGCCGCCGTGCCTGCGCCGCCTCAAGCGACTGGAGGAGGCCGGCGTCATCGCCGGCTACCGTGCCGTCATCAACCCGGAGGCCGTCGGCCGTGGCCTGGAAGTCATGGTCGACGTCGAGGTGTACGCCAACGACCTCAAGACCATCGAGACGCTGGAGAGGACCCTGGCCTCCTACGAGGAGGTCGTCGAGCTCCGCCGGATGTTCGGCCGCCCCGACTACTTCCTGCGCGTCGCCGTCGCCGACCACGCCGCGTACAGCACCTTCCTCACGAGCAAGCTCACCGGCCTCCCCGGCATCCTCCGGGTCGAATCCCACCTGACCATGAAGAAGGTCAAGACCGGCGACTGACCGCCACCCGGATCCCCGGCAGCCGGATCCGACTGCGGCAGGACCACGCCGAGGCCCTGCGGGCACAGGCCGCGACGCAGGCGGTCCCGGGCCGAACGGCTGCGGATCACCGGGACCTCACCTGCGCAGCCGGGCGGTGACAAGCCGGCCACCGGTCCACCGACGCGTGCGGGGGTGCGAGTGTTACGCGACGCCCGCCCCGCGCAGCAGGGTGTCGACCACTACGTCGGCGGCCCGGGCGGGGCTCAGCTCGGACAGTTGCTGCGAGGCGAGGTGCATGAGCTGCGGCAGGAGCACGCCCACCCATCCGTCCGGCAGGTCCGACCGCAGCAGTCCCTCAGCGGTCGCGCGACGCAGGAAGACGTCGACCTCCTCGATCATGCGGCCGCGCCGTTCACGGATCGACTCCTCGGCGCGCACGCGATCGAGTTCGACCGGCCACTTGCGGTTGACCGCGATGATCCCCTCGACGTAGCGGTGCAGGGCCACCGCGACCGGCGCCTCGCGCAGCCTGGCGGCGTCGAGCGCCGCCTCGACCGCGTCGTAGCGCGCCTGGTACACGGCGGCCAGCAGCTCCTCGCGCGAGGCGAAGCGGCGGTAGACGGTGCGCCGGTCCATCCCGGCCTCCGCCGCGATGGCGGCGATGCTCACCGCCGGGTCGTCGGCGAGCATGCGGGCCCCCGTGGTCAGGACCAGTTCCAGGTTGCGTGCGGCATCAGCTCTCACGGAGCAAAAGTACATCACCTCAGTGACGTCTCCAGGAACAACCGCCTCTCGGATGAGCCGGTGTTGCATTAACTGCCACACGAATGAGACAGTTATTCCACGCCGAGCCCGGCTCATGATGCCGACCCCCGGCGCACGACGAGGAGGAACGAGCAATGATCATCAACGACCGGCTCTTCATCGGAGGCGCGTGGAGCGCTCCGAGCGGCTCCGCTCTGCTCGACATCGCGTCCCCGCACGACCGCAGCGTCATCGGCCGCGCCGCGCAGGCCCTCCCGGCGGACGTCGACCGCGCGGTCGCCGCGGCCCGCGCGGCATTCGACGAGGGTCCGTGGCCACGGACGTCCCCGGCCGAGCGGATCGCGCTCATCCGCCGGCTGAACGCACTGCGCGAGGCCCGTGCGGCAGAGATCGCCGCACTCGTCTCCGCCGAGAACGGTTCGGCGATCTGGTTCACCCGGGCAGGGCAGCCCGGACTGACCCGGCAGGCCAACGCCTACCTGAAGGCGGCCGAGGAGTTCGGCTGGGAGGAGACGCTGGAACCGTCCGACCCCGCCGCGACCTTCCGCTCGGTGGTGCGCCGTGAGGCCATCGGCGTGATCGCCGCCGTCATCCCCTGGAACTCCCCATTCTCGGCCGCTCTCGCCAAGATCGTTCCGGCGCTGCTCGCAGGCAACACCGTCGTCCTCAAGGTGTCACCGGAGAACTCGCTCAGCATGAACCTGCTCGCACGACTGCTGGAGGAGACCGGCCTGCCCCGGGGCGTGATCAGTGTGCTGCCCGCCGACCGGGAGACCAGCGAATACCTGGTGTCGCACCCGGACGTCGACAAGATCGCCTTCACCGGCTCCACCCGGGCCGGCCGCAGGATCGCCTCCCTGGCCGGGGAACAGCTCAAGCGCGTCAGCCTTGAGCTGGGCGGCAAGTCCGCCGCCGTCATCCTGGCGGACGCCGACCTCGCCCAGGTGACCCGGGGACTGAAGTACGCCTCCCTGCTCAACAACGGCGAGGCGTGCATCGCGCACACCCGCATCCTCGCACCGCGCAGCCGCTACGAGGACGTCGTCACCTCACTGAAGGAACTGCTGGAATCCCTCCCGGTGGGCGACCCGAGCGACGAGCAGACCTTCATCGGCCCCATGGTCCGCCCCGACCAGCAGCAGCGCGTCCGCGAGTACATCGGCATCGGCGTGCAGGAGGGTGCCCGGCTGGTCACCGGCGGCCCGCAGGTGCCGACCGGCCTGGAGAACGGCAACTACATCACCCCGACCCTCTTCGCGGACGTCGACAACTCCATGCGCATCGCCCGGGAAGAGATCTTCGGGCCGGTGCTCGTGGTCATCCCCTACGACGACGAGGACGACGCGGTCCGCATCGCCAACGCCTCCGAGTACGGACTGTCCGGCGGCGTCTGGTCCGCCGACCAGGACCACGCCCTGGACGTGGCCCGCCGGATGCGCACCGGCACCGTCACCGTCAACGGCGCCCCGATCGGGTTCGACGGCCCCTTCGGCGGCTTCGGGGCCAGCGGCGTCGGCCGCGAGTACGGCGCCGTCGGTCTGACCCAGTACATCGAGTACAAGACCATCACCGTGTGAGCCGCGGTGCTACCGAGCGGGCTGCCCGGGATGGGGGGAGCCACCGGGCTTCAACCCTCCTGCGGTGCAGACGGACACAAACCGGTGGCGGCGGGGCGCGTGGCCTCCGCACGACCCGTCTCGCCGCCGGGGCGGGCGCTGGCTAGCGTGAAGAGCGGGGGGATCCGGGAGGCGTGAGATGGCTGATGCGATCGTCGTGGGCGCCGGCCCCAACGGGCTGGTGGCCGCCAACCTCCTCGCCGACGCCGGATGGGAGGTGGACGTCCTGGAAGCCCAGGACGTGCCGGGCGGGGCGGTGCGCAGCGACCGGGGCGTCGACCCCGCGTTCGTGTCGGACGTCTTCAGCTCCTTCCACCCCCTGGCCAGGGCGTCTCCGGTCATCGAAGCGCTGCGGCTGGAGGAGTACGGACTTCGGTGGAGCCACGCCCCCACGGTGCTGGCGCACCCTCTGCCCGACGGCCGCTGCGCCACTGTGCACCTGGGCCTGAACGAAACCCGGGAGCGGATGGAACGGTGCTTCGGCGCGGCGGACGCCGCGGCCTGGGAGCGGCTCACCTCGCTGTGGACCAGCATGGACCCGCACCTGCTGCACACCCTGTTCACCCCGTTTCCGCCGCTGAAGCCCGCTGCGGCGCTCGCCCGCGCACTGCGGGCCGACGGGGTGCTGCGGGCGGCGCGGTTCATGACGGTCCCGGTGCGCCGCCTCGCCGAGGAGGAGTTCACCCAGCCGGGAGCCGGCCTGCTGCTGGCGGGCTGCGCGCTGCACGCGGACCTGCTGCCGGAGGCGGTGGGAAGCGCGGCCTTCGGCTGGCTGCTGGCGATGCTGGGCCAGCAGTTCGGCTGGCCCGTGGCGGTCGGCGGCTCGTCCACCCTCACCCAGGCCCTGGTTCGCCGGTTCGAGTCGCGTGGCGGACACGTCCACTGCGGCCAGCGGGTGCGGGAGGTCGTGGTGCGCTCCGGGAAGGCGCTGGGTGTGCGCACCGCCGACGGCCAGGCGTACCGGGCAGGGCGCGCGGTCCTCGCGGACGTGCCGGCCACGGCTCTGTACGGACAGCTCGTCGGCTGGGAGCACCTGCCCTCGCGGTTGCGGGAGGACCTCGGTCGCTTCCAGTGGGACTTCTCGACGTTCAAGGTCGACTGGGCGCTTTCGGCCCCCATCCCCTGGGCCGCGCGCGAGGCCGCCGCGGCGGGCACCGTCCACCTCGGCGCGGACCTGGACGAACTCAGCGACTACGCCCTCCAGGTCACCACCGGGCGCCTTCCGCGACGCCCGTTCGCCCTGCTCGGGCAGATGACCACCGCCGATCCCACCCGCTCGCCCCCGGGCACCGAGTCGGCCTGGGCCTACACCCACGTCCCGCAGAAGATCACCGCCGACCTCGGCTACGACTCCATCGCCGGGCGGTGGGACACCCGCGAGAGCGAGGCCATGGCCAACCGGCTGGAACGCCAGGTCGAGCGCTTCGCGCCCGGCTTCCGGTCCCGGATCTTCGCACGCCGCATCCTCAGCCCGAGCGTCCTGGAAGCCCTGGACGAGAACCTCGTCGGCGGGGCGCTCAACGGGGGCACGGCCGCCGTCCACCAGCAGCTCGTCCTCAGACCGGTCCCCGGCACCGGCCGGCCCGAGACCCCGGTGCGCAACCTCTACCTCGCCTCGTCGTCGGCCCACCCCGGCGGCGGCGTCCACGGCGCCTGCGGAGCGAACGCGGCACGGGCGGCGCTGCGTTCACAGCGCCTGACCGGCCAGGTCCTGCCCGCCGTCCGCTCCGGCGCCCGACGGCTGCTCCACCGCGCGCCGCAGGAATGAAGCACGCACGCCGGCTCTGGGACACACTGACCTGCGCCCGGTCAGGGGCCGTCGCACGTGGCGGCCGTCCGGGTCCCGCCGGTGGCAAGCGTGGCGGCCGTCAGTCCGGGTGCAGTCGGTGGCGGGCCCGCCAGACCGGGGACGGCTCGGCGCCCGTGTCGGCGGCCGTGACCAGCAGGCCACCGAGCATCGACGGGTTCTTGGGTGGCGAACCACAGGTCCACGCGTGCCGAGGCCGGCTGGGGGCCGGGCGGTGTGCCGCGGTGGTAGCGCTTGGGCTTTCCGATGGGCAGGCCGGAGTCCGTCTGCCCGGCAGGCTGCGGAGCGGGAGCACGGACGGCTGCCGAGGTCCGTCGCCCTCGTCCCGCCCGGCAACAGAGCACGACCCCCGGGCCGACCACCTGGTTGACGACACGTCAAAAACCTTGCCCACCTTGCAAATCGGGAGAAGGCCGCCGCCGACTGGCTCACCTGGGAGGACGCGGTCATCTCCAACGAACCCAACGGCCTACCCGGCATGTACAGCGACCGCGAGACCGACGCGCGGATCGCGTTCGTACGGATCTGCGCCCACTTCTTCAGCAACAACGCCTGGCTGGAGGAGGACCAACTGCTGCGCAACGCCCACAAACTGGCGGGCATCCCGGGGGTGCTGGTGCACGGCCGGCACGACATGGGCAGCCCGGTGCAGACGGCGTGGGAGCTGGCGAAGGCGTGGCCGGACGCTCGCCTGCACATCATCGAGGACTCGGGGCACGCCGGAAGCAACGCCATGCAGGAGGCCGTCCGGGGAGCCATCGAGGAGTTCAAGAACCGCTGAGCCCCAGGACGGGAAGGGGACCTCGAACGCGGGCTCCGGATCCCCCCGGGGTGGTCGCCGAGCCCAGCCACCGGTACCCGGTCCGAGACGACGACTCGGACCGGGACACGGCCGGCCGCGACATTCGGCGGTGAAGGCGCGACCGCCGGTCCACGACTGCTCCCAGGTGGTCCGGAATACTCGGTCGCGGGCCGGCGCGGCAGGTGCGCCATCACTGGCGGCGATATGCGCCGCACCAGCCGCGCGGTGCGGCTGCCGGTGATCACTTCGACGGCACGGCCCGGAGAGCGTGGTTCGGGGGGCGTGGTTCAGCGGCACAGGGCTGTGTCCACGACACTCTCGACACGCTTCCTGGATGCCTGGTCGGTCAGTTGCATGGTCACTGCGACGTTGACGGAGCGGCCGCTGTCGGTGGCGCCGCCCCGGGTCTCGTACCCCGGGAAACTGCCTCCGTGGCCCCAATAGAGACCCCCGCACGACAGTGGCATGCTGACGATCCCCAGTCCGTAGCGGGCGCCGGAGCCGAAGGTGCTGTCAGCGGGGACGGTGGTGCGCATCTGGGCCAGCTGGGCCGGCGGGAGGAGGCGGCCGGCCAGGAGCGCGGTGAAGAACCGGTTGAGGTCGGAGTTGGTGGAGATCAGCTGGCCTGCCGCCCAGCCCCAGGAGGGATCGATTTCGGTGACGTCGCGCAGCGGCGTGCCTGCCGAGTCCCGGTAGTAGCCCTCGGGGTGGGACTCTCGGATGGTCGCGTCACCGGGGGCGGGGAAGTAGGTGTGGTGCAGCCCGACGGGTTGGATGATGCGGCGGTCCATCTCCTCGGCGAGCGGCCGGCCGGTGACCTGCTGGACGATCAGGCCGGCCAGCACGTAGTTGGTGTTGCTGTACTCCCACTTCGTGCCGGGGGCGAAGTCGGCCTTGTGCCGGAGGGCGATGTCGAGCAGCTCGCGGGGTTCGAAGTACCGGACGTCGTCCCCAAGGTAGTTGCTGTAGTTGGGAAGTCCGCTGGTCTGCTGGAGGAGCTGGCGGACGGTGATGCAGCGTCCGTCGATCCCGTACCCGCGGACCAGGCCGGGCAGGTAGGTGTCGACGGAGGCGTCGAGGTCCACCTTTCCCTCGGCGGCGAGTTGGAGGAGGACGACCGCGACGAAGGTCTTGGTGTTGCTGCCGATCCGCACCTGGCCGTCGACCGGCACCTGGGCGCCGGTCGTCACGTCGCCGACGCCGGCAGTGTAGTTACGGGTGCGGCCGTCCCGGTCTCGGACGGCCGCCAGCGCGCCGGGCAGACCGTCCTCTGCCACCAGGGTGTTCAGACGCTGCCGTACGGTGTCCGGCCTGGCGACCCCGGGGGCGGCGACGGCGGACGGGGCGAGCGCGCCGACGGTGAGGGCACCGACGGCCACGGCGACGGCGGTGGTCGCCGCCGTCCTCCGGTGAAGGAAGCGGAACCAGTGCGGGGCGGACGAGCTCACGAGGCGTCTCCTTTGGTGGTGTGCGTGGCGTGCGTGGTCTGCGGACTCCGGTATGCGCGGTTCGCCTGGCACCCACGGTGTGCTTGGTGTGCGCCGAGCTTCCCCGGGCTCGTTCCAAGAGATCACGTGGGCGGACGGGCCGTCGTCACCGCCGAGAAGGAGTGCGGTGCCCGGGCCGTGCTCCTGGACGGTGTCGGGGCCGTGGTCCTGACGGCGTATCCGTACCCCGAGAACGGTCAGGGCCGGGAGACGAAGTTACTGACTTCGGCGCTTCGGGGGCGAAGTCGCAGTGCGGTAGCTTCCTCTACATGGACGAAGAGATCCTCACAGGTGGAGGGGTGAACGATGTCGTGCGCATCGGGGAAACGGTGCGACGGCCAACCGGCCCCTGGACCCCGGCTGTTCACGCTCTCCTGAACCATCTGACCGCCGTCGGGTTCACCGGAGCACCGAGGGCACACGGCGTGGATGATCACGGCCGGGAGGTACTGGACTTCATCCCCGGGCGGGTCGGTGCCGATCCACTCTCTGCGGACGGCGATGTGCGGCTGCGCTCCGCAGCCCGACTTCTCCGTGCCTTCCACGACGCGACCGCAGGCTTCTGCCCGCCTGCCGATGCGGTCTGGTACTTCCCCTCGCGCGGCCCGGCCGAGGTCATCTGCCACGGCGATGTCGCCCCGTACAACACGGTGTTCCGCAAGGGGCTGCCGGTGGCTCTGATCGACTTCGACACCGCGCATCCCGGCCCGAGGATCTGGGATGTCGCCTATGCCGCATACCGGTTCGTTCCGCTGACCGTCGCACCCGAGGAGGGCGCGGTGCCGACGGACGAGCAGGCCCGGCGACTGCGTCTGTTCGCGGATGCCTACGAGTTGGCCGACAGAGACCGCGGCACCCTCGTCGAAGTCGCGATCACGCGGCTGGAACACCTGATTGCACACATGAAGGCACAGGCCGCGGCAGGAAGTGAGGCGTTCGCCGGACATTTGGCCGCAGGCCACCACTTCCACTACCGAGCCGACGCAGAGCACCTCGCGCGGCATTCGGAGGAACTCACCAGGGCGCTGAAGTCGCCGGATTGAGCAGGGACGAAGAGTAGCGGCTCCCTGCACCGGCCGACGCCCATCCGCATTCGTCGGACGCCACGACCGAGTGGTAACCGATTGGATGAATCCGGATCGGAAGATCTCGAAGTTGTCCGGACGAACGCCGGACAGCCGCTCCCACCGGTGCACGGAGAAGGGCTTGGGCGCATGCGCCGTCCGTGGGTGCCCCGATAGTGTGGACCCGGAAGTCCACTTGTTCTCAGGAGCGGAATCATGCGGGGTGCACTGACGCCGAAGGGACAGGCCACGCGACTGCGCATCGTCGAAGGTGCTGCCGAGGTCCTCCGCGAGAAGGGCGTCGGGCTCGCAACACTGGACGACGTGCGGACGCGGACCGGGACGAGCAAGAGTCAGCTCTTCCACTACTTCCCTGCGGGGAAGGACGCGTTGCTGCTCGCGGTCGCGCAGTACGAGGCGGACCGGGTGCTGGACGATCAGATGCCGCAGCTGGGGTGTCTGGACTCCTGGGAAGCCTGGCACCGGTGGCGAGACGTCGTCGTGGAGCGCTACGAGGCCCAGGGCGACCACTGCCCGCTGAGCTCGCTGTTCCTGCAGATCGGCCGTACTGAGCCGGGGGCCAGGGCCGTGGTCGTCGAACTGCTGAGGAAGTGGCAGGACAGCCTCTCCGCCGGTATCCGGGCCTTGCAGGAGAACGGGCTGCTGCCGATGTCCCTCGACGTCGACCAGGCGGCCGCCGCGATGCTCGCCGCTGTCCAGGGCGGTGTGTCCATCATGCTGTCCACCGGGAGTTCCACGCATCTGCGGGCAGCACTCGACTGGGGAATCGTGCAGCTGCGGGCTGCCGGCCAACCCTCCGCCTGAAGCAGCCGGTGGCGTTGACCGATACCCGGTGGCCGATGACCGGTGGCCGGTCCGTGCGAGACGTCCGCCCGCACGGACAACGGGGTGACATGGTGTCAGCCGTCCGGCCTGTCGATGCGCTCACTGTGCCGGCAGCGGCTTCGGTCCCCTTCGACGCACCGGCGGACCGGCAAGCTGGCTGACGGATGCACCGGACCCCTGGCGCCTCGGCCGACTCGGCCGACTCGACCGCGAGCGGCCGTGGCGCGCTTCGGAAGCCGGCCGACAGTCGAGCCGGAATCGGATCCGTTAGGGTTCTTGGCCGTGCCTCACCTTGAGATATCCGACCTGATCACCGCGACGGACCCGCACAGTGGAGCGCGTCTGCCGGTCCGCCGGGCCGATGTGGTCCGCCGGCTCCGCGAGTGCGGTGACCAGCGCGCGGCCCGCATCGTCGACGCACTGCCGACCGACCGGGACGACGTGCTCGACCCGGCGGCCGTGGACCGTCTGATGGTCAGTGTGCACACCGAGTTGCAGCGGCTCAGCGAGGAACTGCGGATCGGCGACCGCCTGGTACACGTGCTCGGCCCGCTGTTCGCCGCCATCCGCGCGACCGCCGGGCACACCGGGCCGTTCCGCCTGGTCGACATCGGCTCCGGGCTCGGCTACCTCGTCCGCTGGCTCGCCGCCACCGGCGCCCTCGGTCCGGCCGTCGAACTCGTCGGTGTCGACCTCGATGCCGCGCTGGTCGGCGAGGCCGACCGCCTGGCCCGCGCCGAAGGGCTCGACTGCCGTTTCGTCCACGGCAATGCCTTCGACCTGCCGGAAGCCGCCACCGTCTACGTCTCCACCGGTGTGCTGCACCACTTCCGCGGCCCCGCTCTGGCGGAGTTCTTCCAGGCCCAGGCCGCCTCGCCGGCGCTCGCCTTCTGCCACTACGACATCGCCGCCACCCGGCTCGCACCCATCGGCGCCTGGATCTTCCACCGCGCCCGGATGCGCCATCCACTCGGACGCCACGACGGCGTCGTCTCCGCCCTCCGCGCCCACAGTGACGAGACGCTGCTGCGCGCTGCGGCCGCCCCTGGCATTCGGCCGCTGCTGTACGAGCCCCGGGGCCTGGCGAACCCGTTCTGCACCACCCTGCGCCCGATCCTCGGCATCCGCCCGCAACTGGAGGCACCGCTGCGCCAGGCTCTCGGCCGCGCCTCCCGCCGACTCGTGGGCCCCGAGCAGCTCACCGGGACCGCACGGTGACCCCGGCCCTGCCGCTCGCCGTGCTCGGCCTGGTCGACGCGGCGTTCAGCGGTTTCCGCGCCTACGCCGGACGGGACGCCCGGATCCGGAAGCACCGTGCCGTCGTCCGGTCTGCGCTGCGCGGCCTGGCCGTCGGCGCCGTCCTGCTGCTCGCTCCCGCGCTCACGGCGGGCGGCGTGCTGCTGACCGCCGCCGACCGGGCCCGGACGTATGCCGCCCTCGCCGACGGCGGCATCGGCTACCTGCTCCCGCTCGCGCTCTACGCCGCTGCGGTCCTGCTCTCACTCGCGGCCTACTTCATCCTGCCGTTCCGGGCCAGCACCCTCGCCATGGTCATCGGCCTCGGACCGCTGACCCTCCTGCGACCGCTCGCCGTGGGCATCGCCTGCCTCGGCGCACTCGCCGACGGCGGCGGCCGGGCCTCCCTTCTCGTGGGTGCGGTCGCGGGCGCCGCCGTCCTGTGCGTCGAGCCGATCGTGCACCGCCGCTGGTACGCCGACGTGCTTCACCACCGACCCGGCCAGTAGTCCGGCCACAGCCCGCGGACGGGCTGACGCAGCGACAGGGCCTACTGCCAGGCGACCAGATGAACGATGTCGCCGATGCCCCCCGTGTTCGTCGGCAGGGGGCCGACCTCGACGGGCTTCGCGTCCTCGGCAAGGCTCACCCGGTAGAGGTCGACCGTCGGACCTTCGGCTTTCAGGTAGGCGAGTGCCTTGCCGTCCGGCGAGAGGACGGCGTCGCGGATCTTGGGGCTTTCCGGCAACAGCTTGGCAACCTCGGTGATCCGGCTGTAGTCGGCTTTGAACGAGATCCGGTAGAAGTGGAGTTCATTCGTGCAGAGCAGACTCCGGGCGTTGATCCAGAGCCGTGGCACGCAGCCCAGGAGGTTGGAACTCGCACCGGGGATCTCCGTGACCTGGCGTTCCTCGCCGTCGTGCTTGTTGTGGTCGATGTGGTCGAGGTAGAGCGGCTGATCGAGGGAGTTTCCACCGGAGTTCGCGCTGTCGTCCGTGTGCCAGAGGACGGGTGAGGGGTAGGAGAAGCCGGCCGCGACCGTGCCGGCCGGGTTTGCCGCAACCCGTCGGGCGTCGACGCCGGAGGGGTAACGCACCGGCTTGTCACCGGCCAGGACGAACTCCGGACTGGGTGAGATGCCGTGGTCGACGGGCACCGCGGCCGGCTGCGCCAGGTCACGGCTGGCGAGACGGCCGGCAGCGGTCTGGTACCACAGGTTCGAGGTGCCGGCCTGGAACGTGGGCGCGCTCTCCTTGGACGGCGTGCTCTCCTTGGACGGGGATCCGGCGCCGCCGTCGGACCTGCGCTCCACTGCCCTTCCGTCCGCCAGCGAGAAGGCGGTTGCGACGGTACCGCTGCCGCCGGGGCCCGGAAGCGTGCCGCTGACCAGGGTGAAGTCACTGTTGAAGCGCTGTCGGGTGAGGGGTGCCGTGCCGTCCAGGTCGGAGTTGCACAGGATGGTCCCGATGTCGGCGCCGGTCGGAAGCGCTGCCTGCTTCTCGCCGGTCTGGGTGCCGCTCTGCATGGAGAACGAGCGGAGGGCGACCGTCGGGGTACGGCTCACCGGGTTGCACCACGCCACAAGGGCTGTTCCCGATGCCGTGCCGGTGTCCGATCCGTCGCTGCTGCAGCCGGAGAGTGCCATCGCCGTCGTCAGCGCGACGACGGCTGTTGGGATGTACCGGCGCCTGGTGTGATGACGCATTCGTCTTCCGCCCCCGTTGTTCCGTCTGTGTCGTCTGTGTCGTCTGTGTCGTCTGTCCACGGGGACGCTAGCAGTTCGGAATTCCGCTGCCGACGCTGCGCCCTGCTCCTCGTGCACGGGCTGGGACTGACGTCGGATACGGGTCCTCGTGCCCAGGTCGGGAACGTCGGCCCAGGGTACGGGCCATGACACGAGGTCCGGTTCGGGACCGGATCGGCCGACGTCGGAAAGCCGTGCGGGCGGTCGCGGCGATCGCGGTCACGGCGGGTGTGGCTGTGCCGGGCGCGGTCGTGCCGGGCGCGGTCGTCCTCGGCCGCAGGAAGTGGCCGTCCGGCAACGAGCCCTGGCCGCAGGTGGTACCGATGCCCGACCTGGCACCTGCCAACCTGTCACGCCCGGCCGTGACTGCCCGCCAGAACGCACGGCAGGTGCCGGACTCCGCCGTCCGAGGGCTTCACGGGCGTGCCGGGAGCCGGTCTGGTGAGTCGTGCGCAGCCGGACACCCCTCGATACGTACTTTTACCTACAATATGTTCACCGCTAGGAAGGAAATGTTCCTATGAGGGTTCCTCGATCGCCGGCGGCCGGCACAGCCGTACTGGCACTGGTGGCGAGCATGGCAGTCGAAGCACCTGCGGCCGACGCGGCGACGGCGGACGTCTGCGGCGGGTCCATCACCGACTGCACCGGACTGACCGGCCCGGACACCGCTTTCACCGGCAAGGTCAAGGTCCAGGACCTCACCAAGCACATCCCGTTCACCATCAGCCGCACGTGACCACCACCACCGGGCCGACTGCTGCCGCACCCGTCACCGGGGAACAACTGCCGGGCAGGCCACGCCCGGCAGCATCCCCCCGGCAGCGGCCGGACACCTCCGACGAACGCTGCCGGCACGGGCGCGGAACACCACGGCTCCTCCCCCCGGACTTCGCCGACTACCGGGCACTGCGCCTCGTGCGGGAGCACCGCTGCACGCGTGTCTACCGGGGCATCGGCACGGACGGGCAGGCGGTGGCCGTCAAAACGGTGTGCGCCGACGCCTCGGCGCCCGCGCTCGCCCGCGTCGGCAACGAAGCCGACGTCCTGAGCCACCTCGCCGGACTGGCCTTCGTCCCGCGACTGACCCGGACGGGCAGCCACGGGCCGTTCACGTTCCTGGTCAGCGAATGGCGCACGGGCGTCACACTCGACGATCTGACGAAGCATCTCGACGTCTCCCTCGCGGACCGGTCACCGGCTGCAGCCGAGGCCTTCGGCGACCTTGCCCTCGCCCTGTCCACGGCCTTCCGTCTGCTGCACCAGCACGGCGTCGTCCACGGCGACATCAACTCGGGCAACGTGCTGGTGTCCGACAGCGGTGTGACGGTCATCGACTTCGACAGCGCCACGTTCACCGGCCACGACCGGACACCGCCGACCGGCATCAGCTGGAAGTACACCGCCGGCTATGCCGCCCCTGAACGCCTCACTCCCCGACCGGCACCGCCGCAGCCCGCATCCGACCAGTACGCCCTCGCCGCCCTGCTCTACCGCCTGGCCGAGCAGCGCCACCACGTCCACCCCCACGGCACCCCCCAGGACCTCGTACGCCGCGCCAGCCGGCCCCTGCCACCGCTCACCCGCTGGCCCGTCCACCACTGGCCCCGCCTCCAGCACGTCCTGACCCGCGCCCTCAGCCACCACCCGGCCGACCGCTACCCCACCCTGGCGGCCTTCGACCACGCCCTCGCCACCGCCCTGCTCCTCCCCGCCGCCGGCTGCAACAGCCACCACACCAAGGACCACTCCCGGTGAACGAACTCCACCCCACCCGACGCCGCCTGCTCGCCCTCGCCGCAGGCCTCACCATCACCGCCCTCGCCGCCGGCCGCGCCAACTCCCTTACCGCCGCCACCAACCACACCACCGGCAGCATGCCCTCCGCCTCGCCCGACCGCCGCAGTAGGAGCGGTTCCGTCTCCGGCAGCGTCAGCATCAGCGAGAGCGTCAGCATCAGCCGCAGCAGCAGGCCCCAAAAGTCCAGGCCGAGCTCCAGCTTCAACCAGAGCATCGGCGCCGGCCGAAGCCGGTCCCACAGATCCAGCTCCAACCCCGGTAGCCGCACCTCCACTCAGAGCGTCAGCATCAGCCGCAGGCCCCAAAACCCCAAGCCCAGCGCCGGCTTCGACAGCCCTGGTTCCGGCTCCAACAACGAGGAGACCGTCATCGAGTGAAGGGGCCGAGCAGGTGAGCCCGCGCTCTTGGCCCGACCCGGCCACGACGGGCCGCCCCTTCATCCGGGTCGATGCGCAGACGTCCCCGACCGTCCGGCCCGGGAGCTCAGCTTGATCCGCCAGTCGGCTGGTACTGCAACGGTGCTTACCGTGTCGAGGTACAGCAACGGTCCTTGCCGTCAGTACCTGCGGCGGCGCGGCATCCGACACCCGATCCCGGAGGAGGCCGACAGCCAGGCTGCCCGCCTGCGCAAAGGATCGCGAGGCGGACGGCCCCCGGGCTTCGACGAGGAGCGGCACAAGAAGCGCAACACTGTGGAGCGGGCCATCGACAAGCTGAAGAACTCCCGGGCCGTCGAGACCCGTTACGACAAGCGCGGCTACGTCTCCCCCGGCACCGTCACCGCGGCCTCGCTCGTCATCTGGCTCCGCACCTGACCGCGTGCCACGGCCTCAACTCACCGAGACGCCCGGCGCAAACACCGAGCCCGCTGCCTCGAGGAAGTCCCCACAGGGCGGTACGTGACGCCCGGTTTGGCCTTTCGGTTGGGGTGATCAGACTGGTTGCGGGCTCGTTGGAGGGACTACGGCCATGGCAGGGTGAACAGCCCGCACCCACTGCTGACGGCGTCAGGTGCCAGGCAGTGGGTGGTCGGGCGCGAGAGCCACGGCAATCCGGTCGCGGAGCCGGGGCAGTCGGGTGAGAGCATGTTCAGCTTGAGCTGCTAGCCGGTCGGCGCCGGTCTTGGGGTGCGAACTCGAATGCCCGATCGTGTGATTGGCCACTCTCGCCGGTGGACTCCGGTCCATCGAGGCGATCATCACAGGCTCTCGGGACCGTCTCCGGCGACCCGTGCAAATCCCGACCGTTGCCTGGATTTTCCGTGGACCGCCGGTCCCACGCCTGTCAGCATGGAGACCGTCGTCGGAATCAGCGGGGGGACTCGATGACACGTGGCAGACCGGCGTTCTGGCGCATTCTCACCCTGACGGGCACGCTGACCGGCGCGGTGAACGGTGCACTGGTCTGCTGGTCCTGGGGCTCGACCGTGGCCGCCCTGCCGCTCACTCCTCTCCTCCTCGTCGGTGGTGCGGGCCTCCTGGTGGCGTTCCTCGCTTCGCTGCCGCTCATCGACGGCGGTGTGCCAGTGCTCAGGTACGCAGCCGCGATCATCCTCATGCTCCTGCTCTGGACCTCTGCCTTGACGGCAGACGACGTCGCGGACGCCGTCCCGAGTTGGGTCCGCACCTCACAGGCGGTGACCACCACCCTCACCGACTGCCGAGTTGACGGCACCTCCACCTCGGACAGCGGCTTGGTCCGAATCGAGACCTCATGCATGCATCACTGGACGCTCGACGGCCGTGAACGATCCGAGCGACGCGATTCCAGGGCCGTTCTCCCGGACGGCAGCCACCAGCGGATGTGAATGAACCCGCGGACCGGCGAGATCAACGACCACTCCGGGCTCCCCCTCGTCGCCGCCGCTTCCCTTTTCGCGCTCCTTACCGCCGCCATCGCCGTCACCGCCGGCTGGCGCTGGTTTCGGAGCGAGTTCAAGAAGCTGCTCACGGAGCTCGATCGCACCGACGGAGAAGCTGAAGACGGAATCCTGGCCCGAGGGGGCGGCATGTGACGTCATGTCATATATGTCGTCACTGGAACGTGTGGGATAGCCGTATCTCTGCTGTCAGGGAGACCC
>NZ_JBHJVK010000032.1:0-91659 GCF_042264695.1 Kitasatospora sp. NPDC056138 | reverse complement strand
CTCCCACGGGAGTCGCCGGGCGCCGGGAGCCTCACCAGCAGGCGGGCTCGACAGTCACCGGCTCAGCGGCCGTTGAAGGCGTCCTTCAGCCGCGAGAACAGCCCCTGCTGCCCCGGCGCGAACTGCCCGGAGGGACGCTCCTCGCCGCGCAGCGAGGAGAGCCTGCGCAGCAGGTCCTCCTGCTCGGGGTCGAGCTTGGTGGGCGTCTGCACCTCGACGTGCACTATCAGGTCGCCCCGGCCGCCGCCGCGCAGGTGCGTGATGCCGCGCCCGTGCAGCGGGATGGACTGCCCGGACTGGGTGCCGGGACGGATGTCCACCTCCTCCAGGCCGTCCAGGGTCTGCAGCGGCACCTGGGTGCCGAGCGCGGCGGCCGTCATCGGGATGGTGACGGTGCAGTGCAGGTCGTCCCCGCGCCGCTGGAAGGTCGGGTGCGCGGTCTCGGCGATCTCGACGTAGAGGTCACCGGCGGGGCCGCCGCCGGGGCCGACCTCGCCCTCGCCGGCCAGCTGGATCCGGGTGCCGTTGTCCACACCGGCCGGGATCTTGACCGTGAGGGTACGGCGGGCGCGGACCCGGCCGTCGCCCGCGCACTCGGGGCACGGGGTCGGGACGACCGTACCGAAGCCCTGGCACTGCGGGCAGGGACGGGAGGTCATGACCTGGCCCAGGAAGGACCGGGTGACCTGGGAGACCTCGCCCTTGCCGCGGCACATGTCACAGGTCTGCGCGGAGGTGCCGGGTGCGGCGCCCTCGCCGGAGCAGGTGGTGCAGGTGACGGCGGTGTCGACCTGGAGCTCCTTGGTGGTGCCGAACGCGGCCTCCTCCAGGGTGATCTCCAGACGGATCATCGCGTCCTGGCCGCGCCGGGTCCGCGAACGCGGGCCGCGCTGGCCGGAGGCGGCGCCGAAGAAGGCGTCCATGATGTCGGAGAAGCCGAAGCCCGCCGCACCGGCGCCGAAGCCGCCCGCTCCACCGCCGCCGCCGTTGGGCGACAGCGGGTCGCCGCCGAGGTCGTACACCTGCCGCTTCTGCGGGTCGGAGAGCACCTCGTAGGCGGCGTTGATCTCCTTGAACCGCTCCTGCGTCTTCGGGTCCGGGTTGACGTCCGGGTGCAGTTCGCGTGCCAGGCGCCGGAACGCCTTCTTGATCTCGTCCTGCCCCGCATCCCGTCGGACGCCGAGTACCGCGTAGTAGTCCGTGGCCACCAAATGCTCCGCTTGTTCCGCCTGTAGAAGTGCTTGCGACTGGTCACCGCCGGTTCAACCAGCGGCCTCTCTTACGACTCGGCCAGGATCTGACCCACGTACCGTGCCACCGCTCGCACCGCCCCCATTGTGCCCGGGTAGTCCATCCGGGTCGGACCGATCACCCCGAGTTTTGCCACACTCTGGTCGCCGGAACCGTAACCGACCGAGACGACAGAGGTGGAATTGAGCCCCTCGTACTCGTTCTCGTGACCGATCCGGACCGTCATCCCAGCATCCGCCGTCTCACCCAACAGGCGGAGCAGGACGACCTGTTCCTCCAATGCCTCCAGCACCGGCTGGATGGTGAGCGGGAAGTCGTGTCCGAAGCGGGTCAGGTTGGCCGTGCCGGCCAGCATGATCCGCTCCTCGTTCTGCTCGGCCAGCGTCTCGAACAACGTGGCGAGCACCACACTGACCGTCGGGCGGTCGTCCGGCTCGAAGGCGCCCGGGAGCTCCTCCAGCGCGCCGGGGACCTCGGGCAGCGGCCGGCCGACCGCGCCGGCGTTGAGCCGGGAGCGCAGATCGGCCAGCACGCTCTCACCGACCGTGCCCGGACAGTCCACCAGCCGCTGCTCGACCCGGCCGGTGTTGGTGATCAGCACCAGCATCACCTTGGCCGGGGCCAGCGCCACCAGCTCGATGTGCCGCACCGTCGACCGGGACAGCGAAGGGTACTGGACCACCGCGACCTGTCTGGTCAGCTGCGCGAGCAGCCGGACCGTACGGGCCACCACGTCGTCCAGGTCGACCGCGCCGTCCAGGAAGTGCCGGATCGCCCGGCGCTCCGGCGCGCTCATCGGCTTGACCTCGGCCAGCCGGTCGACGAACAGGCGGTAGCCCTTGTCCGTCGGGATCCGGCCGGCGCTGGTGTGCGGCTGGTGGATGAAGCCGTCGTCCTCCAGGGCCGCCATGTCGTTGCGCACGGTGGCCGGGGAGACACCCAGGTTGTGCCGCTCGACCAGGGCCTTCGAGCCGACCGGCTCCTCGGTGCCCACGTAGTCCTGCACGATCGCGCGCAGCACGGCCAGCCTGCGCTCGTCCAGCGGACGGATCTCGCGACGGTCGAGGCGGCGCGCGTCTGCCTTGCGCTCGTCAGCACTGCGCTCGCTGTACACGGCACGCACCTCCGTCTTCGTCCGTTGAACCGATGGCTGCCCGGCTCTCTTGGCACTCTGGAAGGCAGAGTGCCAGAACCGTACCTGCCAGTGTACGGCCCGGGTCCGACGGCAGGAACGGGCCGCCCCGGTGATCCTTGCCGGATCTCCGGTGTGAAGTCGGTGCCCCGGGGCTCCGCGAGTGGCAGCATCGAAGGCGAGCGACGGCAACGAAGGAGCAGAGATGTCGGCTTCATCCCAGCACTCCCGCTTCGCACCCGACCGCGGCCTGACCGGGCGGATGGTCGTCACGATGTTCTTCATCGGGCTGCTCTATGTCGGGTTCACGGGCGTCCTGATCGTCCTGCTGCGCGGGGCGTGGCCGTTGATCGTGCTGATCTCCGGCGGCCTCTTCGTGGCCCAGTTCTGGTTCAGCGACAAGATCACCGAGCGGGCGATGGGCGCCCGGTCGGTGACCCCGGAGCAGTACCCGCAGCTGCACGGGACCATCGACCGGCTCTGCGCCCTGGCCGACATGCCCAAACCCCGGGTGGCGGTCGCCGACAACGACATGCCCAACGCCTTCGCCACCGGCCGCAATCCGCAGAACGCCGTGGTCTGCGTCACCACCGGGCTGCTGCGCCGGCTGGAGCCGGAGGAGCTGGAGGGCGTCCTCGCCCACGAGCTCTCGCACGTCGCGCACCGGGACGTCGCCGTGATGACGATCGCCGGATTCCTCGGCGTGCTCGCCGGGGTGATGACCAGGATCGCCCTGTACGGCGGCTTCATCGGCGGCGGCAACCGCAACAACAACGACAGCAACGCGGCCATCGCGATGCTGATCATCCCGCTGGTCAGCATGGTGGTCTACGCGATCAGCTTCCTGCTCACCAGGCTGCTCTCCCGCTACCGCGAGCTGGCCGCCGACCGGGCCGCCGCCCAGCTCACCGGCCGGCCGAGCGCACTGGCCTCGGCGCTCACCAAGGTGACAGGTCAGATCGCGGCCATCCCGAGCAAGGACCTGCGCCAGGCGCAGCCGTACAACGCCTTCTACTTCGCGCCCGCGCTGAGTGCCCGGGAGACCGCGAGCCAGCTGCTGTCCACCCACCCGTCGCTGGAGCAGCGGCTCGCCCAGCTCGCCCGGATCTCCGCCCAGCTCGGCCGCTGACCGCACCTCGAAAGGACCACCGTGGGATTCCTGGACGCCCTCTTCGGCCGCACCAAGCCGGTCAGGCCCGATCTCGACCAGCTCTTCGCCGTGCCCTCGGCGGCGCTCACCCTTCAGGCGGCGGCCGGGTTCCGCCCGACCGGGCTCGGCTCGGTGTGCTTCGCCGCGGTGGAGGGCGGTGCGTTCGGCGAGGTGGAGCGGCAGGTCCGGGCGCTGCTCGACGCCGACACCGGGCGCGGCGGCGCGCCGGTCGAGGCCAGCCAGGACTCCTACGGCTACTCCTGGCTGCTCGCCCGGCACACCCCCGAGGAGCTGCCGGAGCTGGTCAACGACCTGCACGCGGTCAACAGTGAGCTGGAGGCCAACGGCTTCGGCCCGCAGCTGCTCTGCTCGATCGTGGCCTTCCGCAACGAGAGCGGCCAGCCCCTGGGCCTGGTCTACCTCTACAAGCGCGGCACCTTCTACCCGTTCGCCCCGCTCCCCGGCGAGAAGCGCAACAACCCGGTGGAGATCCAGGTCAAGGCGATGCTCGCGGACGACCTGCGGATCGAGCCCGACCTGTCCCGCTGGTTCCCGGTCTGGGGTGCCCCCGGCCTCTGACCTCGGGCCGGGCCGGGGGCTGCCGGGAAGCTGCCGACGGGCTACCAGGTGAAGGCCGCCTCCGCGTTGGAGAGGTAGTGCTGGATGTCGTGGAACCCGAGCCAGGCCTCCCACATGGTGCGGGAGGCCCCGTCGCCCCACGGGTTGCCGAGGCAGATCCGGCCCCCGGGGACGTCGACGTCCTTGACGAAGTAGGCGTGGCTGGTGGCGAGCCGGCCACCCATCAGGGTGTCCCGGTCGCTGCCCTGGCCCTTGGTGCCGACGGTCACCGCCTGGCCCCGCGCCTTGCGGTCGGCGATCTCGTGGATCACCCAGGGCGAGCTGATGTCGATGTCCTGCACGGGCCTGGCGGTCAGGAACGCGAGCGCCCGCGCGGCGAGACCGCCGTGGGCGATCTCCTCGTACCCCCGGTACCACTGGGCCACGGCCTTCTCGTAGTAGCCGGGCCAGGTCTCGGCGTAGCGCGGGTCGCTGCTGTGCCCCTTGGCCCCGTACAGGCTGTTGCCGACCATCGGCAGGTCGGCGACCACCGTCACGTCGTACGGCCGGCCCTTCTCGTACAGCGTGAAGGTGACCGAGCCGTTGGCCTCCTGGCGCAGATGGCGCGGGGCGTAGGCCGGGTTGGCCTGCAGCACGGCCTGCATGGACGTCAGCATCCAGCAGGTACCGAACCGGCCCTGGTCCATGTCCTGCCAGCTCATCGCCTCCGTGGAGGCCGAGACCCGCTGCCAGTTCTCGGTCAGGTACGTGCCGTCGACCTGGGCGAACGGCCCCTCGGGGAGCACCCAGCCGGCGGTCCTGCCCGCACGCTCGTCCTCCGGCAGCAGCCGGTACGTCGGCTGGCTGCACGGCATCGAGTCGCCGATCAGCATCGTCGCGTACGGACTGACCGTGCGCAGCAGCCAGTTGAAGACCTCCTGCTGCCGGTAGAAGTCGTACGCCTCCTCCTCGTTCGCGTCGGTGACGTGCATCAGCTCGTCCCAGCGCAGCAGCCCCTGCGGGCCGAACCGGCGGATCACCAGGTCGAGTTCGGCGGGCGGCAGCGGCACCAGCAGGTTGCCGACCTGGTCCAGCAGCGGACGGGCGCCGAAGCGGTCGGTGTCGGCGAAGAGCGCCTCCCAGGCCTGGCGGCCGACCGCTTCGACCCGGGCCGGGTCCGGCGGCGGGCCGGGCGGCTGCCAGGGGAGTTCCACCACGGGGTGACCGTCGGGGACGTACTTCAGCCGCTCCAGGCCGACCTCGTCGGTGAACGCCTTGGTGATGTTCACCACCGCCATGACCTCGCGGCCGAACGGGAGGTAGCCCGCCACGTTGTTGGCCGCCTGCTGCCAGTTGTTGCGGTGGTAACCCACGTGCCCTCCCCCGTCGCGTGCCCGTGCCTCGCCCACGGGCGACCAAGAGGATACGAGGGTTCCCCGACACCTGTACCGGCGGGGGCGGCGCCCCGCCTCGTGCGCCCGCTCCCTGACACCGCACCAGGTTTCATATAGTCGGCCGCATGCACAGCAGGCAGTACGGACCCGACCTGACCCCGCCGTGGAAGCGGCAGCAGCCCGCGCCGGAGGTGGCCGCCGAGCGCGACCTGGTGGTCGAGGAGGTGAGTACGGGGTTCTGCGGGGCCGTGGTGCGGTGCGAGAAGACCGCCGAGGGCCTGACCGTCACCCTGGAGGACCGGTTCGGCAAGCACCGGGTCTTCCCGCTGACGCCCCGTGGCTTCCTGCTGGAGGGCCGGGTGGTGACACTGGTCCGCCCGGCCGCCCCGGCGCCCGCCCGGCAGGGCGCCGGGGCGGGGGCGGGGGCGGGGCGCACCGCCTCCGGTTCGATCGCCGTGCCCGGCGCACGGGCCCGGGTGGCCCGGGAGTCGCGGATCTACGTCGAGGGGCGGCACGACGCGGAGCTGGTCGAGCGGGTCTGGGGCGACGACCTGCGGATCGAGGGCGTGGTCGTGGAGTACCTGGAGGGGATCGACGACCTCCCCGCGATCGTCGCCGAGTTCGCCCCGGGGCCGGGACGCCGCCTGGGCGTCCTGGTCGACCACCTGCTGCCCGGCACCAAGGAGCAGCGGATCGCGGCCCGGGTCACCGGCGACCGCGTGCTGGTCGTCGGCCACCCGTACGTCGACATCTGGCAGGCCGTGAAGCCGGGCAGCGTCGGCATCCCGGGCTGGCCCGCCGTCCCGCGCGGCGAGGTGTGGAAGGAGGGCATCTGCCGCCGCCTCGGCTGGCCGCTCGACACCCCGGCCGCCTGGAAGCGCATCCTCGCCTCGGTCCACAGCTACAAGGACCTGGAGCCGCAGCTCCTCGCCAAGGTCGAGGAACTGATCGACTTCGTCACCGTCCCGGAAACCCCTTAGCGGCGAGGGGCCCGTCCGCAGGGGCGCGGGCCGTCTCCACCGCCCCCGGGACGGCCGGCCGGCCCCTGCCGGAGGCCCGTCGGTCAGTCGACCAGGTCGCGGACCACCGCGTCCGCCAGCAGCCGCCCCTGGAGCGTGAGCCGGGCCCGCCCCGCACCGAACGCACCCGCGTCCAGCAGCCCGTCCGCCAGGGCCCGCTCGGCGGCGCGCCGGCCGTCGGCGGCGAGCAGCGAGAGCGGGCAGCCCTCCCGCAGGCGCAGTTCGAGCAGGATGCGCTCGACCCGGCGGTCCTCGTCCGGCAGGACCTCGCGGCCCTGCGCGGGGGTGCGCCGCTCGGCCAGGGCCTGGGCGTACGCGGCGGGGTGCTTGGCGTTCCACCAGCGCACACCGCCGACGTGGCTGTGCGCGCCGGGGCCCGCACCCCACCAGTCGGCGCCGGTCCAGTAGAGCTCGTTGTGGCGGCACCGGCCCGCGTCGGTGGTGGCCCAGTTGGAGACCTCGTACCAGGAGTAGCCGGCGGCGGAGAGCGCCTCCTCGGCGATCAGGTAGCGGTCGGCGTGCACGTCGTCGTCGACCATGGGGAGTTCGCCGCGCTTGATCCGGGCGGCCAGCTTGGTGCCGTCCTCGACGATCAGCGAGTACGCCGAGACGTGGTCGGGCCCGGCGCCGATCGCGGCGTCCAGCGAGGCCCGCCAGTCGTCGTCGGACTCACCGGGGGTGCCGTAGATCAGGTCGAGGTTGACGTGCTCGAAGCCCTCCGCCCGCGCCTCGGCGACGCACGCCTCGGGGCGGCCCGGCGTGTGGTGCCGGTCGAGCAGCGTCAGGACGTGCGGGCGGGCGCTCTGCATGCCGAAGGAGAGCCGGTTGTAGCCGCCCTCGCGCAGCTCGGCGAGGTAGGCGGGGTTCACCGACTCCGGGTTGGCCTCCGTGGTCACCTCGGCGTCGGCGGCCAGACCGAACTCGTCCCGGATCGCCGCCAGCATCCGCACCAGGTCCCGCGCGGGCAGCAGGGTCGGCGTGCCGCCGCCGAGGAACACCGTCCGCACCGGCAGCTCGGCGTCGCCCAGGACCCGCCGGGCGTGCCGGATCTCCGCGATCAGGTTGTCGGCGTACGTCTCCTGGGAGGCCACCGCGCCGGACGAGCGGAGCTCGGTGGCGGTGTAGGTGTTGAAGTCGCAGTAGCCGCACCGGGTGGCGCAGTACGGCACGTGCACGTAGAAGCCGAACGGCCGCCGGCCCAGACCGGCGAGGGCGTGGTCGGGCAGGGAACCGTCGGACGGCACGGGTTCGCCGTCGGGGAGTGCGGAGGGCATGCCCCCATTGTCCGGTACGGCTCACGACACCCTGAAATCAGGACCGGAGCCGGACCGGACCGGGTGGCGTCACGCCTCGTTGGCCCCCTGGTACATCTCGGCGACCGCGTCGGCGTAGACCCGCTCGACCACCGGGCGCTTGATCTTGAGGCTCGGGGTCAGCTCACCGTGCTCGACGTCCAGGTCGCGCGGGAGCAGCGAGAACTTCTTGATCGTCTGCCAGCGCTGGAGCTCGGCGTTGACCTTCCGGACGTAGCCGTCGACCAGTTCCCTGACCTCCGGGGTGGCGACCACCTCGGCGTACGACCTGCCGCCGAGGCCTCGCTCGCTCGCCCAGGGCATGATCACGCCCTCGTCCAGGGCGATCAGCGCGGTGCAGAAGTTGCGGCCGTTGCCGATCACCAGGACGTTGCTGACGAACGGGCAGACCGCCTTGAACTTGCTCTCGATCTCGGTGGGGGCGACGTACTTGCCGCCGGAGGTCTTGAAGACGTCCTTCTTGCGGTCGGTGATCCGCAGGTAGCCGTCCTCGACCAGCTCGCCGATGTCACCGGTGTGGAACCAGCCGTCCGGCTCCAGCACCTCCCGGGTCTGCTCGGGCAGGTCGTGGTAGCCGCGCATGACACCGGGGCCGCGCAGCAGGATCTCGCCGTCCTCGGCGATCCGGACCTCGGTGCCGGGCAGCGGCAGGCCGACCGTCCCGATGCGGTAGTCCTCGGCCGGGTTGACGTTGGTGCCCGCGCTCGTCTCGGTCAGGCCGTAGCCCTCCAGGACCGGCACGCCCGCGCCCTTGAAGAAGTACCCGATCTCGGGGGCCAGCGCCGCGCTGCCGGACACCGAACCGCGCAGCCGCCCGCCGAAGGCGGCCCGGATCTTGGCGTAGACCAGCTTGTCGGCGACGGCGTGCTGGAGGCTCAGCGCGAGGGGAGCGCCGGCCTTGCCGGTGGCGACCAGGCTGGCCTGGGTGGCCCTGGCGTAGTCGCGGGAGACCTTGGCCGCCCACAGGAAGATCTTGTACTTGGCACCGCCCTCCGCTCTGGCCTTCCCGGCGATGCCGTTGTAGACCTTCTCGAAGATGCGCGGCGCGGAGCACATCACGGTCGGCCTGATGGCCGGCAGGTTGTGGATGATCCGGTCCACCCGGCCGTCCACGGCCATCACGTGGCCGGTGGCGATCTGGCCGGAGATCATCGCCTTGCCGAAGACGTGCGAGAGCGGCAGCCACATGAACTGCACGTCGTCGGAGCGCAGCAGCCCGCTCTCCTGCTGGGCCACGCCCTGGTACGCCCAGCAGTCGTGCACCAGGCGCACGCCCTTGGGGCGGCCGGTGGTGCCGGAGGTGTAGATCAGGGTGGCGAGCTGCTCCCGGTCGAGCGCGTCGACCGCCTTGGTGACCGCGTCGGGGTGCTCGGCGAGGTACTCGCTGCCGCGCCGCTCCAGCTCGGCCAGGGTGAGCACTTCGAGGCCCTCGTCCTCTGGGCGCTCGGCGGTGCCGTCGAAGAGGACGACGAACCGCAGCTCGGGCAGCTTCGCGCGCTCGGCGACGGCCTTGGCGAGCTGCGCGGCGTTCTCGGCGAACAGCACCGTGCTGGCGGAGTTGGCCAGGATGAAGGCGGTCTCCTCGGCGTTGGTGCTGGGGTAGACCGTGGTGGTCGCGGCGCCCGCGCACATGTTGCCGAGGTCCGCGATGATCCACTCGACCCTGGTGGAGGCGGCGATCGCGACCCGCTCCTCGGGCCGGACGCCGAGCGCCATCAGCCCCGCCGCCACCGCCTTGACCCGCTCGGCCGTCTGCGCCCAGGTCAGCGAGCGCCACTGCTCGGCGCCGGGTGCGCCGTCGGCGGCGTGCTCGTCCAGGGGCGCCGGGAAGCGGTACGCCTCGGCGTCCGGAGTGGCCGCGACCCGGTCCAGGAAGAGGTGGGCGACAGAGGGCGGACGTCGCTCGATCATGGTCTGCGCGGTGCTCAACGAGGACCTCCGGGGGCGGGTGGCCGAGGGTGAGGGCGGTGGCTGTGGGGGCAGGCCGACCGGCCCGCCTTATTAACTTGCCAGTAACAAGAGGGCAATACGCAGCCTAGGGGTAAGCGCGCCATTCCGTAAGAGGGTTCCGCAGGCTGGCACACCGACGGACCTGCAGTGCAGCCTCACTGCGGGGTGGTGGTACGGATGCACACGAAACCTGCCCGACCCCGGGGCGCCAGAGCCCCGCTCCGCCCCACTCGACTTTAGTCGATTTCATGATCGGCGGGCGGGTGTTCGCCGGCCCCGTGTGAGGTTCGCGAAGCCGATCGCACGGCCGGTGCTGTGGGCACTGGGGCGGGGCGAGGGCACCGCCTCGCGCACCCGGCCGGCCATCGCCCTGGTCACCGACCTCGCCACCGCACTGCCCGAGCGGACGATCGACGTGGTCGCCGACGCCGCCCACCACCACGAGGACGTCACCGCCCTGCCCGAGAACGTGACCTGGACCTTCCGACTGCAACGCAACGCTGTCCTGACCGGCCCCACCCCACCCAGGACCGGCCAGCCGGGCCGCCCCCGCAAGATGAGGCGGCAAGCTCGGCACCCCCGGCCAGGTGCCCAGGACGCTGACGACTGGGCGACGGCCCGGGGCAACCGCTACGGCACCCTGGAGAGCGGCCCCCGCCCTGCGTGTCGGGCGGGGGCCGGCGTGAGCGGCTCGCGGTCAGTGGTGCGCGGCGGTTCTGGCGTTGGCGGCGAAGTTCAGCGGGTCGCAGGCGTGGCAGCCGAGGCGGTCGCTGTTGTGCGCGGAGTCCAGGGCCCGGCGGCGGCGGTCGAGGATGACCTCTGGCGACTCCTCGTGGAGGCTGCCGAAGCCGATGGTGCGGCGCTCCTCCCAGGCGATGGAGTTGCACGGCAGCACATGGCCCGAGGCGTCGATGTAGAGCTGGCCCAGCTCCACCGCGCAGGAGCGTCCCCGGACGGCGGTCTCGGTCGGCCGCGAGGTGCGGACCTCGGCGAGCGGCAGCTCGGCGAAGCCGGACGGGATGGGGCTGATCAGGGTGGGGGCCGGTCCCGGTGCCGCGCTCAGCTCGGCGACCGTGGCCGCGAAGCGCCTGCGGGACTCGTCGGTCCAGCCCCTGGCCATCGGCCCCTTGACCGGGATCAGGTGCCACAGGTCCATGCTCGGCCAGAACGGCAGGTCGACGAAGGCCGCCAGGTCGTCCGCGTTGGAGGGCATGAGCACCGTGTTGACCTGGCAGAAGACACCGCGGGCCGACAGCCGGGCGAAGACGTCCGCGATGACCTGGTCGGAGAAGGCGGGCAGCTTGCGCCAGTTGGCGTGGCGCTCCGGATCGGCGTGGTCCCGGGAGAGCACCACCTTGGTCAGTCCCGGGGAGTCGAGGAGCGCGTCGTAGGCGGGGTCCAGGACGGTGCCGTTGGTGATGAAGCCGAAGTCCAGACCGAGCTGGGCGGTCAGCTCCAGCAGGGCGTCGAACTCCGGGTAGGTGACGAACTCGCCGCCGGTGAAGAGCAGTCGCCGCCAGCCCTGGTCGGCCAGTGCGCGGACGGTGTCGAACACGGCCTTGGGCGGCAGGATGCTGTCGTCACGCCAGCTCAGGCACATCGGACAGCTGGCGTTGCAGGGGTTCTGCAGCGAGAGGTAGGCGGTGCCTTCCTCTCCTGCTGGGTCGATCGAGGTCAACGGACCTTCCCTTCAGCGGATTTGGCGGCGGCGCGGGGGCCCGGGCCGAGCCGGGCCGGGGCCGGCATCACAGGCCTCCGTTGGCCGGCAGGACCTGGCCGGTGACGAAGCCGGACGCCGGGGAGAGCAGGAACATGATCACCGCAGCGATCTCCTCCGCCTGCCCCAGACGTCGCAGCGGGATCCGTTCGGCCAGCCGGGTCTCGTCCAGGGACTGCCCGCTGTCTACCGCGCGGCGCAGGCCGGGGGTGTCCGTCGGGCCGGGGGCGACCGTGTTCACCCGCACGCCGCGCTCGGCCAGTTCGCGGGCCAGCACCGTGGAGGCCGCCTCCAGCGCGGCCTGCGAGGCGGCGTAGGCGGCGGTCCCGGCGCTCAGGTGGCGGGCCGCCCCCGAGGTGACGTTGACGATCGCCCCGCCGGACGGCAGGCGGCCGCCCACCGTGCGGCAGAGCTCCATCGGGGTGAAGAGGTTCACCTCGAAGGTCTCCCGCCAGTGCGCGCGGTCCGCGCCGTCCAGGGACCGGGTCTGGCGCAGCGACGCGTTGTTGACCAGGTACCGGACGGGCGTGCCGGCGCGGTCCAGCTCGGCCAGCACGGCGTCCACGGCCTCGGCGTCGCCGAGGTCCACCAGGTGGTTGCGGACCCCGGGCCCCCGTGCCGGGGAGCGCCCCAGGTTGATCACCTCGCCGCCGGCCAGGGTGAAGGCGCGGCACACCGCGGCTCCGATCCCGGCGCCGGCGCCGGTCACCAGGAGGGTGGAGCCGGCGGCCCAGCCCGGATCCCGAGGGGCCGCCGGCATCGCTCGCTCAGACATGACCGTCCTTCAGATCCGCGGTCCGGCCGACGAGTTCGGCGAAGTCCTGGAACGGCCACAGGGTGACGCCGACCAGCCGTCCCCACTGGTCGCGGCAGCGGTGGGCGATCTCCTCGGTGTAGACGGCGTGCCGGGCCACCACCGGCTCGTCGACGAGCGCCGCGGCGTAGAAGCGCTCCAGCCACGGATGCTCGACCAGGGCCTGCTCGGCGCGTGCGGGGGTGTCCAGCGTGATGGCGACCCGCTGCCAGGCGCTGACCGCGTCGTCGTCGATGTGCTGGAGCCGGGCGTGCGGCGACACCTTGGGGAGCTGCTCGCGCAGCAGCAGCGCGGTGTCGACGCGCACCCGCGCCAGCTCCTCGAAGACGTCCAACTGCGGTTCCAGGACGGCGGCCTGGAACTCCGTCATCAGTGACTTGCCGCCGATCTCGTGGGCCAGGAATCGTCCGTCGGGCACCTCGCGCAGCCCGGCGTGCCGGATGGCCTTCGCCCGCTCGTACACCTCCGGGTCGGCGGCGGCGAACATGCCGCCGTCGCCGCAGCTCACCGGCTTGGAGGTGTTGAAGCTGAAGGCCGCGCCGTCGCCCAGCGAGCCGATCGGGCGACCGCCCAGCCGACCGCCGAGCGCCTGGGCGGCGTCCTCCAGCATCAGCAGGCCCCGCTCGGCGCAGAACGCCGCGACCCGGCCGGCGCCCGAGGGGTTGCCGAAGGTGTGGACGAAGAGCACCGCCTTGGTGCCCGGGGTCAGCACCGCCGCCACGTGCTCGGGCTCCGGGTTGAAGGTGGCGTCGTCGACGTCGCAGAGCACCGGCCGGGCGCCGGTGAGCAGCACGGCCTGGGCGGTCGCCACGAAGGTGGAGCTGGGGATCACCACGTCGTCGCCCGGTCCGATGCCGTGCGCCCGCAGGGCCAGTTCGATGGCCGAGGTGCCCGCGTTGGTGGTGAGGCAGGGCACGCCGAGGAGCTCCTCGGCGCGGGCCTGGACCGCGTTGACGAACCGTCCGCGATAGATGTTCCACTGCTTGCTGTCGACCAGTCCCAGGAGGTTCTCGCGGATCCTTGCCTCGATGCGCTCCTGGAGGCGGTGTTGGGTCGTCACCACTGGGGTCCCCCTCAGAATTCGGTCGAGTCCGGGTCGGGCCACTGCTCGCAGAGCCCCTGGAAGTAGGCGGGCAGCGACTCCGGCGCGCGCTCGCGCATCACCGTCACCCCCGCGCCGAACGGCAGGTCCAGCATCTGCCACTGCGGGTAGCGCTCCTCGATCTCCAGGAGCAGCTTGCGCGGGCCCGACCACTTGGGGTTGGCGCTGCGGCTGACGGTGTCGTGGAAGATGATCGTGCCGCCGGGCGCGAGGCGGGGCGACATCAGCCGGAAGTCGGTCTCCACCGGCTCGTAGAAGTGTCCGCCGTCGATGAACAGCAGGTCGATCGGGGGAAGTTCCGCGCAGGCGTCGGTGGCCGAGAACTCCTCGGTGGTCATCTGGTGGTGGACGATGTGGTCCTCCACACCGAAGGACGCGAACCAGGTGCGCACCCGCTCGGCGTCGGTCCAGAAGTCGTCGTCGAACGAGGGGTCGACGAAGTTGATGGCGGGCGCGTTGCGGTCACGCTGCGCCTTGGCGAGCAGGATCGGCACGAAGCCGCGCCCCGAGCCGATGCTGAGCACCGTGCGCGGCTCCAGCGCCCGGGTCAGGCCGTAGTAGAGCCAGCCGAGCCCGAGGCTGTCGCGGTGCGCGTCGCGCACCTCGGCGGACGCGTCGCGGCCGCCCCACACGGGGGGACCGGCCGGCAGCATCGCGTGACCGGTGCGGTTCGGCTCCATCTCCTTGTGGGCCAGGAAGGCGGATACCCAGTTCTCGTCCATATGTTCCTCTTCTCAGCGCTCTACTTTGTTGAAGGTCGATTTGCCCAGCAGCATCCGGCCGACGGCATTGGCCGCGCCGAGCGATTTGAAGGCCACCGCCAGCGGGATCCGCCCCCGGGTGGAACGGGCCGCGGTGCCGGTCTCGGGCGGGCTGGTGCGCCGCAGCGCCTCCGCGCCCAGCTCGTAGTAGCCGTACATCAGCCCCGTCAGCGCCGCCGGTCCCCGCCAGCCGACGCGGCGGTGGGCACCCACCGCGGCGAGGGCGAACACCGCGGGGCGGCACAGCCACCTGCCGGCCACCGCGGTGTGGGTGAGCACGGGCAGGACGGCCTGGGGGCTGAGCGAGCGCGGTGTGTACCAGCGGAAGAACTGCAGGGTCCCCGAGTACCAGAAGGTGTGCTGGCGGACGAGGCCCCCGTGGGTGGTCGGCGACTCGCAGGAGTCGTCGAACGGCACCGGGTGGACGGCGATGCCCTCCCTGGACAGCGCGAAGCCGATCTGGATGCCGTCGCACGGCCCGGTACGGGGGAACCCGCCGACCGTCTCCAGCGCCCGCAGGTCGAAGAACTCGCCGTGGCCCATGCAGTACGGCGGGAACGGCAGCGTGCGGCCGGCCGCGATCCGGTCGCGGGAGGCGAGCATCCGGGGGATCTCGAAGGCGTAGTTCCACAGGCTCTGGTAGACCGCGTTGGCGTGCAGCAGCCCGCGCCCCCCGGCCAGGGCGGCGCCGTTGGCCAGGTAGGTGACGGTCTGCTGGAACGCCAGCGCCTGCGGGTTGCGGCTCACTTGGTCGTCGATGTAGGCCAGCGTCTGCGCCTCGGGACGGGAGTCGGCGTCGTAGACGCCGACCATGACCCGGTCCCCGCGCCGCCGCTCCTTGACCTCCTCGCGCACGTGCTCCAGTGCGGCGTTGAGCTGGAGGCTGCGGCGCTGTTCGCGGCCGCCGTGCGTGACGACGGTGATCGGCGCGCCGTCGGGGTGGTGCTTGGCGTACTCCTCCACCACCTCGGCGGTGGTGCGCTCCCCGGTCTCCTTCACGTCGACGGCGACGATGATTTCGAACCGGTCCGCGGGGTAGTCCAGAGCCCGCAGGTGGGCCAACGTGCCCTCGATGACCTGCTGTTCGCGCAGCGCCGGGATCAGGAGGTAGACGTAGGCCGCGCCGGGCCGCTCGTCGGGCCGCCGGGCGGCGAAGTCCTCCCGGCTGCGGCGCTTCCACTGGGCCGAACGCACGATGTTGCGCGCTCCGGCGGCCGTGCCGCCGAGCACCGTGGCCAGGGCGGCCCACTCGGCCAGGGCCATCGCGCCCCGGGCTCGCGACGGACGGCTGCGCACCCCGCTCACCGCGAGCCCGCCCAGGCGCTCAGCTCGGCCGCCGCGCCGACCACGGCGTCGGCGAGCCCGGCGACCAGGTCGCGGGGATAGGCGTCCTCGACGTACTCCAGGAAGACCGCTCCCCCGTTCGGCCCCGAGCGGGTGTTGACCGTCAGGACGGGATCGCGGCGCACGCCCGGGTGCGGCGTCGGGTGCAGCGCGGTCAGCTGCAGATCGGGGGCGAAGGAGATCACGGGGGCCTCTTGTCGGTGGTGGAACAGCAGGTAGGGGCGATCGCGCAGCCGCTCGACCTCCGCGGCGCGGCCCTCGGCGCGCAGCCGGTCCAGCGCGGCGGCCAGCGGCGGGGGGTCGGTGACGAGGCGTACCAACTGGCGCCGGGCGTCCTCGAACAGGTCGCCGGGGTCCGCGCACCGGGCGCGCTCGAAGTCGACGAAGGCCAACTCGGTGAGGCAGCCCATGGTCGTGTCCGTCCCCGGGAGGTGGCGCCCGGACTGGGAGACCTGGAAGCCGAAGCGTTCGCCGTCGACGACCGCGGACACCGCGCGGGCCAGCACGCTCAGGAAGAAGCAGGCGGGCGTGATCCCCTGGGTGGCCAGCCACGCCTCGGCCACCGGTCCCACCGGGGGCAGCTCGCGTTCGACCGTGCCGGTCCGGCCGGTCGCCCGCGGATCGTAGCCGGGGTGGGCGGGCAGCGGCAGCGGTGGCCGGAAGCCGGCGGCGTACAGCCGCTCGACGGCCCGGTCGACGGCCGCCTGCCCGCCGGGGGCGGCGTACCGCTCGGCCTGTAGGCGGGCGTAGTCCTGGTACTGGGTCACCGGGCCCAGCGCGGCCGTGCCGAGCCCGCGGGCCCGGCCGTACAGCACGGCGAGTTCGGTGGTCAGGATCTCGGCGGACAGCTCGTCGAAGGCGATGTGGTCGACGGCCAGCGCGAGGACGTGCTCGGTCCCGCCGTCGGTGACCAGCAGGCCCCGGACCACCGGGCCCTGGGTCAGATCGAAGGGCAGGCGGCCGAACCCGAGATCGCCGCGCATGGCCTCGATCTCGCCGTCGTGCCGGGCCTGCGGCAGCAGCCGCACCTCGAGCGGCCAGCGGCGCCCGGCCGCCGGGGCGACCACGCCGACGAAATCCGGGGCCTCGCGATAGCGTGTGGCCAGGATGTCATGACGGACAGTCAGCGCGTCCAGGGCGGATCGCAGCGCCGCCACGTCCAGCGGGCCGCTCAGCCGGTGCAGGGTGAGCACCGGCTGCGTGCGGCCGTCCGCCGCGGCGCGGTTGGCGCGCAGCCGGGCGCGCTGCTGCGGCGCGAGCTGGGTGGTGAACTCACCGGTGGGCGCGGGCCCGGCGGCGGGTGACGGCGCCGGGCGCAGGTCCGCCGCGGAGGCCGCCGCGACGTCCACCGCGCGGGCGACCTGGGCCACGGTCGGCGTGTCGAACATGACCGCGAGCGGCAGTTCGACCCCGAGCTGCCTGCGGATCCTGGCGACCACCCGGGAGGCGCCGATCGAGGTGCCGCCGCAGGCGAAGAAGTCGTCGTCGGGGCCGGCCGCGTCCAGGCGCAGCACCTCGCACCAGATCTGCGCCACCTGGCGCCCGGTCGGGGAGAGCCTCGGCCCGGGCTGTGCGGACGCGGGCTGTGCGGACGCGGGCGGCGCAGGCGCGGGCGGCGGCGGGAGCAGGCGGCGGTCCACCTTGCCGTTCTCCTTGAGCGGCAGGCGGTCCAGCCACACGTACTGCCCCGGCACCATATAGCCTGGCAGCAGGCCCGCCAGGTGCCCGCGCGCCTGCGGGACGTCCAGCGGCGCGTGCCCGGTGCGGGGCACCAGGTAGGCGACCAGGCGCTGATCCGCGCCCGGCTCCCGCACGGCGTGCACGAAGGCATCGGCGACCGCGGGGTGGCGGCGCAGCGCGTGCTCGATCTCGCCGGGTTCGATCCGGTGGCCCTCGATCTTGACCTGGTCGTCGATCCGTCCGGCGAAGACGATGGCCCCGTCCGGACGGCGCCGGCCCAGGTCACCGCTGCGGTAGAGCCGGCGGCCGGGTGTGCCGTCCGGATGGGGGACGAACTTCTGCTCGGTCAGCTCGGGACTGCCCGGATAGCCGTGGGCCAGTCCGACGCCCCCCAGCCACAGTTCGCCCACCTCCCCGTCCGGCACGGCCTGGCCGTCCTCGCCGACGAGGTGCACCTCCGCGCCGGCGATCGGCCGGCCGATCGGCACGGGAGAGGCGACCGGGCGGTCGGGGTCGATCGGGTACGCGGTGACGGCGACCGTGGTCTCGGTCGGACCGTAGAGCTCGACGAGCCGGCAGAGCGGAAGTGCCAGGCGGGCCCGCTCCAGGTGCTCCGCAGAGGCCGACTCACCGCCGGTCATGAGCAGCCGCACGCCGCGCAGGGCCTCCAACTCCTCGTCCACGACCAGGTGGAGCAGCGAGGCAGTGAGGTAGAGCGTGTTGACCGAGAAGTCGTGCAGCACCTTGCCGAGGTCCGCCGGGGAGAGTCGCCCGGGCGGGCCGATCACCAGCTCACCGCCGTTGAGCAGGGCGGCGAAGATCTCCAGGACGGAGGCGTCGAAGGAGAGCGGGGAGTGCTGCAGCACGGTGTCGCCCGGGCCGAAGCGGGCGTACTCCTGGTCGCGCACCAGGCGCACCACCCCGCAGTGCGGCACCGAGACGACCTTGGGGCGGCCGGTGGTGCCGGAGGTACAGAGGACGAAGGCGGCCTGCGTCGATTCGGCCGGCCCCGGTGGCGCCTCGGCGGCGGGTCCGGCGGCGAGGAGCTCGGCGAGAGCGGCGACCTGGATGCCGGCGCCCGGCGGTCCCGCGTCCGCGGCGGCCTCGTCGACGACGGCCAGGGTGACGCCCGCGTCGGCCAGCAGGTCCGCCGTCCGGGCGACCGGGTCCGCCGGGTCCAGGGGGAGGTAGGCCGCCCCGGCCGCGAGCACCCCCAGCAGGGCGAGCACCGCCGCGGTGCCGCGCGGAGCGCGCAGGGCGACCACGTCCCCGGGGCGCACGCCCTTGTCGTGAAGGGCTCCGGCGACGCACGCGACACGCTCCTGGAGCTCGCGGTAGGTCAGTCGGCCGGACGCGTCGCGCAGGGCCGTCGCCTCCGGTGTCCGGAACGCCTGGTCGGCCAGTGCCTCGGGTATGGAAAGCAGAGCAGGGGGCATCTGCTGACTCTCCTTCGGATTGATTTCGCCGCAGGACTCCGCGACTTACTCGCACGCCCGGAAGGGCATGCCCTGGTGGGCGCAGATGAATGCTGGATTTGGCAAGCCCTGGCGGGGACAGAAGAATGCTGGATTCGGCAAGCCCTGGTAGGGACAGAAGAATGCTGGATTGCGCAAGATCCAGATGATGCACAAAGAGTTCGACGACTCACCAGTTACCGAGGCATTGCCTATTCCTGATTGATCATAAGAGATCCGGTGATGTCGTCAACCCCTAACAATCACGCAGTCCGAGCACCCGGCACCCCACCATGTGCGGCGGCGGGCGGCGCGGGTCGGCACGCCGAACTACCGGACATCACGGGATCATTGCCCCGAGCGGGGGAAGCCCGCGCCTCAGATTGTGGCCTGCGTCACATCTCGGGGCGAACCTGGCGCCGTGTCAGCGGAGAAGTTATGTTGATCCACAGGCTGCCACCCTGACTTCTCCTGATGAATCCGTTGTTTCCGCGGTGCAAGCACCTTTACGGGACACGCCCTGCCAGCGCATCCAGGGAAAACGGATAGTCATTCCCGGGCGGTCCGCCGGAGAACTGATTCGCACGCGTTCCGGCCGGATTCGGCGAAACGGCCCGATCGACTCGCCATCGAATCCGCGAAGACACCGGTCGGCGCTCGCGGAAGCCCTCCCCCGAAGCCGGCCGTGCGCCGACCTGGTCCCCCGTCCGCCGTGCCCGACCCGCCGCCATCGCCGCGAACCGCCCGAACAGGAGAAGAACATGACAGTCAATCAGGCCAGGGCGACCGGCGACGGTCGTCGGACCCCGCTGTCCGTGGGGCAGCAGGCGATGTGGGTCGCGTGGCAGATCGACCCGGACCAGTGGACGCACATCATCCCGCTGGCCTTCGACGTCCAGGGCGGCCTGGACGTCGGACGGCTGCGCACCGCGCTGAGCGCGGTCACCGAGCGGTACCCCCACCTGCTCGGCCGGGTCGTCGAGTCCGGCGGCGGCACCCCCGTGCTGGACTGGTCGGCGAGGCCGGCCGTCCCGGTGCGCGAGCGAACCACCACCGAACCGGTGGAGCGCGCCGCGCGCACCGGCTGGCAGTACCCCTTCGACCTGCGCGGCGGACCTCTGATCCGCGCGGACGTCATCCACCACCCCGAGGGCACCCTGCTCCTGATCGCCGTCCACCACCTGGTCTGCGACGGTGCGTCGGTGCTCACCCTCCTGCACGCGCTGGTCCGCGCCTGGGCCGGCGAGCACCTCGGGGAGCCCGACGAGGTGGCGCTGCTGGAGGCGTCCGCCGAGCGCTCGCACGCGCTGGCCGAGGGCCCCGAGGGCGAGTCCCACCGGGAGTACTGGCGCGGCTTCCTCGCCGACCCGCCGTCCTTCGAACTACCCGCGCCCCTGGAGCCGACCGGCTACCAGGTCCTGGGCAGCACGCTGGACCCGGGCCTGCTGGACCGGGTCGCCCGTGTCGCCGACGAGCTGGGCGTCAGCCGCTTCACCGTGATGTTCGGCGCCTTCTTCGTCCTGCTGCGCCGCTACGGCGGGGAGGACCGCCTGCTGGCATCCGCCCCGTTCCACGGACGGGGCCTGCCGGGCACCGAAGGCCTGGTCGGCTACTTCGTCAACGCCCTGCCGATCGTGCAGACGGTCGCCGGATCCGACAGCTACGCCTCGCTGATCACTCGGCTGCACCAGGACATGCGCGCCTGCGTCCGGCACGGCGACCTGCCGCTGCCGGCCATCATGCGCGCCGCGGGCCTCACCGGTCCCGACGCCCACACGCGCACCCACCAGGTGGTCTTCCAGTGGTGGGACGCCGGCCGGCACGCCCACGTCGACGTGCGCGCGTTGCGGCTCACCGACCCGGCCGGGTCGGTGAGCGTGCTGCGCCTGCGTGAGCTGGAGAGCACCGCGGACTACCGGGCGACCCTGATGCTGCGCGGCGACAAGGGCGGCCTCTCCATGCTCTGGAAGGACCCGGCCGGCACCGTGGGGCCGACCCTCCTCGCCGCGATGGCCGCGGACTACCTCGCGCTGCTGGAGGACGTCTGCGCGAGCCCGGAGCGTCGCGTCTCGGAGCTGGCCGCCGTGCTGGACCGGCAGCCCCGGGACGCCGCCCAGGCCGCTGCCCTGCCGGACGAACTCCCCTTCAGTTGGGACGAACTGACGGCCCCGGGCCGTCCGGGCGCACCGACCCGGACGGCCGCCCCCGTACCCGACGGGGTGACGGCGCTCGTCGTCGACCAGGACGGCAACCGGGCACCGCTCGGTGTGCCCGGACGGCTGTGGCTGGACGGCGGCCCCACCCCGTTCGCGGGAGGCGGCAGCCTCCTGGACGAGCACTCCGGCGGGACCGCGGTGCGGACCGCGCTGCGCGCCCGGGCACTGCCCGGCGCGCGCCTGGAACTCCTCGGCCCGGCCGACCCGGCTGCCCCCGCCCAGCAGGCCGACACCCCGCCGCAGTCCGCGAGCGGTCCGGCCGCGACCACCGCCCCCGCCTGCCTGGACGCGCTGGCCGAGGTCTGGGGAGAGGTCCTGGACATGGAACCGCCGGACGCACAGGAGTCCTTCTTCGAACTCGGCGGCCACTCCCTCCTGGTCGGCATGCTCGTCACCCAGGTGCAGGAGGAGCTCGGCGTTCAGGTCACCCTGCGCGACGTGTTCGACAACCCCCGGCTGGGCGAGCTGGCCGCGCTCATCGACGAGCGGCTGGCCGCCGCCGCACCGGCCCAGGCCCCCGACGGCCCGGCGCCCGCCGCCCGGCAGACCCCCGCCTCCGGCTTCCAGGAGCGGATCTGGCTGGCCGAGCGCCTGGACCCGGGCCGCGCGGTCTACAACATCGTGCTGGCCTGGCAGGTCCAGGGACGGCTGGACCCGGGCACCCTGGAGAAGTCGCTGGCGGCCCTGGTGGCCCGGCACGAGATCCTGCGCACCCGGTTCCTCGACGACGACGGCCGGCTGGTCCAGCGGATCGAAGGCCCGTGGTCCCCCCGGCTCGAACACCACGACCTCGGCCACCTGCCCGAGCAGGAGCGCGCGCAGGCCGTCGAGCGCTGGCTGCGCGAGGCCGCGCGCACCCCGTTCGACCCCGCCGCCGGGCGGCTGGTCCGGTTCGCCCTGGTCGAACTGGACCACGACACCCAGGCCCTGCTGGTCTGCGCCCACCACCTGGTGCTGGACGGCGAATCGGTCCAGGTGCTGGCGGCCGAACTGGCCGCGGGCTACCGGGCCGTGCGCGACGGCCTGCCGGACGCGCCACCGCCCGCGCAGTACCGGGACTTCGTCGCGGCGTCGCAGGACCCGCGGGTGCGGGCCACCGCCACCGCGGCCGTCGACTTCTGGGCCGGCCGACTCGCCGGCGCCCCGGCCCGCCTGCCGCTGGCGCCGCCGACGCCGATCCAGCCGGACGAGGCGTTCGTCCTGGAGCTGCCGGACGATCTGCTGCCACGGCTGCGCCAGGTGCGGACCGCGCGCGCGACCTCCTGGTTCATGATCGCCGCGACCGCCGTCGCCGCCGCCCTCCACCTCCTGACGGACCAGCGCGACGTCACCTTCGCGGTGCCGGTGGCGGATTCGGCCGGCGGCACCTTCCCCGGTCTGCTCGGTCCGCGCCTCAGCACCGCGATCCTGCGCTCCCGGCGGGAACCGGGCCAGACGCTCGGCGACCTGCTGGACGCGATGCGTGAGACGGTACTGCTCCTCGGCGACCACCCGGGCGCACCACTGGAGGAACTCATCACCCGCCTGGCACCGCCCCGCAGCGCCACCTCCACCCCGTTCGCGGACGTCATGCTCAACCTGAACCTCAGGTCCGCCGTGCCGCTCCCGATCGGGGACGGCCTGATGACCCCGCTGCCCTCCGACGAACGGTTCGGCTACGAGGCCAAGTTCGGGCTCACCATCACCTTCGTCGAGGAGCGCGGGCGGCTGCGGGCCGGGCTGTCCCACCGCGGCGACCGCTTCGACGCGGCGGACGTACGACGTCTGGGCCGGTGGCTCACCGCACTGCTGAGCGCGTTCGCGGAGCAGCTCGGCACGCCGGTGGAGGAGCTGGCGCTGCCGGATCCGCCGCGCTGAAACCCCATCGCCGTGGCCGGACCACGCCCCGCTCGCGTCCGGCCGCCCCGTCCGAACGACCGTCCACCCGGCCCTCCCGGGCCGCCTCACACCTCAGGGAGCACCATGTCCGGGATCACCGGCTGGGTCGACCGCGGCCGTGACCTGACCCACGAGGGTCCCACCGCGGCCGCGATGACGGCCCGCAGCGTCCGCGGCGGTCACGGCGACCGGCAGTGGAGCAGCCCGCACGCCCTGCTCGGCCACAGCGCCGATGCCATGACCCCCGCGGGAGCGCAGCCCGCCGTGGCGGAGGAGCACGGCCGCCCGATCGCCGCGATCACCTTCGACGGCGTGCTCTACAACGCCGCGCAGCTGCGCTCCGCACTCGCCTCGGACGGCCGGACGAGGCCGCCGGCGACGGACGCCGAGGTGGTCCTGGACGGCTACCTGCGCTGGGGCTTCGCGGTTGCCGAGCGTCTGGAGGGCCTGTTCGCGTTCGCGGTCTGGGACGTCAGGACCAGCGAACTGGTGCTGTGCCGGGACCGGTTCGGGGTCAAACCGCTGAGCTACCTGCCGCTGCCGGACGGCGCGCTCTTCGCCTCCGAGGTGGCTGCGCTGAGCGCACATCCGCTGGTCGGCGACGAACTGGACGCCGAGGGCCTCTGCTCGATCCTCGCCCAGGTGCGCAGGCCGGGCCACGCGGTGCTGCGCGGGCTGCGCGAGGTCCGTCCCGCGCACCTGGTGCGGTTGCGCCCGGAGGGCGTGAGCGAGCACCGGTACTGGTCGCTGGAGGCGCGCCCGCACACCGAGGACCTGGCCTCGACGATCGAGACGACCCGCGGACTGCTCGGCGAGGCGATCGCGCGCGAGGCCGGCGCCTCGCCGGCCGCCGTGCTGCTCTCCGGCGGCCTGGACTCCAGCGCGCTCACCGGCCTGGTGGCAGAGCGGGCGGGGGCCGGGCCGCGGACCTTCACCGTCTCGTTCGGCGACAGCGCGGCCACCGTGCCCGACCGGCCGTTCGCCCAGGCGGTGGTGGAGCGGCTGGACTGCGACCACCGGGAGGTCCTGGTCGACCCCGTCACGCTGACGGACCCGCTGACCCTGGACGCGGTGCTGGCCGCCAAGGACTTCCCGTCACCGTTCGGGGACAAGAACCTGACGCCCTACCTGTTCTACCGCCAGGTCGCCGCGCACACGCCGATGGTGCTCAGCGGCGAGGCCGCCGACGCGGTCTTCGGCGGCCTGATCAGCGACCAGGAGCGGTCCTCGACCGAGCACCGGACGTTCCCCTGGATCGAGCGCGCCCGCGCCTTCGGGCTGGCGAACGGGATCGGCAACGACCTGTTCGACCGGGACCTGCTGCGCGACGTCGGCTTCGCCGACTTCTGCGCCGAGCGGTACCAGGAGGCCCAGCAGGAGGTACCGCACCTGCCCGGCGCCCCCGCCGACGACCGGCGGGCCCGCGAGATCGACCACCTGCACATGACCCGGCTCTACGAGCAGGCGGTGAACCACTCCGAGCGGCTGGGCGCGGCCGCCGGGCTCCAGGTCCGCTTCCCGTTCTCCGACCACCGGCTCTTCGACTACCTGTACAACGTGCCCTGGCGGATGAAGTCGTTCGACGGCCGGGACAAGAGCCTGCTCCGGACGATCGCCAGGGACCTGCTGCCCGCCTCGGTGCTGGACCGGCCCAAGGTTCCGTTCCCGATCACCTACCACGCCGGCTACAAGCAGTCGCTGGCCGACCGGCTGCGGCAGCTCCTGGAAGACGTGGACGCGCCCGTACGGCCGCTGCTCGACCTGCCCAGGAGCTGGCAGGTCGTGAACGACCCGCGCCAGCTGGACCGCGGCGGCTGGCTGGGCCGGGCCGACACCGAGATGGTGCTGCAGCTCGACGGCTGGCTGCGCACCCGCCGGATCCGGCCGGCCCTGTGACCGCCTGCGCCCCCCGCGCCGCCGGTCCGGCCGCGGCGCGCTCCGCATCCGCCCACCACCAGGGGAAGGCCACCCGACGATGACAGAACCCGCCCTCGGTGACGACCTCCTGGTCCACCGCCTCTTCGACCAGCAGGCCGCCCGCCACCCCGACCAGATCGCGGTGCGCGACTCCCGCGGTGAGCTGACGTACGCCCGACTCGCCCACCGGGCCGGGCAGTTGGCCGCGGTCCTGCACGAGCGCGCTCCGCGCCCCGGCTCCCGGATCGGACTGCACCTGGAGCGCGGCGCCGAGGTGATCGTCGCCATGCTCGCCGTGCTGCGGAGCGGGCACACCTACGTACCGCTGGACCCGGCCTACCCGGCGCAGCGGCTGCTCTTCACCGCCCGGGACGCGGAGCTCTCCCTCGTGGTCTCCGACCAGCCGCTGCCCGCCGAACTCGCCGCCCTGCCGCTGGTACGGCTGGACACCCTGGTGGAGCCGGCCGTCCCGCTGCCGGTGCCCGCGCCGCCGGTGGACCCCGGCACGCCGGCGTACGTGATCTACACCTCCGGTTCGACCGGCCTGCCCAAGGGCGTCCCGGTCCCGCACCGCAACGTGGCCGCGCTGATCCGCGCCTGCGCGCCACGCTACGAACTGCGCCAGGACGACGTGTGGACGCTCTTCCACTCCTACTCGTTCGACTTCTCGGTGTGGGAGATCTGGGGCGCGCTGCTCAGCGGGGCGACCCTGGTGGTGGTCCCGCAGGCGGTGGCTGCCTCACCCCACGCGACCCTGGACCTGCTGGTGCGGGAGGGCGTCACGGTCTTCAACGTGGTCCCCTCGGTCTTCCGCTACCTGGCGCGGGTCGCCCGCAGCCGCGGCGCCGTCCCGCCCGCACTGCGCTGCGTGGTCTTCGGCGGCGAGTCCATCGACGTCCGGGACGTCCGCACCTGGCGGGGGGCGGCCTTCGGCCGCACCACCCGGTTCGTCAACACCTACGGGATCACCGAGGCCACCGTCTTCGTCACCTACCGCCTGCTCACGGACGAGGAACTGGACCGAGCGCCGGACGCGCCGGACGGATCCGCCTTCGCGTCGGACCTGGGTGAGCCGCTGGACGGCTGGGAGGTGCGGGTCGTCGACGAGGACGGCGCGGACATCCGGCCGGGCCGGACCGGAGAGATCCTGGTCTCGGGCGCGGGCGTCGCCGCCGGCTACCTCAACCGGCCGGACCTGACGGCCGAGCGCTTCCCCGACCTGCCGACCCCCGACGACGGCGTCCGCCGCCACTACCGCAGCGGCGACCTGGCCAGGCTGCTGCCCGACGGCACGTTCTGCTACGCGGGCCGAGCCGACGACCAGGTGAAGATCAACGGCTTCCGGATCGAGCTGGGCGAGGTCGAAGCCCGCCTGCGGGACGCCCCCGGCCTCCGCGACCTGGCGGTCGTCCGAACCTTCACCCGCCTCGGCGAGCCCCAACTGACCGCCTACTACACGACGGCCCAGCCCCCCGCGGCCGCTCCCGGACCGAGCACCGACGCGGAGCGGGAGGCGGAGCAGGAGGCGGCGACGAACCGGCTGATCGGCCACGCCCACCTCGTCCTGCCCGCCCACATGGTCCCCGGCCGGTTCGTCCAGCTGGCCGAGCTGCCGATCAACCCCTCCGGCAAGACCGACCGCCGCGCCCTGGCCGACCTCCCCCCGACCGCCCCCCGAACGCGAAGGAGCAGCTGAGCCCGACACTGACGAACGACGACGAGCCCTGTGCCGAGCGCCCGGCACACGCTGACGCCCCCCTGCAGTATTCAGCGGACCAACAGCTCTCGACTTTCGTCGATTTCGTGATCGACGGGCGGGTGTTCGCCGACCCTGTGTGAGGTTCGCCGAACAGGCAACGCCGGGCCACGACAGGCGGAAGCATCGGCGGGTGTGTATGAACCCGTTGAGGGACCGCCGATGCTTCCGCTGCCGACGCTACCGGCGTCGCTGTTGCGGGTGTTCGGGATCGTGTCCCGTGGAAGAGCTGAAAATAGGGTGCGAACCCCCATGCCGACAACGAGAGTGTCCAGGTGCTGATCAAACTCCTGCGTGCCCATCTGGGCCGCTACTCCAAACCGATCTCACTGCTAGTCCTGCTCCAACTCGTCTCCACGATCGCCGCGCTCTACCTGCCGACGCTCAACGCCGACATCATCGACAGCGGGGTGGTGAAGGGCGACACCGGCTACATCATGCGGACCGGCGCCGTGATGGTCGCCGTCACACTGGCCCAGGCGGTCTGTTCGATCGGCGCCGTGTACTTCGGGGCGCGCACCGCCATGGCGGTCGGACGGGACATCCGCGCCGCCGTCTTCGACCGGGTGCAGAGCTTCTCCGCCCGGGAGCTCGCGGGCTTCGGCGCGCCCTCACTGATCACCCGCACCACCAACGACGTCCAGCAGGTCCAGATGGTGACCCTGATGGCGTTCACGCTGATGGTGGCCGCGCCGATCATGTGCTTCGGCGGCATCGTCATGGCGCTCAACCAGGACGTGCCGCTCTCCGGCCTGCTGCTCGTCGCGGTCCCCGCCCTGGGCATCGTGGTCACCCTGCTGGTGCGCCGGCTGCGCCCGCAGTTCCGCGCCATGCAGAGCAGGATCGACGGCGTCAACCGGATCCTGCGCGAGCAGATCACCGGCATCCGGGTCATCCGCGCCTTCGTCAAGGACGGCCACGAGCAGGACCGTTTCGCCGGAGCCAACGCCGAACTGACCGAGGTCTCGCTGCGGGCCGGCCGGCTGATGGCCTTCATGATCCCCACCGTGTTTCTGGTGGTGAACGTCTCCAGCGTCGCCGTGCTGTGGTTCGGCGGGCACCGCATCGACAGCGGCGGGATGCAGGTCGGCGCGCTGACCGCCTTCCTCTCCTACCTGATGCAGATCCTGACGAGTGTGATGATGGCCACCTTCATGTTCATGATGGTGCCGCGTGCCGAGGTCTGCGCCGAGCGGATCGAGGAGGTCATGGGCACCGAGTCCAGCGTCGTGCCGCCCGCCGCCCCGGTCACCGAACTGCCCCGCCGCGGCCACCTGGAGCTGCGCGGCGTCGACTTCTGCTACCCCGGCGCCGAGGCCTCGGTGCTGCGCGGCATCGACATCCTCGCCCGGCCCGGCGAGACCACCGCCGTGATCGGTTCCACCGGCAGCGGCAAGTCCACCCTGCTCGGCCTGGTCCCCCGGCTCTTCGACGCGACCGGCGGCCAGGTGCTGGTGGACGGCGTCGACGTCCGCGAGCTCTCCCCCGCGCTGCTCGCCGAGACCGTCGGACTGGTCCCGCAGAAGCCGTACCTGTTCTCCGGGACGGTCGCCAGCAACCTCCGCTACGGCCGCCCCGACGCCACCGACGAGGAGCTCTGGCAGGCGCTGGAGACCGCACAGGCCAAGGACTTCGTCGAGAAGCTCCCCGAGGGCCTGGACGCTCCGATCGCCCAGGGCGGCAGCAACGTCTCCGGCGGCCAGCGCCAGCGCCTGGCCATCGCCCGCGCGCTGGTCCGCCGCCCGGAGATCTACCTCTTCGACGACTCCTTCTCCGCCCTCGACTACGCGACCGATGCCAGGCTGCGCAAGGCGCTCTCCAAGGAGACCGCCGGAGCGACCGTGGTGATCGTCGCCCAGCGGGTCAGCACCATCCGGGACGCCGACCGGATCGTGGTGCTGGACGAGGGCGCCGTGGTCGGCAGCGGCACCCACCAGGAGCTGATGGCCGACAACCCGACGTACCGGGAGATCGTGCTCTCCCAGCTCACCGAGCAGGAGGCGGCGTGACCACCCCAGAGAAGACCTCGCCCGCCGCCCCGAAGAACGCCCCGGCGGGCGGCGGCCGGAACTCCGCCTCGCAGGAGGCCGCGGCCCGGCGCGGCTCGGGTGGCCCCGGCCGGTTCATGGGCAGCCAGGGCCAGGAGAAGTCGCTGGACTTCAAGAACTCAAGCAAGCGCGTGCTGAACCTGCTGCGCCCCGAGCGGACCACCCTGGGCGCCGTCCTCGTCCTCGGCGTGCTCAGCATCGGCTGCGCCGTGGTCGGGCCCAAGGTGCTCGGACACGCCACCGACCTGATCTTCGCCGGGGTGGTCGGCCGCCAGTCGCCGGCCGGGCTGACCCACGACCAGGTGATCGAGGGCCTGCGCCACCAGGGCAAGGGCGGTGTCGCCGACATGCTCGCCGGGGTGGACTTCACCCCCGGCCACGGGATGGACTTCAACGCCATCGGCAACGTGCTGCTCTGGGTGCTGGCGATCTACCTCGTCTCCGCCTGTTTCGGCATCGTCCAGGGCAGGCTCGCCGCCCGCGCCATCAACCGGACGGTCTTCCGGCTGCGGGAGTCCGTCGACGCGAAGATCTCCCGGCTGCCGCTGAGCTACTTCGACCGGCAGCCGCGCGGCGAGGTGCTCAGCCGGGCCACCAACGACATCGACAACATCGGCCAGTCCATGCAGCAGACCATGGGCCAGGTGGTGAACTCGCTGCTCACCATCGTCGGCGTGCTGGCGATGATGTTCTGGATCTCACCGCTGCTCGCCCTGGTCGCACTGATCTCGGTACCGGTCTCGGTGCTGGTCGCCGCCAAGGTCGGCAAGCGGGCGCAGCCGCAGTTCATCACCCAGTGGAAGACCACCGGCGCGCTGAACGCGCACATCGAGGAGATGTACACCGGGCACGCGCTGGTCAAGGTCTTCGGCCGGCAGAAGGAGGCCGCCGAGGTCTTCGCACGGGAGAACGAGGCGCTCTACACCTCCAGCTTCAACGCGCAGTTCATCTCCGGCATCATCCAGCCCACGATGATGCTGATCGGCAACCTCAACTACGTGCTGGTCGCGGTGATCGGCGGCCTGCGGGTGGCCAGTGGCGCGCTGACCATCGGCGACGTGCAGGCGTTCATCCAGTACTCCCGGCAGTTCAGCCAGCCGCTCACCCAGGTCGCCTCGATGGCGAACCTGGTGCAGTCCGGGGTCGCCTCGGCCGAGCGGGTCTTCGAACTGCTGGACGCCCCCGAGCAGACGCCCGAACCCGCCATGCCGGAGCGACCCGCCGAGCTGCGCGGACGGGTCGCATTCGAGGAGGTCTCCTTCCGGTACGACCCGCAGAAGCCCCTGATCGACGGTCTCTCGCTGAAGGTCGAACCCGGCCACACGGTGGCCATCGTCGGCCCGACCGGCGCCGGCAAGACCACCCTGGTCAACCTGCTGATGCGGTTCTACGAGGTCGGCGGCGGCCGGATCACCCTGGACGGGGTGGACATCGCCGCGATGTCCCGCGAGGAACTGCGGGCCGGCATCGGCATGGTCCTCCAGGACACCTGGCTGTTCGGCGGCACCATCGCGGAGAACATCGCGTACGGCGCCACCGGCGCCACCCGCGAGCAGGTCACCGCCGCCGCCAGGGCCGCCCACGTGGACCGCTTCGTGCGCACCCTGCCCGAGGGCTACGACACCGTCATCGACGACGAGGGCACCGGCGTCAGCGCGGGCGAGAAGCAGCTGATCACCATCGCCCGGGCCTTCCTCGCCCAGCCCAGCATCCTGGTCCTGGACGAGGCGACCAGTTCGGTGGACACCCGTACCGAGGTGCTCATCCAGCGGGCCATGGCCCGGCTGCGCAGCGGGCGGACCAGCTTCGTGATCGCCCACCGCCTCTCCACCATCCGGGACGCCGACGTGATCCTGGTGATGGAGAACGGCTCGGTCGTCGAGCAGGGCTCCCACGACGACCTGATCGCCGCCGAGGGCGCCTACGCGCGGCTCTACCAGGCCCAGTTCGCTCAGGCGGTCGCCGAGGTGGACTGACGGCCCTGGTCCGGCCCGCCGTCCGGGGCCGGCCCGGTGAGGGGGAGCTTCGGCTCCCCCTCACTGCGTTCCCGGCCCTGCGCACCGAGGCTCGGGGCACGCCGCTGGCCGAGCAGCGTGCTGCCGAACGCGACTGCCATGCCGAGCAGTTGGACCGCGGTCAGCGACTGGTCCAGGGCGATCCAGCCGATCGCGGCGGCGGAGAGCGGGCTCAGCAGACCGAGGAAGGCCACCGAGGTCGCGGGCAGCCTGCCGATGCCCCGGAACCAGAGCCAGTACGCGAGAGCCGTGTTGAGCACCGCGAGGTAGCCGTAGCCGAGCAGGTTGGTCCCGGTCAGCGCCGGCGGCGCGCCCTCGGCCAGCAGCGCGACCGGGAGCAGCATCAACCCGCCCGCCGTCAGCTGCCAGCCGGTCAGGACGAGCGGACCGACCCCCTCCGGGCGGCCCCAGCGCTTGGTCAGCACGGTCCCGGCCGCCATGCAGGCGGCGCCGCCGAGACCGGCCAGGATGCCGATGGTGTCCAGCCTGGCGGTCGACCGCAGCACCACCAGGGAGACCCCGACCACCCCGGCCACCCCGGCGACCACCGCCCGGCGCCCGGGCCGCTCGCCCAGCAGCAGGACCGCGAGCCCGGTGGCCACCAGCGGCTGCGCCGAGCCGAGCACGGCCGCGACCCCGCCCGGGAGCCGGTAGGCCGCGATGAACAGCAGGGCGAAGAACACCCCGATGTTGAGCGCCCCGAGCACCGCCGACCGCCACCACCAGCTGCCCCGGGGCAGCTTCCGGCCCACGGCCAGCAGCACCAGTCCGGCCGGCAGGGCCCGCAGCGTGGCGGCGAGGAACGGCCGCTCGGCGGGGAGGTACTCGGAGGTCACGACGTAGGTGGAGCCCCAGGAGAGCGGGGCGAGAGCCGTGAGTGCGATCGTCCGCGTCGAAGTGGAGAGCATGCAAATAACTTAGCACTAAGCTAATTGGCGTCAAGCTGCTTTCCGCCAAGCGATCTGTGCCAGACTCGGCTCCATGGACCACCGACAGACCGCCGCACCGACCGCGCCCTCCGCACCCGCCGGAGCGGGCGACGCCGTGGACGCCATCACCGCCCAGTGGGCCCGGGTCCGTCCCGACCTGGAGACCACGGCGATGGCCGCCTTCGGCCGGATCCAGCGGATCGCCCGCACGATGAGCGACCGGATGGAGGCCGCCTACGCGCCCTTCGGCATCGGCCTCGGCGAGTTCGACGTGGTCGCCACACTGCGCCGCTCCGGCGCCCCGTACACCCTCTCGCCCCGCGAGCTCAGCGCCACCCTGATGCTCACCAGCGGCGGCATGACCGGCCGCCTGGACAAGCTGGAACGGGCCGGCCTGGTCACCCGCTCCCCCGACCCGAACGACCGGCGCGCCCTGCGGATCACCCTCACCGACACCGGCATCGACGTGGTCGACCGCGCCGTCACCGTCGGCCTCACCGTCCAGCAGGAGGCCCTCGGCGGCCTCTCCCCCGACCAGGCCACCGCCCTCAACGACCTGCTGCGCCACCTCATGACCACCGCCGGGCCGGCCCCGCGCTGACCCACCTTGGGCAGGTGCCCCGCGGACCGCGCCCCCGAGGGCGGACCGCCGACACGCTACGGTGTGCGGGTGAGTGACGAAGGCTCAGCGACAGTCCCGGACGCGTTCGAGGCCAATCGGCGCTACCTGGGCTCGGTCGCCTACCGGCTGCTCGGCTCGGTCGCGGACGCCGAGGACGCACTGCAGGAGGCCTGGCTGCGCTGGCGCGCCGTGGACCAGACCCGGGTCGCCGACGCCCGCGCCTACCTGACCACCATCGTCACCCGGCTCTGCTACGACCAGCTGGGCTCCGCCCGGGTCCGCCGCGAGTCGTACTTCGGCGAGTGGCTCCCCGAGCCCCTGCTCACCGACGACCGCACCCCGGACCGGCTGGCCGAACTGGGCGAGGAGGTCTCCCTCGCACTGCTCGCGGTGATGGAGCAGCTCACCCCGGCCGAACGCGCCGCCTTCGTCCTGCACGACGTCTTCTCGATCGGCTTCGACGAGATCGCGGCCAGCCTCGACCGCACCCCCGACGCCACCCGCCAACTGGCCTCCCGCGCCCGCCGCCGGGTCAGGACCGGCCGCACGGCGGGCCGCGGCCGAATCGACGCGACCGAGCACCGGCAGGCGGTGCACGCCTTCGCGGCCGCGGCCTCCGGCGGTGACCTGCAGGCGCTGCTCGCCGTCCTCGACCCCGACGTGGTCTGGCACTCCGACGGCGGCGGCATCGTCTCGGCCGCGGTCCGGCCGATCCTCGGCGCCGACAAGGTCTCCCGGCTGGTCCTCGGCCTGGCCCGGAAGTGGCCCGGCATGTACGGGGGCGCCACCCTGGACTCCGTCCAGGTCAACGGCGAGCCCGGCCTGGCGCTGCGCACCGCGGACGGCCGGATCGCCGCCGTGGTGGCCTTCGCCGTCACCGGCGGACGGATCACCGAGGCGTACGCCGTGGTCAACCCGCAGAAGCTCACCCACCTGTCGTGACCCGCCCCGCCCGGGGCGCGTGACCCGGATCACGGTCACACTCGGGCGGAGCACCTCGTCCCCTTGCCGAACGCGCGGAATCCGCACGTAGGGCAACCGCACAGCGGGAGGACACCATGACGGGCAAGCAGATCGTCGTACTGGGCGCGGGCTACGCGGGGCTCGCCGCCGCCACCCGGGCCGGGCGGAACCACCGGGTCACCCTGGTCGCGCCGGAGGAGCGCTTCGTCCACCGGGTCCGCCTGCACGAGACCGCCGCCGGCCACGGCGGCCAGTGGCCCACCGTCGCCCACCTGCTGCGTGGCCGCCAGGTGGAGCACCGTCGGGCCAGGGCAACCGAGATCGACCTGGCGGGCCGCAAGGTCGTCCTGGACTCGGGGGACAGCGTCGGGTACGACACCCTGGTCTACGCGCTCGGCAGCCGGACCGCCTGGCACGACGTGCCCGGCGCCGACGAGCACGCCTACCCGGTCGAGCGCGCCGACGAGATCCACCGGCGGCTGCGGAGCGCCGGACGACCGGGCACGGTGGCCGTGGTGGGCGGCGGTTCCACCGGCATCGAGCTGGCGGCCGAGCTCGCCGAGGCGTACCCGCGCCGGCAGGTGCGGATCATCGCGGCCGGAGCGGTCGGCGGCTGGCTCTCGGCCAAGGGCCGGGCACACGTCCTGCGGGTCTTCGACCGGCTCGGCGTCCAGGTGCACCAGCACCAGCCGGTGACCGCCGTGACCGAGCACGGGCCGCGCACCGACCGGGGCGCCATCGACGCCGAGATCACCGTCTGGGCCGCGTCGATGGAGGTCCCCGAACTGGCCGCCGAGGCCGGGCTGACCGTCGACGGCACGGGCCGGGCGGTGGTGGACGACCGGCTGCGCTCCGTCTCGCACCCGGACGTCCACGTGATCGGCGACGCCGCCGCGGTCACCGTGCCGGGCATCGGCACCCTCCGGATGGGCTGCGCCACCGCCCTGCCACAGGGCCAGTACCTGGGCAGGCTGCTCGCCGGGCGGACCGCGGAGCCGTTCGGCTACCGCTACGCCGCGCAGTGCCTCAGCCTCGGCCGCCGGGACGGGCTGCTCCAGCTGATCCACCCGGACGACTCGATGCGGCCGACCGTCCTCACCGGGACGGCGGGCCGACTGGCCAAGGCCGCGATCGCCGGCGGGGTGCTCGCCACCGTGCGGTGACGTTCCGCGCGGCGGCGGTACGAGGGTGACGGGTGCGGGGCGGCGGGTACGCCGACGGGCCCGGAGCCGGTGCTCCGGGCCCGCCCGCGGTGGTGCTACTTCTTCTCGGTCTTCGGGGCGTCCGCGTCGGTGGACAGCGCGGCGATGAAGGCCTCCTGCGGGACCTCCACGCGGCCGACCATCTTCATCCGCTTCTTGCCCTCCTTCTGCTTCTCCAGCAGCTTCCGCTTACGGGAGATGTCACCGCCGTAGCACTTGGCGAGGACGTCCTTGCGGATCGCGCGGACGGTCTCACGGGCGATGACCCGCGAGCCGATGGCAGCCTGGATCGGCACCTCGAACTGCTGGCGCGGGATCAGCTTCTGGAGCTTCCCGGCCATCATCACGCCGTAGTTGTACGCCTTGTCCTTGTGCACGATCGCGGAGAACGCGTCCACCGCGTCACCGTGCAGCAGGATGTCGACCTTGACCAGGTTGGCGCTCTGCTCGCCGATGGGCTCGTAGTCGAAGGAGCCGTAGCCGCGGGTCTTGGACTTCAGCTGGTCGAAGAAGTCGAAGACGATCTCGGCGAGCGGCAGGGTGTAGCGCAGCTCGACGCGGTCCTCGGAGAGGTAGTCCATGCCCTGCAGGTTGCCGCGGCGGGCCTGGCAGAGCTCCATGATCGCGCCGACGAACTCGTTCGGGGCCAGGATGGTGCCGCGCACGATCGGCTCGTACACCTCGGCGATCTTGCCGGACGGGAACTCGCTCGGGTTGGTGACGGTGTGCTCGCTGCCGTCCTCCATGACCACCCGGTAGATGACGTTCGGTGCGGTGGAGATCAGGTCGAGGTTGAACTCGCGCTCCAGGCGCTCCCGGATGATCTCCAGGTGCAGCAGGCCGAGGAAGCCGCAGCGGTAGCCGAAGCCGAGCGCGACCGAGGTCTCCGGCTCGTAGACCAGCGCGGCGTCGTTGAGGCGCAGCTTGTCCAGGGCGTCGCGCAGCAGCGGGTAGTCGGAGCCGTCCAGCGGGTAGAGGCCGGAGAACACCATCGGGCGCGGGTCCTTGTAGCCGCCCAGCGGCTCGGTCGCACCCTTGTGCATCGAGGTGATCGTGTCACCGACCTTGGACTGCCGGACGTCCTTCACACCGGTGATGATGTAGCCGACCTCGCCGACGCCGAGCCCCTCGGCCACCTTCGGCTCCGGCGAGATGACGCCGATCTCCAGCAGCTCGTGGGTGGCGCCGGTGGACATCATCGCGATCCGCTCACGCTTGGTGAGCTGGCCGTCCACCACACGGACGTAGGTGACCACGCCGCGGTAGGAGTCGTAGACCGAGTCGAAGATCATCGCGCGGGCCGGGGCGTCCTTGACGCCGACCGGGGCCGGGATCCGGTCGACCACGTGGTCGAGCAGGTCCTCGACGCCGAGACCGGTCTTGGCGCTGACCTTGAGGACGTCCTCCGGGTCGCAGCCGATGATGTGCGCGATCTCGGCGGCGTACTTCTCGGGCTGGGCGGCCGGCAGGTCGATCTTGTTGAGGACCGGGATGATCGTGAGGTCGTTCTCCAGCGCCAGGTAGAGGTTGGCGAGGGTCTGCGCCTCGATGCCCTGGGCCGCGTCCACGACCAGGATGGTGCCCTCGCAGGCGGCGAGGGAGCGGGACACCTCGTACGTGAAGTCCACGTGGCCCGGGGTGTCGATCATGTTGAGGATGTGCGTCCTGCCCGCGTTCTCACCGGTCCGCGGCGCCCACGGGAGGCGGACCGCCTGCGACTTGATGGTGATGCCGCGCTCGCGCTCGATGTCCATCCGGTCGAGGTACTGGGCACGCATCTGGCGCGGGTCCACCACACCGGTGATCTGCAGCATCCGGTCGGCGAGCGTGGACTTGCCGTGGTCGATGTGGGCGATGATGCAGAAGTTGCGGATCACCGCCGGGTCGGTCCGGCTGGGCTCTGGCACATTGCTGGGGGTCGCGGGCACCTTGGTCCGATTCTCCGTTGGTCCGGGGGCCGGGGTGTCCGGGTCATCGCTGACCGGCTTCCCGGGGACCGGACGGTCTCGTCCGATCGAAATGGTTCCATCCATCTTCCCACGACGCCGGACCTGTGCGCCGTCCAGCTCTTCCCCCGAACTCTTCCGTGGAGGGCTCGGCGTGGGGAAGGATCGGTGCCCATGATCCTGGAGAGTGCGCTGCTGGATGTCACACCCGGCCGCGAGGAGGAGTTCCTCGCGGCGTTTGCCCAGGCCAGGCCGCTGATCGCGGCCCAACGGGGCTTCCGCACACTGGAACTGCGGCGCTGCCTGGACGAGGGGCGCGGCTCGCGCTTCCTGCTCCAGGTCGGGTGGGAGACCCTGGCCGACCACACCGAGGGCTTCCGGGGATCACCGGAGTACCGGGAGTGGCGGGCCCTGCTGCACCACTTCTACGCGCCGTTCCCCGAGGTCGAGCACTACGGGGAGCCGCTGGTCACCGCGTGAGCCGCGGACCGGGCCGAAGCCGCGAGGGCCGGTGGGGCCGGCCGGTGGGGCCGGCCGGTGGGGCCGACCGGCAGGGCCGGTGGGGCCGGCCGGTGATACCTGTGGGGCCCGTGCCGAGGTGGTCGGTTTGGGCTGCTACGGACGCCCCTGGTAGCGTAGGGCGCTGCACCTGGCCTCGGCATGCCCTCTCAGCAGACCGAGGAGCACCGGGTGCGCACCCGAGACCGATCCATCACAGACTGAGGCTCCTTCGTGGCGAACATCAAGTCCCAGATCAAGCGCAACAAGACCAACGAGAAGGCGCGCCTGCGCAACAAGGCCGTCAAGTCCTCGCTGAAGACCGCTCTGCGCAAGGCCCGTGAGGCCGCTGCCGCCGGTGAGACCGAGAAGGCCGTCGAGCTCGCTCGCGCCGCCTCCAAGGCCCTCGACAAGGCCGCGAGCAAGGGCATCATCCACAAGAACCAGGCTGCCAACAAGAAGTCCGCGATCAGCAAGCGCGTCGCTGCCTGATTCGACTCCGGGCCCGGCCCGGAGCGGTCGGTGTGAACCCGCGGCCCTCTACCCGCTTCCCACCCGACCACCTCTCTCAGCTCGCAGACCGGCCCTCTACCCGGTGCACTGAGACGCAAGACTCCGTACCGCACGCGGCCTGCGTTCGCCACGCGGGTGCGGTACCAGCAGCAGAACCGACAGGCGCCACAGTCCAGCCCTCACCGGGCGACTGTGGCGCCTGTCGGCGTTTCCGGCCCGGCATCCTGCGGATCGGACATCGGGGCAGCGGGGCCTTGGGGTAGCGGGCACCGGGGCCTTGGGGCGACTGGCTCCGGTGCCTTCGGACACGAGGGCGCCGGATCCCGGATCGTCGAGGTGGCGTCGAAACGCGCCCGGCGGTCACTCCATGCGGTCGGCCGATCACCGATATCGTTCGGTGGACCGACCACGCAGCACACCTCTGGGGGCGCGTCCGATGTCATCGCCGACCGATGCCGGGCCCGGATACGGTTCCGGATACGGCTACCCGGGATCCCCGGCCCCCTGCGCGCCGCCGCCGGCCGGCCTGTCCCCGTCACCTCCGACGCCCGTTCCCGCGCCGCCCCTCGGACAGCGGCCACGCCGGGCGCTGTGGTGGGGCCTGGCGGGCACGCTGGTGGCCTCGGTGGTGTGGGCGACGGCGGTGGTCACCGTGCCGGGCCTGGTGAGCGGCAGGGGAACCGGACCGCTGAACCCGGGCGGCTACCGCGTGGTGGGTGATCTCTGCGAGACGGCCCGGCTGAGCCGCTTCAGTCGGCTCTACCCGGCCCAGTCCGGCACGCCGTACCACTACTCGACCCGGCACTCGGCTCTCGACGACATGTACTGCAGCAAGTACGTGAAGAAGACCGACAGGGACGGCGAGTACTCCTCGCTCTTCTTGGAGGCGCAACTGCACAAGGTGACCGATCCCCGCCCGGAGTTCGCGGCCCAGCGGGCCGGCCTGGGACAGCGCCGGTACCGGATCGTCGGGGTGCCCAACCTGGGCCAGGAGGCGTACGTCGGCTTCCTGGACGACCCCGCCAGCACCGACCGGTCCTGGCACTACCTCACCCAGGTGCTGTACGTGCGCGACGGCGCACTGACGTACTGCCTAAGCTGGTCGGGCTCGTACCAGGCGGGCAGGACGCCTCCGCCGGACCAGGACAGCATCAGGCAGGCACTGCTAATGGACAGCCGGGACGTGCTCAGGGCCATCGGCGGAGCCGCCGGAGCCTGACCGACCGCTCGGCCGCTCGGCCGCTCAGCTCTCCTCGGCGCCTCGGTCCGGACGGGCCCGCTCGGCCTGGAACAGCCCGTTCGCTCGGGGCAGGGCGCCGGGCGGCGAGCAGGGGCGGCCGGGTGCTCTGTACGGGCGGGAGCTCAGTACGGCCAGGCTTTCAGTACGGGCGGGTACTCAGTACGGGCGGGTGTTCAGTACGGACGGGCGCCGGAGCGGGCGGCGCGGGCCACCGCGACCACAGCGCGCTCCAGCGCGTACGCCGGGTCGTCCGAGCCGCCCTTGACCGCCGCATCGGCCTTGGCAATCGCCGTCAACGCCGTGGCGACCGCGTCGCCCGTCCAGCCGCGCATCTGCTGACGGACCCGCTCGACCTTCCACGGCGGCATGCCCAACTCCCGGGCCAGATCGGCCGGGCGCATGTTCCGGCCGGTCGTCGCCAACCGGCCGATACTGCGAACACCCGAGGCCAGGGCGTACGTGATACCGGTGGGCGGCTGGCCTACCGCCAGCGCCCAACGGAGCCGTTCCAGTGCTTCGGCCGCCCGGCCGGTGACGGCGAGGTCCGCGACCTCGAAGCCCGTCGCCTCGGCCCGGCCGCTGTAGTAACGGGCCACCACCGTCTCGTCGATGGTGCCCTCGACATCGGCGGTGAGCTGACTGCACGCGGCGGCCAGCTCGCGCAGATCGCTGCCGAGCGAATCCAGCAGGGCCTGACACGCCTCCGGCGATGCCGAGCGGCCCAGGGTGCGGAACTCGCCACGGATGAAGGCCAGCTTGTCACCGGCCTTGGTCAGTTTGGCGCACTGCACCTCACGGCCACCGGCCTTGCGGCCCGCGTCCAGCAGGCCCTTGCCCTTCGCGCCACCGGCGTGCACCAGCACCAGGATCACCTCGTCGGCGGGCGCCTCGATGTACGCCTTGACCTCCTTCACCGAGTCGGCGGAGAGATCCTGCGCGGCCCGGACCACGATGACCTTCCGCTCGGCGAAGAGCGAGGGTGTGGTCAACTCGGCCAGACCGCCGGGCTGGAGAGCACCAGGAGCCAGGTCGCGCACGTCGGTGTCCGGATCGGCCGCCTTGGCAGCGGCCACCACCTGGGCCACCACACGGTCGAGCAGCAGCTCCTCCTGGCCGACCGCAAGGGTCAGCGGGGCGAGCAGATCGTCGGGTGCACTCTTCCTGGCCATCGTTACCAGGATCGCACGCTGTACCGACAACAACGTCCGGACCCGCTCTCCCCAGCAAGCCACGGGATCTGCACAATGGTGCGGGTGACCACGAACTTCACCCGTCAACTCCTCGTTCTTCCCGACCGCGACGCCGCCGACGAGGTGGCCGAGGAGCTCTCCGCCCGCTGGCCCGACCTGGGCGAACTCGAAGTAGTCCGGGACTCGCTGGCCGGCGAGGACGACGCCGAGGACGCCCAGTGGCTGGTCGTCGTGGACCCGCCGGAGGAGACCGGCTGGACCCCTGAGCTGCTCTCCGCCCTGGACACCCTCGCCGCCGACCAGGACGGCTGGCGCGAGGAAGGCTGACCCGAAGGCCCGCGAGGGCAGGCGGGAGCACCCGTACGGAGTCGCCGGTACGGAGTCGCCGGTACGGAATCGCCGGTGCACAGGACCTCGGTGCGCAGGAAGGCGGTGCACCACTGTCGACACACAGCGGCGGTGCACGGCTGCCGACACACGTCGGGCTGACACGGCCTCATTCCAGCGCCCCCGCATCCCGCTGCCGGAGCGGTCGACGCCCCGCAGTCCAGGGGGCGTTGCCCGGTCCGGCGGAACGTTGTCCATCTTGTCCGACGGGCGCTGTGCCGGGGGTTGAGAGCTCCCGGTACGGCGCCTTTGAACCAGGGCGGCGGAGCTCGCGCCAGGGACACCTGGCGACGGTGATGCGTCGCCGCCCCGAGAGCGGCAGAGGTGCCGAGAATCGCGATGTCGCCAACCTGATCGGTGCGCAGGACCGTTGAGCCGAGGGAACGCAACCGGGCGACGGTCCGGGGTGCCGGATGCCCGTACGGGTTGTCGCTCCCGCAGGAGATGAGCGCGAGGCGGGGGTGCAGGGCTGCGGTGAACTCCCAGTCCTGGTGGCCCGAACCGTGGTGGGCGACCTTGAGGACATCCACCCGAGGCGGCGTCAGCCGAGTGCGCAGAGCGGCCTGGGCCGGGGGCTCCAGATCGCCCAGCAGGGCGATCCGCAGAGCGCCGTTGGAGGGACCGACCGATGCCAGCAGGGCGATGCTGGCGTTGTTCGCTCCCGGGGTGGCGGGGCCGAGAGTGCCATCGGGCCACAGGACGTCCCAGGAGAGTTCGGGCCCTGCGGAACGGTGTTCACCACGCTGGGCGCGTTGGACCGGCAGACCGGCGGCCGCCGCCCAGGCGAGCACCCGGGAGTACTCCCCCACCGGCGTGTCCAGGGTGGTGACTTGGAGCGCCCCCACCCGGCGGCCACGCAGCACCCCGGGCAGCCCCTCCGCGTGGTCCGCGTGGAAGTGGCTCAGTACCAGCAGCGGAATCCGCGTGATGCCGAGGTCGCGCAGGCAGCTGTCGGCGGCGTGCGGGTCGGGCCCGGTGTCCACCACGATCGCGCTGTCCGGTGTCTCGTCGCCGGTTGAGCGAATGGGCAGAACGGTCATGTCCCCCTGTCCGATGTCGCACATGACGAGCTGCCACCCCTTGGGCGGCCAACCCGTGGCGATCCTGGTGAGCAGCGGCGGGCGCAACAGGACGAGCAGCAGGATCAGACCGAGGACTGCCGCCAGCCCGGCTCTGACGCGGTGCCCGGCGGACCGGGACTGTCGAGTACCGGTGGCCGGAGCCGGTGCATGCGGTGGCAGAACCGCGGCTCGGGCTGCCCCCGGGAGCCGGGTGCGGGTGAGCGGGGCGGCCCGGAAACCGGCGGGGAGCAGGAAGGGCCGGGCCGCCCAGACGAGGGCGAGCGTCGCAACGGCAAGCAGGGCAGCCCCGAACGCACCTTCGGGCCAGGCGAGTTGAGCACCCGGGACGGCGGCCCCCGACCGGGCGACGCCCGCCAGCCAGCCGACGGGGAGCGCAGCCAGATCCGCCAGGAAACGGGCTGCCGCGTGGGAGACCGGGTCGGCCACGAGGGCGGCGAACCCGAGCAGCGTGGTCGGTACGACGGCGGGCTCGGCCAGCAGGTTGCAGGGGAGCGCGACCAGGCTGACCCGGGGCGCCAACAGGATCGTGACGGGCGCGCAGAGTGCCTGGGCTGCGGCCGTGGCGGCGACGGCGGTGGCCAGGTGATGCGGCCAGCGCCGTTCGACCAGCGCCGCCGTCCAGCGCGGGCCCAGGGTGAGCAGGCCGGTGGTGGCGAGCACCGACAGGACGAACCCGTAGGAGCGGGCGAGGTAGGGGTCGAGGAGGACCAGGGCGAGTACGGCTGCGGACAGTGCCGGGAGCGCCCGTCGTGGCCGCCCGGTGCCGAGGGCGAGCAGCCCGACCAACCCCGTGGCGGCGGCCCGGAGCACGCTGGGATCCGGCCGGCAGACCGTCACGAACGCCAGCGTGAGCCCGGTGCCGAGCACGGCGGTGGTGCGCAGCGGTAGGCCGATGCGGCCGGCCAGCCCGCCGCGTCCGGGTGTGCCGGCCTGACCGGGCACGCCGACCAGGACGGCCAGCACGATCATCAGGTTCGCGCCGCTGACGGCGGTCAGATGGCCGAGGTCTGTGGCGTGGAAGGCCTCGTCCAGGTCGTCGGGAATCCGGGAGGTGTCGCCGACGACGAGTCCGGGCAGCAGACCTCCGATGTCGGCGGGCAGGTGCTCGCAGGCGGCGCGGAGGCCGGAGCGCAGTCGGCTGGCCAGCCGCTGCGGCAGGCTCGGCGGGGCGAGCAGGGTCGGTCGGCCGCGCGCCAGCAGGACAGCGGCGGTGGTCTGGACGTCTTCGTGCGCGGGGAGCACGCGTACGTCCGTGCGCAGCCGGGTGGAGGGGATCAGATCGCGCCAGCCGTCGGCGTCCTGGGCGCGGATCATGACGGTTACGGGAGTCCGGGTTCGGACGGTGCGGGAAGCGGGGGTCTGTGCCGTGCCGGAGGGTGCGGGCGCGGAGCCGGTCCGGGCATCGGCCGGTCTCACGGGCTGCGGGAGGGTGACGCTGTCGACGATGGCGTCCACGGTCACCAGGAACTGGCCCGGGGCAGTGCCACGTGCATGGGAGGTGTGCCCCCTGGGATCTCCCGCGATGGTGAGGCTGACGGTCAGTTCCGGTGACGGCCCCGCCTTCGGGGCCCCCGGGTTGCCCGACGGGACTGCGGGAGCGGCGGATCCGGCGACGCCGCCGGGGTCAGCGGGATCAGTGGGGTCAGTGGGATCAGTGGGGTCAGTGGGGTCGACGGAGTCAGGACCGTCGACGGGGGCGGAGGTCTGCGGGTGGGCGAGACCGGGCAGCGGGCCCCGGTGGAGGTCGGCCGTGTGCAGCAGGGTGGTGACCGTCCCGGCGGCTGCGGTGAGCAGGACGGCGGCCAGCAGGACGGACGTGCGCCGGTGCCGCCCGGCCGGCCGCACGAGGAGCAACAGCGCGGTGGCCGCCGCGAGCCCGGCGAGGGGCAGGCACAGTGGTCGGTACTCCGGAGCCAGACCGAGGACGGTGAAAGCAGCTGCCCAGGCCGCGAGAGCCGGAAGGATGAGCCGGAACTCGGCCGGTTCGGGGCAGACGGATGAGCGGGAGAGCCCCGAGGCCTCGGACAGGGTGATCGTGGCGCACCTCCTTCGGACGTTCTGCGGGCGGTAGCCGTCTACAGCGGCGGACGGTTGACGGATGGACCGCTGACCGGGTGTCAGAGCGTGAGCAGGGCGCGGAGCTCGCCGAACTTGCGGGCGCCGATGCCGCTGACCTGTCGGAGCTGGTCGAGCGAGCGGAATCCACCGTGCTCCTGGCGGAAGTGGACGATCCGCTCGGCCAGCGTCGGGCCGATTCCGGGCAGCGCGTCGAGCTGCTCGATGGTGGCCTGGTTCAGGCTGAGCGGTCCCTTCGGGCCGCCGGCAGCAGCGGCAGGAGGCTGCCCGGCCGGTGCACCGACCACGATCTGCTCGCCGTCGGTCAGCAGCCGGGCGAGGTTGAGACCGGTGGTGTCGGTCTCGGGGAGCGGGCCGCCTGCGGAACTCACGGCGTCGGAGACCCGCGAACCGCTGGGCAGCGTACGCAACCCGGGATGCCGGACCTTTCCGGCCACCTCCACGACCACCACTGCGCCCGAGGGCCCCGCACCCGACGCCCCCGCAGCGGACGACGTCGGCGGATCGGCACCACTGTGTGCCGCCGCAGGACTTGCGACGGGCACGGCGGCCGGGATCGACACCGGCTCCGGCCGCCCGAGCCAGAAGTGCTGCACGGCGTAGCCGACAGCGAGCAGGAGCAGCACGGTCAACCCGAGCACCGCCCGCCGGTCGAGTGCCAGGCCGGGGTGGAGCGCCGGCAGCCGTACCCGTCGGCGCCGCAGCCCGGTTGGCCTGGCGGTCGCATCGGGGGGCGACGGTAGCCGGTCGACGGCTGCCGACGCCCTGTCGGTCCGGTCCGGGGCGTCCGGTTCAGCCTCCAGCCGTTCGTCGGTCGCGTAGGCCGCGGACGGCCCTGCGGGCGGGCCCGCCGCAGCACGCTCGTACAACCGCAGCAGTGACGTGGGGCTCCGCTCACGCAGTACGGGATCGGATGACGGCGCCCGCCCGGAGACCGGAGTGACCTGCACCTTCGGCACCCCGGGCGGCCGCCCCGGCTCCGATCGCTCGTCCGGCCCGTCCGAACCCGAGTCCAAATCCGGGCCCGAGTCGGAATCCGGACCCGAGTCGGAATCCGAATCCGAATCCGAATCCGAATCCGCTGACAGCTCGTCCGGCTCCAGGAGCCTGCTCGACTCGAGCAACTCCTCCGGCGGTAGCGGCTCGGGGGTGCCGAATGCTTCCGACGGCTTCGGCGGCTCCTGTGGGCCGGGCGGAGAGCCGGGCCGAGGCGGCGAGAGCGTCCTCCTGGTACCGCGAGCGCCCGATGGGCGGTGGCGCCCGGCCGGGGCCGGCTGCTGCGGCTGCTGGTCGGTCAGGAACAGGTTGGCCATCCGGTCCCGGACGGCTTCGGCGGTCTCACGGCGGCGGGCGGCGCCCGGTGTCATCGTCCTCATGCCGAGGACGGTACGAGCAGATCCGCACCCCGCCCCGAATCCGTCGAATCCCTGTGGACAACTCGGGGTTGTGGATAACTCCGGTCGCCCGAACGAGTGAGTTTCAAACGGGACAGGGCACCTGGACGCCTCAGCGCGGCGAGATCACGACCGCGAGCAGCCCAGGGCCGACATGTGCGCCGATCACCGCGCCGACCTCGCACACGTAAAGGTTCCTGAGGCCGGGGATCCGCTCCCGCAGACGTTCGGCCAGCGGTTCCGCGCGTTCCTCGGCGGCCAGGTGGTGTACGGCGATGTCGACCTCAGCGGTCCCCGCTTGCTCGACCGCGAGCTCCTCCAGCCTGGCGATCGCCCGGGAGGCGGTGCGGACCTTCTCCAGCGGCTCGATCCGGCCACCGGACAGGTGCAGCAGCGGCTTCACCGCGAGCGCCGAGCCGAGCAACGCCCGCGCGGCACCGATCCGGCCTCCGCGCCGGAGGTACTCGAGGGTGTCCACGTAGAAGAAGCTGCTGGTCGTCGCGGCACGGGCGGTGGCGGCGGCAACCGTCTCGTCCAGGCCCTGACCTGCCTCCAGGGCCTGGGCGGCGGCCAGCACGGTATGACCGAGGGCCATGCCGACCACACGGCTGTCGACGACCCGGACCGGGATCCCGGCCTCGGTGGCGGCGAGCCGGGCGGCCTCGTAGGTACCGGAGAGCTCCCCCGAGATGTGCACCGAGACGACCCCGGAGGCACCCTCCTCGGCGGCGGCGCGGTAGGCAGCGGCGAAGGTCTCCGGACTGGGGCGGGAGGTGGTGACCCTGCGCTTGGCGCGCAGCGCCTCGGCGACGTCCTTCGGGGAGATCTCCACGCCCTCAGCCAGCACCTCGTCGCCCACGGCGACGCTGAGTGGGACCACCACGATCCGATGCCGGTCGATGGCTTCCTGCGGCAGATAGGCCGTCGAGTCGGTGACGAGTGCGAGACGGTCGGGCATGAGCCGGAGGTTACTCCCCGTCCGGCGCAGAAGACAGCGCCACCACCTGCGAACGCCCTGCATGGACCGGGCAAGGACCGACCACTCGGCTCACCCCGCAGCCGGGCAGCGGCGCGGGCCACGCCACCCACACGCCCCGCCCCACCCCACCCGCACGACCCGACAGGGGGTCGGGCACACGGCCGACCCGTGCCCCGGCGGCGGCCAAACGGAGGCCGGGCTCAGCCGACGGACGGGTTCCCGGCCGAAGGACCGGCCGAAGGACCGGCCGAAGGCTTGCGCAGCCGCTGGGCAAGCCGGGCGAGTGGTTCGGCGGCAAGCCCGAGCACGTCCTCGGCGCTCTGCTGACGCCCTGCGCCCAACCCCTTGCGCTCCGCGCCGGCCCCCTTCTGCCCCTGTGCGGAGGACGTGAACCCCGTACCCCCGGCCCCAGCCGAAACCGAGCCGTCGCCACCACCGGCACCGAAACCCGCACCCGCAGCACCAGCCGGCTCCCAGTGTCGCAACGACCCTGCCTCGGCCTCACACGCCTCGCTGAGCCGCGCCAGCTCGTCGTCCGCGAAGCGGTGCATCCGGTCCTGCGCGGCCCAGCGCATCGACTCCGCAGAGTGGGTGATCCGCTCGGCCCGCTCGGTCAGTTCGGGCAGCTTGGTCGCGACCCGTCCCTGGTCGGGCTCGCGCTCCAGGATCCGCAACTCACCGTCCAGCTCGACCGCGTGCGCGTCGAGCCTGGTCAGCAGCTGGAGGGCTTCGGCGAGTTGGCCGTCCTCGGGCAGACCGGCCTCCAACACCCTGCGGGTGCCCTCGAGCGAGGTCCGCAGTGAGAGGCGGACTGCGGAGATCCTGCCCACGGGACCGGGTTTGGTGAAGGTCTTGGCCTTCAGCGCGGCGTTCTCGACGGCGCGACGGGCGTTCGCCTCGTGCTCGCCGACCTTCGCCGCCACCCGCCTGGTGGCCTTCACCGCCCCGACGACCAACATGGCCAAGGCGGCCACCACGAAGAGCAGAACCATGCCGAACACCATGCCGATCGCGTCCATCACCAGCCACCTTCCGCCACCCACCAGGGGCTTCCACGGTAGCCGCACCCACATCCGCAGGTCTTCGCAGAACGGACATCCCGACCGAGATCAGGGAACCTTCAGGGACATCCCCCAAGGCAACGACGGCCCTCCCCCGAGAAGGCGGAACGCGGACCACAGCACGGAGAACGCAGAGCACACGCGGACGGAGCGCGGGCAGGGCAACCGCCGGAACGCTCACGGAGCGCGAAGGGAGCAGGAGGGCAGCGAGAAGGGTGGCCCTCCCCCGGAAACCAAGCACCCGGGGAGGGCCACCCTTCGAAGAACCGAACCCGTCAGCCCGTGACGATGTTCACCAGCTTCGGCGCCCGCGCGATGACCTTGCGCACGGCCGCGTCACCGATCGCCGCCACGACGGCCGGGTCGGCCAGCGCCAGCGCCTCCAGCTCGGCGTCGGAGATCGACGGCGCGACCTCCAGCCGGGCCTTGACCTTGCCCTTGATCTGGACGACACAGGTGACCGTCTCGTCCACCACGTACGCCGGGTCGGCGACCGGGTAGTCGGCGTAGGCCAGCGAGCCGTTGTGGCCCAGCCTGCGCCACAGCTCCTCGGCGATGTGCGGGGCCAGCGGGGCGACCAGCAGCACGATCTGCTCGGCCACCTCTCGGGGCGTGGAACCGCGCTTCACCAGGAAGTTGTTCAGCTCGATCGCCTTGGCGACCGCGGTGTTGAAGCGCAGGTCGGCCATGTCGCCGCGGATGCCGTCGATCGCCTTGTGCAGCGCGCGCAGGGTGGCCTCGTCGGCGGGCTCGTCCGTCACCACCAGCTCGCCGGTGGTCTCGGAGACGATGTTGCGCCACAGCCGCTGCAGGAAGCGGTACGAGCCCACCACGGCCCGGGTGTCCCACGGGCGGGAGACGTCCAGCGGGCCCATCGACATCTCGTACAGGCGCAGCGTGTCGGCACCGTACTCGTCGGCGATCTCGTCCGGGGCGACCGCGTTCTTCAGCGACTTGCCCATCTTGCCGGCCTCGCGCTTGACCGGCTCGCCCTGCCAGAAGTACTTGCCGTCGCGCTCCTCGACCTCGGCGGCGGGCACCGGGAAGCCCCGCTCGTCGCGGTAGACGTCGGCGGTGATCATGCCCTGGTTGAACAGCTTGTGGAACGGCTCGACCGAGGAGACGTGGCCCAGGTCGTGCAGCACCTTGTGCCAGAACCGGGCGTACAGCAGGTGCAGCACGGCGTGCTCGGCGCCACCGACGTACAGGTCGGCGCCACCGGCGGGCTTCTCGGCGGTCGCGCCCAGCCAGTACTGCTCGTTGGCCTGGTCGACCACGCGCTCGCCGTTGACCGGGTCGACGTAGCGCAGCTCGTACCAGCAGGAACCGGCCCAGTTGGGCATGGTGTTGGTCTCGCGGCGGTACGTCTTCACGCCGTCGCCCAGGTCCAGCTCGACGTTGACCCAGTCCTCGTTGCGGGACAGCGGGGTCTTCGGCGAGGAGGTGGAGTCGAACGGGTCGTAGGTGTGCGGCGAGTAGTCGTCGACCTCGGGGACCTCGACCGGCAGCATCGACTCGGGCAGCGCGTGCATCACGCCGTCCTCGTCGTAGACGATCGGGAAGGGCTCGCCCCAGTACCGCTGACGGCTGAACAGCCAGTCGCGCAGGCGGTAGTTGACCGTTCCCTCGCCGATGCCCTGCTCGGCCAGCCAGGACGTCACCGTGGCCTTGGCCTCGACGACGCTCAGGCCGTTCAGGGCCAGGCCGTCGTGGGCGGAGTTGACGATGACGGAGTCGTAGGTGTCGAAGGCGTCGTCCCACTCGGCCGGGTTCTCGCCGCGGCCGTCGGTCGGCTCGACCACGCAGCGCATCGGCAGGCCGAAGGCGCGGGCGAAGGCGAAGTCGCGGTGGTCGTGGGCGGGGACGGCCATGATGGCGCCGGTGCCGTAGCCCATCAGCACGTAGTCGGCGATGAAGACCGGCACGTCCTCGCCGCTGACCGGGTTCACCGCGTACGCGCCGGTGAAGACACCGGTCTTGATCTTGGCGTCGACCTGGCGCTCGACGTCGGACTTCGCGGCGGCCTCGGCACGGTAGGCGGCGACGGCCTCGGCGGGGGTCGCGGCGCCTGCGGTCCAGTCCTCGCGGACGCCCTCGGGCCAGGCGGCCGGGACGATCGAGTCGACCAGGCCGTGCTCGGGCGCCAGCACCATGTAGGTGGCGCCGAACAGGGTGTCAGGACGGGTGGTGAAGACGGTGATGGCGTCGCCGTCGACGGCGAAGTCGACCCGGGCACCCTCGCTGCGCCCGATCCAGTTGCGCTGCTGCAGCTTGATGGCCTCGGGCCAGTCCAGCAGGTCCAGGTCCTTGATCAGCCGGTCGGAGTACGCGGTGATCCGCATCATCCACTGGCGCAGGTTGGACTTGAACACCGGGAAGTTGCCGCGCTCGGAGCGGCCGTCCGCGGTGACCTCCTCGTTGGCCAGGACGGTGCCCAGGCCGGGGCACCAGTTGACCGGCACCTCCTTGGAGTACGCCAGGCGGTACTCGCCCAGGACGTCGTCACGCTCGGCACCGGACAGCTCGGACCAGGCACGGCCGCCCGGAACCTCGCGCGAGCCGTCCTCGAACTGCGCGACCAGCTCGGCGATCGGGCGGGCCTTGGCCGCGTCCGCGTCGTACCAGGAGTTGAAGATCTGCAGGAAGATCCACTGGGTCCAGCGGTAGTACTCGGGGTCGATCGTGGAGATCGAGCGGCGCGAGTCGTGGCCCAGGCCCAGGCGGCGCAGCTGCTGGCGCATGTTGGCGATGTTCGCCTCGGTGGACACCCGGGGGTGGGTGCCGGTCTGCACCGCGTACTGCTCGGCGGGCAGGCCGAAGGCGTCGTAGCCCAGGGTGTGCAGCACGTTGTGGCCGGTCATCCGCTGGTAGCGGGCGTACACGTCGGTGGCGATGTAGCCCAGCGGGTGGCCGACGTGCAGACCGGCGCCCGAGGGGTACGGGAACATGTCCATGATGAAGCTGTGCGGCTTCGCGGTGACGTCACCGGCGGTCGGGTCGGCCAGCGCGCCGGCCGGGTTGGGGGCGTTGAACGTGCCCTCCTTCTCCCAGACGTCCTGCCAGCGGGACTCGATCTCCGCGGCCAGGGCCGCGCCGTACCGGAAGGGCTCGCCGGCAGCCTCGACGGCGGCGGAAGCAGGTGTCGTCTCGCTCATGGTCCTTCAAGCTCCATCGATGTCGGTTAGCGAATCGTCAGCCGAGCGGCCACCCGGGAAGCGGGCGGTGCCGTAAAACAAAAAAGCCCCTCGCAGGAGGGGACGCCACGCCGACTCCGGCAACCGCCCGAGGGCTCAGCCGGTCCTGGTCAGCGCGGCCGGCTAAGGAGCAGGCGCACGGTTCGCATGGGCTCAGGGTACCGCACGGTCAAGCGGCGCCCGTCGGGTTATCCGGCCTTGACCGCCGCGTCGAACTCGCGCAGCGCCGCGGCCACCCGTCCGGACTGCATGCCCGCCGCCAGCATCCTCGCCTGGTCGGCGGTCTCCGCGGCGGCGCCGTGCTCGCCGGTCCGCCGGTAGGAGTCGGCCAGCCGGACCATCAGCAGCGCCTTGGTCCTGGCCCGGTCCGGCGCGAGCGCGGCGGTCGCGGCCAGCAGCAGGTGGCGGGCCCGCTCGTGGTCGCCGAGGAAGAGGTAACCCTCCCCCACCATGCCCTCCAGGTCGGCGCGTTCCTGGCGGTGGTCCTCGCCCGTCTCCGCCTCCTCCAGCGCCTGGAAGGCCCGTTCGGCGACCGCCTCGGCGCTGATCTGCTCGCCCTTCTTCCCGTGCGCCCGGGCGATCCGGCCGAGCTGGAGCGCCCGTTCGGCCGGGGTCAGCACCTCGTCGGCGGCGCGCAGCGCGGTGGAGAGCATCGCCACCGGATCCAGGCCCCGCCCGCCGGAGTTGTGGGTGGCCTGTGCGGCCAGGCAGCCCACCACGCTCACGCCCAGTCTGGGGTCGCCGGAGACGTGGGCGGCCCGCAGTGCGGCGACGAAGGCGCGCTGGGCGGCCGCGTCGTTGCCCAGGTCGTAACTGGCCCAGCCGACCAGCCTGGCCAGCCGGCCCGCCACGCCGTACAGGTCCCGGCCGAGCCGCTCGTCGTAGGAGCCGAGTTCCAGCAGCTTGCCCGCCAGCGCCAGTTCGGCCTTGGCGGGGCCGAGGATCAGGCCGCCGCCGTAGGTGCGCTCCAGGCGCTGCTTGCTGTCGTAGGAGATCCGCAGGTCGGCCAGGTGCGCGGGGGCGATCCGCAGGGCGCCCTCGCCGCCGGTGACCTCGGGCGGCGGGGAGGCCCAGTGGCGGGCGGCCTGTTCGAGCTCGGCGCCGCGGAAGAGGTCGGTGAGGCGGACGGGCGTGGTGTCGGCACCGGCCTCGTGCAGGGCGGTCTGGGCGGTGTCCGCGGTCCACGGGTCGGTGAGCAGCCGGGGCGAGAGGATCTTGGCACCGCGCCCGCTGCCCATCCGGCCCCAGAGCTGCTCGTACGTCACCGCGATGCCGACGGCCCGGCTGAGCACCTCGCAGACCGTCTGGTCGTGCGGCGACCTGGGAACCATGCCGCGGTCGCGCCACTTGTAGGGGGCGGTCGAGCTGATCGCCAGTTGGGCGGGGAGGCCGGTGTTGAGCTCGCGGGCGAGGCGCTCGGGGCTCCAGCCGAGCTGGTGGAGTATCCGGGCCAGTTCTTCGTTCCGCTTGCGCGCCAGATCCGCCATGGCACGACCGTAACTGCCGAGCCGGGCAGCCGGGTAGGCCGCTGCGGGCCGAACGCGACGCCGCGGCAAGGGCCTTCGGCCGAGCAAGGACACAACGCGGAAGGCCGCCTCCCGATCCGGGAGGCGGCCTTCCAACTGTGGAGCTACGGGGAATTGAACCCCGGACCTCTTGCATGCCATGCAAGCGCTCTACCAACTGAGCTACAGCCCCTTGTCCTTCTCGTCTCCGGCGGCTCCCTCGCGGTCTCCCTCGGCGACGTGGACAACTGTACACGTTTCTGCGGGCAGTCCCCTAATCCGCTCTTCGGCCCGCCGCCACGGGCTCCGGCGCGCGGGCGGTCACGGACGGTCGCCGGACGGCCACCCCGGAGATCACCATGAAAGCTTCACGGAGGAGCGCCTTCCGCTTACCCGGCCGGTGCCCGTACGCTTCCCGAACCCCCGGCTGCCCCCACACCGGGGGAAGCACCCGGAATGCCGCCGGCCGTCGCTGCTCACCCCCATGGAGCAGCGCCGGCCGGCGTGACGGATCCGCCGCCCGTCAGGCGGCAGCGCGCCGGGTGCGCAGCGAGAAGACCGTGGCCAGCGCGAAGGCGGCCGCGATCGCCGCCGTGGCCACCAGCAGGGCGTGCCCCGAAGTGCCGCGCGAGGACGGGTAGTTGACCTGGTCGAGGAAGACCGTGCCGAGCAGTGCCACCCCGACCACCTGGCCGAGCTGGATCAGCGTCACCATCACCCCGCTGCCGTCGGCGGCGTCCGCCGGGTCGACCCGGCCGAGCGCCCGGGCGAACAGCGGACTGTACGCGCACCCGGCCGCCAGGCCCACGGCCACGAGCACCAGTTCGGCGCCGGGGCCGATCTCGCCACCACCGCGCAGCATCAGTCCGAGGACCAGGTAACAGGGCGCCACCACGGCCAGGGCCAGCGTCGGCAGCGAACGGTGCAGCCGCTGCGGCAGCCGCTGCCAGTGCAGGCTGGAGAGGCCGAAGCCGACCGCGACCGGACCGGAGAGCAGCCCGGCCCGCAACGCGGTGTGGCCGAGACCGGCCTGCTGGTGCAGGGCGAAGGCGAACATGAAGCCGGAGAAGCCCGCCATGATCAGGAAGATCGCCCCGGAGGCCGGGAGCAGCCCGGGGGCGCGCAGCACCCGGGCCGGGATCAGCGGCTGGCCACCACGCGCGGCGATCCGCCACTCGACCAGGCCGAACAGCCCGAACATCAGCACGCTCCCGGCCAGCATCGCCCAGCCCCAGGCGGGCCAGCCCAGCTCGTGCCCGAGCACCAGAGGCACCACCAGCAGCCCGAGCGCCGCCGCCAGCACCAGCAGACCGGCCACGTCGAAGCGGCGGGAGGCGTCCCCCGGGATCACCGGCAGCAGCCGCCGGCTGAAGGCCAGCAGGGCGAGGCCGATCGGCACGTTCACCAGGAACACCGGGCGCCAGCCGCTGCCGAACAGGTCCGCGCTCACCAGCACCCCGCCGACCACCTGCCCGATCGCCATGCCACCCGCCAGCACGGCCGAGTACAGCCCGAGCGCCCGGGCCCTGGCGGCACCGGTGAAGGTCCGCTGGATCAGGCTCATCACCTGAGGCACCATCAGCGCCGCGCCCACTCCCTGGAGCAGGCGGAAACCGATCAGCGCCCCGGTGCCGGGCGCCAGCCCACAGGCGAGCGAGGCGGCGGTGAAGCCGACCAGGCCGTACTGGAACAGCCGGCCGTAGCCGAACCGGGCCCCCAGCCGGGCGCCGGTGATCAGCAGCACCGCGTAGGCGATGGTGTACCCGGCGATCACCAGCTGGAGGGCGGCGCCGGAGGCGTGCAGGTCCGTGCGGATGGTCGGCACGGCGACGTTGACGATGGAGACGTCGAGCAGGGCCATGAACTGGCCGGTCAGGACGAGGGCCAGCAGCAGCCCCGGGCGGACGACGCCGCGCGCGGCCGGACCGGCCGGGGCCGGGCCACCGGCAGGCCGGCCGGTCGGGGACTGCGCTCTCGGGGGCCGCGTGTCCAGGGTCGCGGTCGCGGTCGCGGCGATGGCCGTTCGGGGCTGAAGATCCGTCATGGGTACCAGCCTGCTGGCTTGCGGATACTGGTGGTTAGAGCCTGCTGATCCTGGTATCGGCAGCACCCCCCAACGGGCTGCCGTCCGGTCCGAGGATCCGCCACGATGGGGGAATGACCGTGCTGGACACCCGTACCGAACCCGCCGCCGCCACCGCCTCCGCTGCCGCCAGCCGGGACCAACGCCGTTCCGAGCTGGCCAACTTCCTCAAGGCCTGCCGGGCCCGGGTCAGCCCGGAGGCGGTCGGGCTGCCCGCCGGGGCGCGCCGCCGCACCCCGGGGCTGCGCCGCGAGGAGGTGGCACAGCTCGCCGGTGTCGGGGTGACCTGGTACACCTGGCTGGAGCAGGGGCGGCCGATCAACGCGAGCGAACAGGTGCTGGAGGCGGTGGCCCGCACCCTGCGGCTGGACAGCACCGAACGCGAGCACCTGTTCCGGCTGGCCGGCCTCACCCCGAGCCGCCGGGACGACATGCCCTGCCCGATCCTGGACCCGGTCAGCCAGGTGATCCTGGACGAGCTGAGCCCGCTGCCCGCCGCGATCTGCAACAGCCGCTACGACCTGCTGCGCTTCAACGGCGCGTACGACGCCCTGTTCCCCGGCGCGACCCGCCCGAGCGCACCGCAGGGCCGCCGCAACAGCATGTGGTGCGCCTTCACCGTCCCGGCCTGCTGCAACCCCTTCCTGAACCGGGACGAGGAGCTGCCCCGGATGGTCGGCGTGCTGCGCGGCGCGTACGGGCGCCACGTCGGCGAGCCGGCCTGGGAGGAGTACATCCGGGACCTGGCGGCGGCCAGCCCCGAGTTCCGCGAGCTGTGGGCCCGCCAGGAGGTCGCCCCGCCCCGGACCTCCCGCAAGGTCTTCCGGCACGCCCTGGTCGGCGAGATGTGCTTCCAGGCCTCGTACCTGACCATTCCCGCCGCCCCCGAGGCGTACCTGGTGATCTACACCCCGGAGAGTCCGCGCGACCGCGAGCTGGTGGAGCAGCTCGTGGCGAACCCGAGCGCCCGGGCCACCGACCCCGGCCACGTGCACATCCGCTGAGCGGAGCGGGGCACGAACGCCGAAGGGCGCCCTCCCGAGTGGGAGGGCGCCCTTCGGCGTCTGTTGTGGAGCTACGGGGAATTGAACCCCGGACCTCTTGCATGCCATGCAAGCGCTCTACCAACTGAGCTACAGCCCCGCGGACCGAGCGGCCCTGACGGACCACCGATGCGGAGTGGAGCTACGGGGAATTGAACCCCGGACCTCTTGCATGCCATGCAAGCGCTCTACCAACTGAGCTACAGCCCCTCGGAGGACTTCCCGCCTCCCTGTCGGGCGGCGTTCTTTCCTGCGAACGAGGAAGACTCTAGCTGGTCAGGCCCGGAACTGCGAAATCCCGTCGTACGAGGCCCTCAGGTCTCGTCCCCGATGACCGGCTGCGGGAGGGTTCCCGCGTTGTGCTCCAGCAGCCGCCAGCCGCGCGCGCCCTGGCCCAGCACCGACCAGCAGCAGTTGGAGAGACCGCCGAAGCGCTCCCACTGCGCCGCCTCCATGCCGAGCAGCCGACCGATCATGGTGCGGATGGTGCCGCCGTGGCTGACCACGACCAGCGTGCCGTCCACGGGCAGCTTCTCGACCGCCGCAAGCACCACCGGGACGGAGCGGTCCGCCACCTCGGTGGCCAGCTCCCCGCCGCCGCGCCGGACCGGATCGCCCTTGGCCCACGCCTCGTACTGCTCCGGGAACCGCGCCCGGATCTCGGCGTTGGTCAGACCCTGCCACTCGCCCGCGTACGTCTCCCGCAGACCCTCGTGGTGGTCCACCTCCAGGCCGGTCAGCCCGGCGAGCTCGGCGGCGGTGCGCCGGGCCCGGGTGAGGTCGGAGGAGATCAGCAGGTCGGGACGGAGGCCGGCGAGCAGCTTGGCCGCCCGCTTGGCCTGGAAGATGCCCTGATCAGTCAGGTCGATGTCGGTCGTGCCCTGGAACCTGGACTCCAGGTTCCAGGACGTCTGACCGTGCCGCCAGAGGACGATGCGCGGGCCCCCCGCGGAGCCGCTCAGCGCTCGTCCTCGGCGACGGCGTTGCCCGCGGCGTCGGTGATCACGTTCTCCGGACGGTTCCGGGTGGCCAGCGCGTCGGCGGGCAGCGGCAGCTCGGGGCAGTCCTTCCAGAGCCGGTCCAGCGAGTAGAAGGAGCGCTCCTCGGAGTGCTGGACGTGCACCACGATGTCCAGGTAGTCGAGCAGGATCCAGCGGCCCTCGCGCTCGCCCTCGCGGCGCACCGGCTTGATGTCGAGCTGCTCGCGCAGCTGGTCCTCGATCTCCTCGGCGATGGACTTGACCTGGCGGTCGTTGGAGGCCGACGCGATCAGGAAGGCGTCGGTGATCGACAGCACCTCGCTGACGTCGAAGGCGATGATGTCGTGGGCCAGTTTGTCGGCCGCCGCCTGGGCGGCGACGGTGATCAGTTCCTGGCTCCGGTCAGTGGCAGTCACGGTGTTCTTCCCGCTCGGTGTACACAGATACGGTTTCCAGGATCTCACGAACGCGAGAAGGCCCCGGCGGAGTTTTCCGGGGCCTTCGGTCACGGGTGGCTACTGGTCCTTGCCCGGCTGGTAGTCCTTGCCCAGAACCACCACCAGGTCGGCGTTCTGCGCGTCGGTGGTCTTCTTCACCGCCGCCTCCTTCAACCCGAGCGTGATCGCCAGCGATTTCGCGGCCGCCGCCCTGGAATCGTCGGTGTAGCGGACCTCGCTGAGCGCCTGGGTGCTGTTCGCCTTGCCCCCGCTCGGGATCACGTTCAGACCGGCGTTGGCGACCGCCACCATCGCGGTGTTCGCCGCCTGGTCGCTGCCCGAGGCGTTGACGATGCCGACCCGGGCGGTCCCGCCGCTGCTCTGGGCCTTGTGCACCGTGCCGCCGAGCACCTCCTTGACCTGCGCGCCCGCCGTGGCCTCGTCCAGCGTCCCGTCCGGCTGCACCTTGAGGGTGCTGGTGCCGAAGCTGCCGTCCTGGGCCAGCTTGGCGAGCTGGGCCAGCACCCCGGCCAGCGCCTGCTCGGGCAGCGAGGGGTCGAGCACCGCGTTCATCCGGTGCACGTCGTCCTGCGCCTCGGCCAGATCGGTCGGCATGGTCCGCACCAGAGCGTCCAGCACCTGCCCGAACCGGGCCAGCTGGGCGTCCCGGCCCTCGCCGGGAGCCTGGGTGGTCGCGTACGTGACGGCGGCGTCGCCGTTCAGCGTGACGCCCTTGCCCACCGGGGCGGCCACCTTGCCGTCCGGACCCTTCACCTCGACGTTGGTGTCCACCTTCACACCGCCGAGCTGGGCCACCAGCAGCTTCAGGTAGGGGGTGTCCAGCCGCCAGGTGCCGGCCACGGTCGCTCCGAGCACGGTGCTGAGGCCGTCCCTGGTGCCGGACGCGCCGACCGTGTCCATCGCCTGCCCGAGCGGGGTGGTCGCGGACTCCCCGCTACCGGGCAGCTTGAGGGTGTCCGGCAGCAGCAGGATCGAACCCTTGTGCCCGGACGCGTCGTTGACCAGCAGCGCGCTGCTCACCTTGCCGTTGAGCTCCCGCAGCTGGACCACGTTCACCTGCCGCGGCCCGGCCGCCGCCGCAGCGGTCTTGGGACCGCCCAGCTTGCCGCTCCACCACAGGTAGCCGGCCCCGCCGCCCGCGATCAGGACCAGCACCACCACGGCCGCGATCAGCCGGGTCCGCAGCCTGCGCTTGCGCTCGTCGCGGCGCTCGCTGCGGGACTCGGCGAACTTCAGCCAGTCGATGACGTCCTCGGTCTCCTCCGCCGGTTCGTCGACGAAGGTGAACTCGCCCGTCGCATAGGCGTCGTCCGGCGCCGCCCCGGCCCGCTCGGCCTGCGGCTTCACCACCGGCTGCACGGGCTGCTGCACGGGCCGCCGGGCCTGCGGCGGGACCGGCGCCGCAACCGGCTCCGCGGGACGCGGCGGCGCGGCGACCGGCTGAACGATCGGCTGGGCCACCGGCTGCTGCTGGTAGTAGTACTCCTGCGGCTGCTGCTGGTACGGCTGCTGGGGCTGCCCGTACGGGTCGTGCACCGGCTGCTGCTGGTAGTAGTACTCCTGCGGCTGCGGCTCGTACGGCTGCTGGGGCTGCTGGGGCTGCTGGTAGCCCTGGTACTGCTCCTGGGCGTACCCCTGCTGCTGCCCGTACCCGTACTGGTCGTGCCCCTGGCCCTGCCGGCCCTGGCCCTGGCCGTGCACCGGCTGCCCGTACCCGTCGTAGCCCGGCTGCTGGTACCAGCCGCCGTCCTCCGGTCCCCTGCGGTCTGCCGTTCCGGTCACGCGGCCCCTCCCGGGATCAAGGCTGCTGGGCCGGCGCGTACAGCGCCCGCTTGTGGATGTAACGGACCACGCCGTCCGGGACGAGGTACCAGACCGGCTCGCCCTTGGCGACCCGTATCCGGCAGTCCGTGGAGGAGATGGCCAGCGCGGGCACCTCCACCAGGGAGACCCCGCCCACCGGAAGCCCGGCGTCCGACAGAGTGTGCCCCGGCCGGGTGCATCCGATGAAGTGGGCGAGCTCGAAGAGCTCCTCCGAATCGCGCCAGGAGAGGATCTGGGCGAGTGCGTCGGCGCCGGTGATGAAGAACAGCTCGGCGTCCGGGTGCAGGGCGTGCAGGTCCCGCAGGGTGTCCACGGTGTAGGTGGGGCCCTGGCGGTCGATGTCGATCCGGCTGACCGAGAACTGGGGGTTCTCCGCGGTGGCGATGACCGTCATCAGGTAGCGGTCCTCGGCGGAGGTCACCTCGCGGTGGCTCTTCTGCCACGGCTGTCCGGTCGGCACGAAGATCACCTCATCGAGGTGGAACGCGCTCGCCACCTCGCTGGCGGCGACCAGGTGCCCGTGGTGGATCGGGTCGAAGGTGCCGCCCATCACGCCGAGGCGCTTCTTCATCAGTCCGCCGGGGGTCTCGGCCTGCTGTCCCATGCCGCCACACCTTACGCGACGCTCGTTACCGCCGGATACGCGCGGATATCCGCAGATATCGGGGCAACGGCGAGGAGCGCCCGGCGGCCGCCGGGCGCTCCTCGTCACCGATCAGTGGGACCGCGCTGCTCAGCGGTCGCGGTTGAAACGCGTGGTCACGTAGAGCAGCAGCAGGAGGATCAGGAAGGCGCAGCCGCCGGTCACCAGCGGGTTGAGGCTCTCGTGGTTGCCACCCTCGGCGATCCGGGATACGGCGGGCAGAACGTTATTGCTCATGGTCGGCGGACCTTCTCGGCTCGGTGAGGGACCAGGACGCGGGCCGGTGGCCTGCGTCCCTATCGTACGGGTGGCCTTACGGCAACCGCTCGGCGGCCCACCGCGTCTGACCCCTCGTAGGCGCCCGCCGACGGCCGGTCGCCGTCTCAGTCGTTGCGGAAGGCCCGCGCCATGATCCAGACCAGCAGTCCGACGCCCACGAACGACGCCACCAGGACGATCCGCAGGAACAGCCCGGGGCCCGCTTCGCTGGAGATCGGCCCGGCCAGCTGCGTCAGGCTCTCGACAGGGGACATGTGGGCTCCTCAGGGCAGGGGGCGGTCCCGCGGGACCTCCGGTAGAGCCAGCGTAGACCCGCACACGCGGACGGCGAACGGGACCCCCGGCGTACCGTGGGCGGCGGGGACGAGTACGGACGAACGGGCGTTGTAGCCAACAGCAGCGGGGGCCGGACGGGAACCGGTGCCGGCATCGACCAGGAGGTACTCACATGACCGACATGACCAAGCCGAACACGCCGAGCCGCCGCCGCGAGCGCTTCCCCGGGATCTCCACCCGGGCCTGGGAGCACCCGGCCGACCGTTCCGCCCTGGTCGCCCTGCGCAAGCTCTCCGGCTTCGACGAGGTCCTCAAGAAGCTGGCCGGCCTGGTCTCCGAGCGCAGCATCCGCCTGATGTTCCTGGCCACCGCGGTGCGGACCGGCGAGCGGCAGTTCCCCGAGCTGCACGCCATGGTCCGCGACGCGGCGTACGTCCTGGACCTGGATCGGGTGCCCGACCTGTACGTGACCCAGGACCCCGCGGTGAACGCCATGTGCATCGGCCTGGACACCCCGATCATCGTGGTGACCAGCGGCCTGGTCGAGCTGCTCGACGAGGAGGAGCTGCGGGCCGTGATCGGCCACGAGGTCGGCCACGCGATGTCCGGCCACGCGGTCTACCGGACGATGCTGCTGGTCCTCACCAACATCGCCACCAGGATCGCCTGGCTCCCGCTCGGCAACCTGGCCATCACCGCCGTGATCACCGCGCTCAAGGAGTGGTTCCGCAAGGCGGAGCTCTCCTGCGACCGGGCCGGACTCCTGGCCGGCCAGGACCTCCAGGCCTCCATGCGCGGCCTGATGAAGCTGGCCGGCGGCCACAACCTGGCCGAGATGAACGTGGACGCCTTCCTGGAGCAGGCCGACGAGTACGAGAGGGCCGGCGACCTGCGCGACGGCGTGCTCAAGCTGCTCCAGGTGCTGCCGCAGACCCACCCCTTCGCGGTGGTCCGGGTGGCCAAGCTGAAGAAGTGGGCGGAGAGCGATGAGTACCGCTCGATCCTGGCCGGCGCCTACCCGCGCCGCGAGGACGACCCGGACGCCTCGGTCGGCGAGCAGTGGAAGGCCGCCGCGGACTCGTACTCCAAGAGCGTCAAGGAGAGCAAGGATCCGTTGATGGGCCTGCTCCGCGACGTGGCGGGCGGCGTCGGCAACGTCGGCGGAAAGCTCCGCGACACCTTCACCGGCGGCCGCAACTCCGACCAGGACTGACACCGGCAGGACACGACCGGGCGGCCTCCCGGGGGCACGGGGAGGTACTTGACCGACCACGTGCGCACCCGCCCCCGGTCGGGCTGCGCCCTCGACTCCGGGCCCTGCACCGCCGGGACCGGGGCCGGGGGCGCAGCGGTCGGTGAACGGCGGTCAGCGGTCAGGGCCCTGTGGTCAGGGCCCTGTGGTCAGGGCCCTGTGGTCAGCTGCCGGTGCCCGATGGCGGGATCCGGTGGCGGGGCCGGGCGTCAGTGCTCGGCGGTGATCGGCGCGAGCGCCCCGCACAGCTGCCAGGCCGGCACCGAGTGGTCCGCCGGGTTCACCGCGGGCGGCGCGCCGGCCGACTGCCCGGCCAGCAGCGGCTGCAGGTGGTCGGCCAGCTGCACCCCGCACGCCGTGGGCCCGGCCTGCAGGACCGAGTCGACCAGCCGCACCCTGGCCGCGCCGATGTCCGTGTGGTCGAACTCGAACCGCAGCTCGCGGCGGACGCTGAACAGGCTCACCGGCGCGGAGGTGTCCGTCCCGGCGGTCCGCAGGGCGTAGACGAAGGTGTGGTCGGTGTCGATCTCCAGCGTCCCGCTGTCCGCCTCGGTGACCTTCATGCTGCCGGCGACCTTGACCGAGTCGACGGCCAGCGCCACCCCGGCCGGGTCGAAGCGGACCAGCCAGCCGGTGGCGGCGTGGTGCTGGTCGTCGCCCGGCGAGCTCAGGCTCTGGTCGTACTGCGCCTGCTCGCCGGGTGTCACCAGGGCGCGGACCGCCCCCGTCTCCGCCTGCACCAGGGTGGCGGGGTCCATCGAGGATGCGACCAGGAAGTGCTGGACGGTGTCCAGCGCCCGGGTGACCTCGACCCTGGTGAAATGGGCTGTGGCCGCGCCGGCCGGGGTGCCGAGCCCGGCCGCGCCGTCTCCGTAGCCGGAGGGCAGCCCGGCGAACGGGTTCTTCGGGTCCGCCACCGCGGCGACCGGCGAACTCGGGCTGAGTGCGATCGCACTGACGGTCAGTTGGTTGCCGGTCGGCTGGACCCCCAGCCGGCGCGGCGAGCTCACACCGAAGTAGACGGCCGCTGCGAAGGCCATCACGACGAGCAGCAGCAGCGCCACCGCCTGCCGGGGCAGCGAACCGATCTGTCCGAAACCGAACCTCGGCCGCACTCCGCGCGAGTAACCGCCGAGCCGTTCGCTGGCCGACAGCTCCTGGATCCGGGCAGCCCGGACGAACGACTCGTCGAACACGACGGACCGGTACTCGTCCTCGTTTCCGGAACCTCCGTCGGGCGTACCCTCCGGAGGTTCGCGCGGGTCACCCATAACACCAGAGTAAGACCGGGATGCGACCCGCTTCGAGGGCTGGGACGCAACTTCCCCGGGCGCTGCCCGTCACCCGGTCTGCAACGCCATCGGCGGGGAGCCCACCGGGGCACTCGACGTCGCACCGGGATCGGCTCCCCCGGGGGCGGCCGCACCGGTCTCCGGACGGCTCGTGCCGGTCTCGGGGCGTCGGGGCGAGTCGGCAGCCCCACCGGCACCCCGGTAGATCGCGGCGACCGCCACGGCCGCCACACCGACCACCATCACCACCGCGAGCACCCAGGCCACCGGACGGTGCCAGCGCTGCTGCGCGACGTACCGGCCACGGGCGGGCCGACCGGGGTCGTACCCGAAGGCCCGGGTCTGGCGGCGCCAGCGGGCGGCCCGCCCGGCCCGCCCCGGGGCTGACCAGGGGTCAGGGTAGAGGCGGTCGTCGTCCAGACTGCTCGGGTGCGGGCGCAGCTCCAGTGGGAGCCCCTCCCCGCTGACGGTCGGCTCGTAGCCCCGGCCGAGCAGGCCGGTGTCCGGCTCGAACCTCGCCTCGGCGGCGGCGAGCTGGCGTTCCCTGGCGCTCGGCTCGTGCACGGCGGCGGACCGGACGAAAGCCTCGTCGAGTACCACGGTGGCGAACTCGTCGTCCGCACCACCGTGGTCGGCGCCGTCGGGGTACGGTGAGCCCCCCACATCCTCAGCCACGGACTCAGGGTATTACCGGGCGCGCCGTTTGTCTGTGGCTCCCGTCAGTTGGGCTCGGACGAACCGCCGGGCTCAGCCCTCGGCGGAGCCCACGGTCTGCGTCCGCTCGCCGCGCACGTGCCCGTCACCAGTGACGATGTACTTGGTCGAGGTCAGCTCCGGCAGACCCATCGGGCCCCGGGCGTGCAGCTTCTGGGTGGAGATGCCGATCTCCGCACCGAAACCGAACTCACTCCCGTCGGTGAACCGGGTGGAGGCGTTGACGGCCACCGTGGTCGAGTCCACCAGCTGGGTGAAGCGGCGGGCGGCCGCCTGCGAGGTGGTCACGATCGCCTCGGTGTGCCCGGAGGACCAGCGGCGGATGTGGTCCACCGCGGCGTCCAGCGAGGGCACGACGGCGGCGGCGAGGTCGTAGGAGAGGTACTCCGTCTCCCAGTCCTCCTCGGTCGCCGGGACGACGGTGGCCCGGCCGCCCTCGGCCGCCTTCAGCACCGCCTCGTCGCCGTGCACGGTGACCCCGGCCCCGGCCAGGGCGTCGAGGGCGAGGGGCAGGAAGACGTCCGCGATGTCCTGGTGGACCAGCAGGGTCTCCGCGCTGTTGCAGACGCTGACCCGCTGGGCCTTGGAGTTGAGCAGGATGCCGACGGCCATCGCCAGGTCGGCCCCGGCGTCCACGTAGACGTGGCAGTTGCCGGTCCCGGTCTCGATCACCGGCACGGTGGAGCCCTCCACCACGGTGCGGATCAGCGAGGCGCCGCCGCGCGGGATCAGCACGTCGACCAGGCCGCGGGCGCGCATCAGCTCCTGGACCGAGTCCCGGCTCTCGCCCGGGACCAGCTGGATCACGTCCGCGGGCAGCCCGGCGGCGGCCGCGGCGTCCCGCAGCACCGCGACCAGTGCGGTGTTCGAGCGGTAGGCGGAGGCCGAGCCGCGCAGCAGTACGGCGTTGCCGGACTTCAGGCAGAGCGCGGCGGCGTCCACGGTGACGTTCGGCCGGGCCTCGTAGATGATGCCGACCACACCGAGCGGCACCCGGACCTGCCGGACGTCGAGGCCGTTGGGCAGGGTGTAGCCGCGCACCACCTCGCCCACCGGGTCGGGCAGGCCGATCACGCTCCGCACGTCGGCGGCGATCGCGGCGATCCGCTCCTCGGTCAGCGTCAGCCGGTCGATCACCGACTCGGCGGTGCCCGCCTCCCGGGCGCGGGCGACGTCCTCGGCATTGGCCGCGGTGATCTCGGCGCTCCGGGCCACCAGCGCATCGGCGATCGCCGACAGCGCGGCGTCCTTCGCCCGGCGCGGCAGCGGAGCGAGCACGGCGGCCGCCGCACGGGCTCGGCGCGCAACGGCGAGGACGGGACTGTCGGTGGTGGCGTGGTCGCTGCTCATGCGAGAAAGGGTAGCGACTGCGCGGGCCCGACCCGATCCGTGTGCCGACCGCTGAGACGGCCGGCCGCAGCCGGGCGACCCCTCGGCACCGCCGGGCGTCCCCCTTGGGCGGGGAGCCACGCGGAGCGGAAGGTCCTCACCCCGGCTGGCCCTGCGGAGCGGGCAGCCCGGCCCCGGCCCGGGAACGCCGGGCCGCCCGCTCTCCGGGCCCGGCCTGCCCGCGCGGCTCCCCGCGCCCCGGGCGCTGCCGCCGGCCACCGCTCAGTACGGGTGCACCCCGCCCAGCTGCGGTGGTGGATCGCCGAAGCCCTCCGCCACCCGCTTGTGGTAGGTGGGCCGGTCCACGACCTCCAGGCCGACGATCTCCCACGGCGGTAAGTTCGCCGAGACCTTGTGCTCGCCCCACAGCCGCAGGGCGATCGCCGCCGCGTCGTGCAGGTCCCGGGCCTGCTCCCAGTAGCGGATCTCGGCGTGGTCGGCCGCGTAGCGGGCCGTCAGGAAGAAGGAGTGGTCGTGCGCCAGTCGTTCGAGCGCCACCCGCAGCTCGGCCAGCGGTGTGACCTGCCCGGCCACGCTGAGCACCACGTGCCAGAGTCTGGCCTGCTCCGCCTCGAGGCGCTCTCCGGCGCCCGCCTTCCGGCTCAACTCCCTTACGGTGTCGGGTCGTTCCTCCACCGGACCACCCTCGGTCCGGCCGCCCGCGATGCTGGTCAGCCTCCGCTGGGGCGTCTCTTCGGGCAGCGCTCCGCGCGTGCGTCCCACCGACGGCCTCCTGTTCGGCATCGTGTCCGGGCCGACCGCGCCGACCGCGTGCGGCCCTCCCCCTGGCAGGAGCCGCCCCTGGGCCGCACGCAGGCCCCCACGGGCGGTCAGCCGCGCAGGATGACCAGGTCGTCGCGGTGGATGACCTCACGCTCATAGGCGGCGCCGAGCTCCTGGGCCAGTTCCCGGGTGGACCGGCCGAGCAGACGGGGCAACTCCCTCGCATCAAAGTTGACCAGCCCACGGGCGACGATGTGGCCGTTTTCGCCAAGAAGGTCCACCGGATCACCGGCAGTGAAGTCCCCGTCCACCCGGGTGACCCCCGCCGGCAGCAGCGACTTCCCGCCCGAGACCACGGCCTCGACCGCCCCGGCGTCCAGCTGCAGGGCGCCCCGGGGGGTACTGGCGTGCTCCAGCCAGAGCAGCCGGTCGGCGGAACGGCTGCCGGTACGCAGGAAGAGGGTGCCGGTGGGACGGCCGGCCAGCGCGTCGGCGGCCTGGCTGGCGGCGGTGAGCACCACCGGGATGCCCGCGCCGGTGGCGATCCTGGCGGCCTCCACCTTGGTGACCATGCCCCCGGTGCCGACGCCGGCCTTGCCCGCGGTGCCGATCTCGACGCCGTCCAGGTCGTGCGGGCCGCCGACCTCGGCGATCCGGCTGGTGCCGGGCTTGCTGGGGTCCCCGTCGTAGAGGCCGTCGACGTCGGAGAGCAGGACCAGCAGGTCGGCCCGGACCAGGTGGGCGACCAGCGCGGCCAGCCGGTCGTTGTCACCGAACTTGATTTCGGCGGTGGCCACGGTGTCGTTCTCGTTGACGATCGGCATCGCGCCCATCGCCAGCAGCTGATCCAGGGTCCGGTACGCGTTGCGGTAGTGCGCCCGCCGACTCGCGTCCTCGGCGGTCAGCAGCACCTGGCCGACCCGCACGCCGTACCGGGCGAAGGACGCGGTGTAGCGGGCCACCAGCAGGCCCTGGCCGACACTGGCGGCCGCCTGCTGGCGGGCCAGGTCCTTGGGCCGCTTCTCCAGGCCGAGCGGGGACAGCCCGGCGGCGATCGCCCCCGAGGAGACCAGCACGATCTCCGGTGCGTCCGGGCCGGTACGGGCCTTGGCCAGGGCGTCCACCAGTGCGTCGACCCGGTCGGCGTCCAGGCCGCCGGCCGCGGTGGTGAGCGAGGAGGAGCCGACCTTGACCACGATCCGCCGTGCGGTCAGGACCTCCTGACGCAGTGTCGAAACGGTCATCACTTGCCTCCGCTGGTGCATGCGGCGGGCCCGCCGCCGGATCGTAATGTACGCGATCCGGCAGCGGGCCCGTAACGTCACTCAGCCCGTGGACCAGGCAGGCCCGAGGCGTGGACTCACCCGAGGAGCGGACTCAGTAGTCCTCGTCGCCCTCGATGGCCTGGCGGCTGTTGGAGAGCGCCTCGAAGGCCAGGTACTCCTCCTCGGCCGCGTCCCGGCCCTTCTGCTTCTCGCGGCGGCGGTCGACGGCCGGGCGCTGGGTCTCGAAGCGGTGGTCCTCGCCACGGCGGCCGAGCATCTCGGCACCGGCGGCCATGGTCGGCTCCCAGTCGAAGACCACGGCGTTCTCGTCGGGGCCGATGATGACGGTGTCGCCCTCCTTGGCACCGACCTTCCACAGCTCCTGCTCGACACCGAGCCGGGCCAGGCGGTCGGCGAGGTAGCCGACGGCCTCGTCGTTGGAGAAGTCGGTCTGGCGGACCCAGCGCTCCGGCTTGACGCCGCGCACCCGGTAGGCGCCCTCCTCCTCGAGGACGGTGAAGCCGGCGTCGTCCACGGCCGCCGGCCGCAGCACGATCCGGGTGGCCTCCTCGATCGGCTTGGCGGCACGGGCCTCGGCGACGATCTGCGCCATCGCGAAGCTCAGCTCGCGCAGACCCTTGCGGGAGGCGGCGGACACCTCGAAGACCCGGTAGCCGCGCTCCTCCAGGGAGGCGCGGGTCAGGTCGGCGATGTCCTGGCCGTCCGGGACGTCGATCTTGTTGAGCGCGACCAGGCGCGGCCGGTCCTCCAGACCGCCGTACTGGGACAGCTCGTCCTCGATGGTCTCCAGGTCGGTGAGCGGGTCGCGGCCCGGCTCCAGGGTGGCGCAGTCGAGCACGTGGACCAGCACCGAACAGCGCTCGACGTGCCGCAGGAACTCCAGGCCCAGGCCCCTGCCCTGGCTGGCACCCGGGATCAGGCCGGGGACGTCGGCGACGGTGTAGACCGTCTCACCGGCGGTGACCACGCCGAGGTTGGGGACCAGGGTGGTGAACGGGTAGTCCGCGATCTTCGGCTTGGCGGCCGAGAGCACCGAGATCAGCGAGGACTTGCCTGCGCTCGGGTAGCCGACCAGCGCCACGTCGGCGACGGACTTGAGCTCCATGACGATGTCGCGGGACTCGCCGGGCTCGCCGAGCAGCGCGAAGCCCGGGGCCTTGCGGCGGGCGGAGGCCAGCGCGGAGTTGCCCAGGCCGCCCCGGCCACCGGCGGCGGCGACGAAGCTGGTGCCGTGACCGACCAGGTCGGCCAGCACGTTGCCCTGCTTGTCCAGCACCACGGTGCCGTCCGGCACGGGCAGCACCAGGTCCTCGCCGGTGGCACCGGTGCGGTGGCCGCCCGCGCCCGGCTTGCCGTTGGTGGCCTTGCGCTTGGGCGAGTGGTGGTACTCGAGCAGGGTGGTGATGTTGGCGTCGACGGTGAGGATGACGCTGCCGCCCTCACCACCGTTGCCGCCGTCGGGCCCGCCGAGCGGCTTGAACTTCTCCCGGTGCACGGAGGCGCAGCCGTGGCCCCCGTTACCCGCGGCGACGTACAGCTCGACGCGGTCCACGAAGGTGGTCATTGGTGTGCCTCCAGTGCGAGATAAGAAAAGGTGTCCTGCGATAAAGCATGAAGGGTGGACCGGAACATTCCGGTCCACCCCTCACAGAGAGTCTTGACGCAGTGTCAGAGAACTCAGGCCTCGACGGCCACGATGTTCACGACACGACGGCCACGACGGTTGCCGAACTGCACGGCGCCGTCGGTCAGCGCGAACAGGGTGTCGTCGCCACCACGGCCGACGTTGGCACCCGGGTGGAAGTGGGTGCCGCGCTGGCGGACGATGATCTCGCCGGCGCTGACGACCTGGCCGCCGAAGCGCTTCACGCCGAGGCGCTGGGCGTTCGAGTCACGGCCGTTACGGGTAGAGCTTGCGCCCTTCTTGTGTGCCATCTCGCTATCCCCTTACTTGCTGACGGAGTCGATGCTCGTGATGCGCACAGCGGTGTGCTGCTGGCGGTGACCCTGACGACGGCGGTAGCCGGTCTTGTTCTTGTAGCGCAGGATGACGAGCTTCTCACCCTTGGTCTGGTCGACGACCTCGGCGTGGGCCTTCACGCCGCCGAGCACCCACGGGTCGGAGGTGACGGAGTCACCGTCGACGACCAGGATGGTCGAGAGCTCCACCGAGTCACCCGGCTTGGCGTCGATGCGGTCAATCTCCAGCACGTCGCCGACGGCGACCTTGTGCTGGCGGCCGCCGGCGCGAACGATCGCGTACATGCGGTACCTGCTTTCCATACTCGGTGCGGAACTCTCGATGCCAGCCGCCTGGGTACGGACACAGGGGCCTCTCCCGGCCCTCCTGGCGGAGGTTCGGGAGGTGATGTGCTCGGGAGCATGGCGTTAGACACGCCGAGGGTCAAGAATACGGACCAGCCGCCACAGGGGCAAACCGGACCCCGTACGTGCCCGGGGGCGGGCCGAAGCGCCGCCCCCGGGCAGTGGGCTCACTCAGCCGCGCCATCACTCTCGGCGGCTGCCGCCTTCTTGGCCGCCGCGCTGGTCCGCTTGGTCGCGGTCTTGCGGGCGGTGGTCTTCTTCGCCGCCGCCGTGGTCTTGGCGGCGGTGGTCTTCTTCGCTGCGGTCTTCGTGGTCTTCTTCGCGGCCGTCTTGCGGACGGCGCGCTTCTTCGGCGCGGGTGCCTCGACCTCGGCCTCGACCTCGGTCTCGGCAGCGGCCGGGGTCTCGGCAGCGGCCTCAGCCTCGACCGGAAGCTCGGCCGGGACCTCGGCGGCGGCCTCGACCGCGGGAGCGGCCTCCTCCACCACGGCCTCGACCGGGACCTCGGGTGCGGCCTCGGCGGCAGCGGGTGCCTCGGCGACCTCGGCAGTCCCGGCGGCCTCAGGAGCCTCGGGAGCCTCGACGACGTCGCCCTTGATGGCAGCCTCGGCCGCGGCGAAGGCGGCCTCGACCGCAGCCTCGGCACGAGCCTGCAGCACCACGATCTCCGCCTCGCCCGGCGTACCGGCCGGGGCCGTCGCCTTGCGCACCGCACGGCGGCGGGGACGGGCGGCCGGAGCCGCGGCCGGGGCGGCCGGGATCTCGACCAGGCTCGGCTTGGCCTCGGCCTCCACCGGCGCCGGGACGACGATCTCCAGCTGCTCGGCGGCCTCCTCGACCGCGACCGGCTGCTCGGCCTCGGCCACGACGGCCTCGACGGCCTCAGCGGCCTCGACCGCCTGGAGCTCGGCCTGCGCCTCCTCCTGCCCGGCGCCGCCCTTGCCCCGGCGACGGCGCTTGCCGGCGCCCGGGAGGGCCTCGCCGGTCACGGCGGCAGCGCCGCCGCCGCCGTGGGTGTGCGGCTGATCCATGTGGACGATCACGCCGCGGCCGTTGCAGTGCACGCAGGACTCGGAGAAGGACTCCAGCAGGCCCTGGCCGACCCGCTTGCGGGTCATCTGCACCAGGCCCAGCGAGGTGACCTCGGCCACCTGGTGCTTGGTCCGGTCCCGGCCCAGGCACTCCAGCAGACGGCGCAGCACCAGGTCGCGGTTGGACTCCAGCACCATGTCGATGAAGTCGATCACGATGATGCCGCCGAGGTCGCGGAGCCGCAGCTGCCGGACGATCTCCTCGGCCGCCTCGATGTTGTTCCGGGTGACGGTCTCTTCGAGGTTGCCGCCCTGACCGACGAACTTGCCGGTGTTGACGTCGATGACGACCATCGCCTCGGTCCGGTCGATCACCAGCGAACCGCCGCTGGGCAGCCAGACCTTGCGGTCCAGCGCCTTCATCAGCTGCTCGTCGATCCGGTACGTGGCGAACACGTCCACGTCGGACGTCCACTTCTGGAGCCGCTCGGTGAGGTCCGGGGCCACGTGGGAGACGTACTCGTGGATGGTGTTCCAGGCGTCGCCGCCGCTGACGATGACCTTGGTGAAGTCCTCGTTGAAGATGTCGCGGACGACCCGGACGGTCATGTCCGGCTCGCCGTAGAGCAGCGCCGGGGCGTTGCCGGTGGCGGCCTTCTTCTGGATCTCCTCCCACTGCGCCTGCAGGCGCTGCACGTCACGCGTGAGCTCGTCCTCGCTGGCGCCCTCGGCGGCGGTGCGCACGATGACACCGGCGTCGTCCGGGACGATCTTCTTGAGGATCTGCTTCAGACGGGCGCGCTCGTTCTCCGGCAGCTTGCGGCTGATACCGGTCATCGAGCCCTCGGGCACGTAGACCAGGTAGCGGCCGGGCAGCGAGATCTGGCTGGTCAGGCGGGCGCCCTTGTGGCCGATCGGGTCCTTGGAGACCTGCACCAGCACGGACTGGCCGGACTTCAGCACGGACTCGATCCGGCGCGGGCCGCCGTGGCCGCCCAGCGCGCCGAAGTTGACCTCACCGGCGTAGAGCACCGCGTTGCGGCCCTTGCCGATGTCGACGAAGGCGGCCTCCATCGACGGCAGCACGTTCTGGACCTTGCCCAGGTACACGTTGCCGACGTACGAGGTGGCCTGCTCCTTGTTGACGTAGTGCTCGACGAGCACGCCGTCCTCCAGGACGCCGATCTGGGTCCGCTGGCCGTTCTGGCGCACCACCATGACGCGCTCGACCGACTCCCGGCGGGCCAGGAACTCGGCCTCGGTGATGATCGGCACCCGGCGGCGGCCCAGCTCGCGGCCCTCGCGGCGGCGCTGCTTCTTGGCCTCCAGGCGGGTGGAGCCCTTGATGGACTGCACCTCGTCCGGGTCGAAGGAGGGCTCGGTCGAGCGGCGGCGCGGCTCGCGCACCTTGACCACGGTACGGACGCCGTCCTCGGTGGTCTCGGCGGCGATCTCGACGCCCGCCTCACCGGTCCGGCGACGGCGGCGACGACGACGGCGCGAGGAGCTCAGGCCCGCGGCCAGGTCGTCCTCGTCCTCCTCCTCCGCCTCGGCGGCAGCCTCCTCCTCGACGGGCTGCTCGGCCTCGGCCTGTGCCGACTCGGCCTCGAACTCCTCGGCCTCGCCACGGCGGCGGCGACGGCCGCCCCGGCGGCGACGGCGGGACGGACGGTCGTCCTCCCACTCGCCCTCGGCCTCGGGACCTGCGGCGACGGCGGCCTCCTCGGCCGGCTCCTCGACCGCGACCGGCTCGGCCTTGGCGACCGGTTCCGGCTTGGCGACCGGTTCCGGCTTCGCGACCGGCTCGGGCTTCGCGGCGGCGCGGGCAGCAGGGCGGCCGGCCCGGGCCGGGGTGCTCACCCGGACGGGCGTGCGGACGCGACGGCGACGGCCGACACCGCTGTACTCGAACTCGTCGTCGTGCGGCTCCTCGGCCTCGACGGCCGGCGGAGCAGCCGGGGCCGCGGCCTGCACGGGGGCCGGGGCCGGGGCCTGAGCGGGAGCCGGGGTGGTGAACGGCGCCGGCTCCTGGAAGACCGGGGCCTGGAAGATCGCGGTGGACGGGCGCACGGCGCGACGACGGGCCCGGGGGGCGGACGTCGGCTCCTCAGCCATCGGCTCGGCCTTCGGCGCCTCGACCGGAGCCGGGGCCGCCACGACGACGGCGGTGGGGGCCTCGGCGGCCTCCTCCGGCTGCTCCTCGGTCTCCTCGACGGCGACCGGCGCGGGCTCGACCACCCGGCGGGCGCGACGACGGCGCGCGGGCGCGGCGGCCGCCTCCTCGGCGGCGGGCGCCTCGGCGGGCGCGGGGGTCTCCGGAACGCTCACGACGACCTCGGCGGCCTCGGGGGCACCGGCCGGGGACTCGACGCGCTTACGGGTACGGCGGGCCCGCACCGGCTTCTCGGCCACCGGCTCGGCGGCGGGCGCCTCGGCGGGCGCGGGGGTCTCCGGAACGCTCACGACGACCTCGGCGGCCTCGGGGGCACCGGCCGGGGACTCGACGCGCTTACGGGTACGGCGGGCCCGCACCGGCTTCTCGGCCACCGGCTCGGCGGCGGGCGCCTCGGCGGGCGCGGGGGTCTCCCCGGCCGACGGCTGGGTGGGCGTCTCGGCCGGCAGCACGGTCTCGGCGGTCTCGGCGGCCGCGCCCTGCGGCGCACCGGCCGGGCGGGACACCGCCCGGCGACGGCGGCGCGGAGGTGCGGCGGAGCCGTCGGCCTCGGCACTGCCCGGTGCGGCAGACTGCTGCGGTTCGGTGTTATCGAGCATGCGGGTGGATCTCCCGTCAGGCCCCCGGGCTCCGCTTCCGGGCACGGCGCGGCACCGCTCTTCCGGTCGGCCGCGGTAATGGCGGGCCGACTTCCACGGTGTCGCCGTACGGACACGGAGCCGCACAGGGGCTCGTAGTCTCGCTCGGCGCCCCGCACGTTGCGGGGTGTCGAAAGTCTTCTGGTCTGACCAGTCTTCTCAGGTTGTCCAGGCAGCCGGTCCGCTCTCCCCCAGCCTGGTGGGCTGGGCGGGGGTCCCCCGGCCGAAGGCTGGGGTGTGCCCCCTGCCCGGTGACGGGCAAGGACGGCGGACCCTCGGGCCCGCCGACCATCGGGGTCGGCAGGCCGCAAGGAGCTGGCCTGCGTGCGACGACGCTCGCTCCCCTGGGGAGCCGCGGGGGCCAGGAGAACCTCGGCCCGGATTCCGGGCCCCGTTCCCCTCCCGCTAGGCGGACGCAGGTGCGCGCGGCCCGGCAGCCGCTACAGGCCGGCCGGGGCCGCTGCGCGGTCGAGCGCCAGCGGGTCGGTCACCGTGCCGGTCTCCTCGTCGAGCGGCCCCTGCGCCAGCCTGGTCACCTCAGCGGGGACCGGCGGCGCCAGGTCGGCCGTCGCACGAAGACCGGACAAAACGTCGTCGGGTCGTACGGCGGGTGTGGCGTGTCGTACTACCAGCCGCAGTATCGCACAGGGATTGCCCGTACGAACATCGCCGGTGCGGTCCGTGGCGGTGTCGTTACCGTCGTCGACCTGCGCGGGGAGGAGTTCCAGGGCGGCGACCGCACCGCGCGCGTCGAAGACCCGGACCCCGTTCTTGGTGAGCCGCTGGACCTCGACCTGCTCGGCGGCCAGGAAGACCGCGACCGCGCGGGCCGCCTCCTCCGCGGCGACGCCGGCCAGCCGGACCTGCCACTCGGATGCTTCCAGACGCTCCACGAAGTTCGAGGTGCGGACCTCGACGGCGTCGATGATGTCCAGGCCTGCCGGCAACGAATCGTCCAGTTGCGCGCGCAGCGCCTGGGGGTCGCGGGCCTCGGCGAGGCCGATCTCCAGGTACTCGGCCTCGCTAGCCACCCCGGTCGGCGCGGCGTTCGCGTACGAGACCTTCGGGTGCGGGGTGAAGCCCGCCGAGTAGGCCATCGGAACCGACGAGCGGCGCAGCGCCCGCTCGAACGCCCGCTGGAAGTCGCGGTGGCTGGTGAAGCGCAGACGGCCGCGCTTTGTGTAGCGGAGACGGATGCGCTGCACCGTCGGCGCGGGCGGCGGACCGTCGGGCGTGCGGCGTGCCAGGGTCACTCAGTCCTTAGTCAGTTTCCCCATCCGGCGTTGTCCGGCCGGACTCTGTCAGGACAAGGGTACGCGCCCGCGACACGCCCACTCGCCCCCGCTCGGGGCGGATCAGCCCAGCAGGGCCCGACGGACCTCGTGCAGCACCCGCCGCACCTCCGCCTTCACCGGCCACCACAGCTCACGCCGCACCCAGCGGCACGGCCGCACCACCAGGAACCCCCACACCCGCCCGGCCACGCCCCAGGCCCAGGCCACCGCCCGCCCGAACTCCCGCAGCACCGGGAACAGCAGCACCCGCCACAGCCAGGCGACCGGGAGGGCCACCAGGTACCGCAGCAGCCAGGCCACCGCCCGCCCGACCGGCGTCAGCACGTACCGCCACAGCAGCTGCAACGGCAGCACGAGCAGGTGGGTCACCAGCCAGACGAAGCCCCGCAGGAGCGGGACCAGGACCCACTCGGCCAGCAGGCCGCCGAGCGGTGCGAGCACCGTCCGCCACAGCCACACCGCGGGCACGACGAACAGCACCCGGCCGACCGGCGCCAGCACGTACCGCCACAGCATCTCGAACGGCCACACGAACACCGCGTGCAGCACGGTCCCCACGAACCGCCCCACCGCGGCGGCGATCTCCCAGAGGAACCGCAACGGCACCACGACCACCAGCGCGATCGCCCGGGCCGCCCCGGTCAGGCACCCCGCGGGCTGCTGATCCCCCACTACCGTCTCCCCGTCAGTCGTACGTCGTGACGGCCCGTCGGCCGTCGGACAAGCCGGAACGCCCCGGGCCGGTGAGACCGGTCCGGGGCGTTCCGACGGATGTGACCCGCTACTGGTTGACCACCGTCAGCGGCAGCAGCTTCTTGCCCGTGGGGCCGATCTGGATGGCCGTGTCCATCTGCGGGCAGACGCCGCAGTCGAAGCACGGGGTCCAGCGGCAGTCCTCGACCTCGACCTCTTCCAGGGCGTCCTGCCAGTCCTCCCAGAGCCAGTCCTTGTCGAGGCCGCTGTCCAGGTGGTCCCAGGGCAGCACCTCCTCGTAGGAGCGCTCACGGGTGGTGTACCACTCGACGTCGACGCCGGTACCGGCCAGGCCCGTCTCGGCGCCCTTCATCCAGCGGTCGTACGAGAAGTGCTCGCGCCAGCCGTCGAAGCGGCCGCCGTCCTCGTAGACCGCGCGGATGATCTTTCCGGTGCGGCGGTCGCCACGCGAGAGCAGGCCCTCGACGATGCCGGGCTTGCCGTCGTGGTAGCGGAAACCGATGTTCTTGCCGTACTTGCGGTCCTGGCGGATCGCGTCACGCAGCTTGCCCAGGCGGGCGTCCGTGGCCTCGGCGGAGAGCTGCGGAGCCCACTGGAAGGGGGTGTGCGGCTTGGGCACGAACCCGCCGATGGAGACCGTGCAGCGGATGTCGTTCTGGCCGGTGACCTCGCGGCCCTTCTGGATGACGTTCTTCGCCATCTCGGCGATCTGCAGCACGTCCTCGTCGGTCTCGGTGGGGAGACCGACCATGAAGTACAGCTTCACCTGGCGCCAGCCGTTGCCGTAGGCCGCGGCGACGGTGCGGATCAGGTCCTCCTCCGACACCATCTTGTTGATGACCTTGCGGATGCGCTCGCTGCCGCCCTCGGGGGCGAAGGTGAGGCCGGAGCGGCGACCGTTGCGGGTCAGCTCGTTGGCGAGGTCGATGTTGAAGGCGTCGACCCGGGTCGAGGGCAGCGAGAGGCCGATCTTGTCCTCGGTGTAGCGGTCGGCCAGGCCCTTGGCGATGTCGCCGATCTCGGTGTGGTCGGCGCTGGAGAGCGAGAGCAGACCCACCTCCTCGAAGCCGGTGGCCTTCAGTCCGCGCTCGACCATCTCGCCGATGCCGGTGATGCTTCGCTCCCGCACGGGGCGCGTGATCATGCCGGCCTGGCAGAAGCGGCACCCTCGGGTGCAGCCTCGGAAGATCTCGACGGACATCCGCTCGTGCACGGTCTCGGCGAGCGGGACCAGCGGCTGCTTGGGGTACGGCCACTCGTCCAGGTCCATGACGGTGTGCTTGGAGACGCGCCACGGCACACCGGGAGCGTTCGGCACGACCCGGGCGATCCGGCCGTCGGCCAGGTACTCGACGTCGTAGAAGCGCGGGACGTAGACACCACCGGTCCTGGCGAGGCGCAGCAGCAGCTCGTCACGGCCGCCGGGCTGCCCCTCGGCCTTCCAGGCGCGGATGATCTCGGTGATGTCGAGAACGGCCTGCTCGCCGTCGCCGATCACCGCGCAGTCGATGAAGTCCGCGATCGGCTCGGGGTTGAAGGCCGCGTGGCCGCCGGCGAGGACGATCGGGTCGTCGATCGTCCGGTCCTTCGCCTCCAGCGGAATGCCCGCGAGGTCGAGCGCGGCCAGCATGTTGGTGTAGCCGAGCTCGGTGGAGAAGGACAGCCCGAAGACGTCGAAGGCGCGGACCGGGCGGTGGGCGTCGACCGTGAACTGCGGCACGCCGTGCTCGCGCATCAGCGCTTCCAGGTCGGGCCAGACGCTGTAGGTGCGCTCCGCCAGCACGCCCTCGCGCTCGTTGAGCACCTCGTAGAGGATCATGACGCCCTGGTTGGGCAGACCGACCTCGTACGCGTCGGGGTACATCAGCGCCCAGCGGACGTCGCAGGCGTCCCAGTCCTTCACGGTCGAGTTGAGCTCGCCGCCGACGTACTGGATCGGCTTCTGGACGTGCGGGAGGAGGGCTTCCAACTGGGGGAAGACCGACTCGGCAGTCATGTACTGGCCTTTACGGAGAAAACAAGCTGACCCTCAAGAGTAGCCGAAGCGCCCGAGGGTCCCGGACCGCGCGAAGGGACCCCCGGTTGCGGGCAACCGAGGGTCCCGGACGACGTCCCGCAGAACGGGGCGGTACCCGCTCAGATCCCTATCGGGCGCTGGGAGCGGACGGACTGCAACAGCCCGATCGCGATCCAGACGGCGAACATCGAGGATCCGCCGTAGGAGACGAAGGGCAGCGGGATGCCGGCGACCGGCATGATGCCGAGGTTCATCCCGATGTTCTCGAAGGCCTGGAAGGCGAACCAGCTGATCACCCCGGCGCAGACCACCGTGCCGAACAGGTCGGTGGCCTGCCGGGCGATCCGGCAGGCGCGCCAGAGCACCACGCCGAGCAGTCCGATCAGGGCGATGCCGCCGACGAAGCCGAGCTCCTCCCCCGCGACCGAGAAGACGAAGTCGGTCTGCTGCTCGGGGACGAACTGCCCTATCGTCTGGGTGCCGTGGAACAGTCCCATCCCGGTCAGCCCGCCGGAGCCGATGGCGATCCTGGCCTGGGCGGTGTTGTAGCCGACACCGGAGGGGTCGAGCGCGGGGTTGGCGAAGGCGGCGAAGCGGTCGATCTGGTACTTGCTGAGGATGCCGAGCTGCCAGACCGCGACCGATCCCGCCGTACCGGCCACCAGCAGGCCGAAGACCCAGCGGTTGGCGGCCCCGGAGGCCAGCAGGATGCCCAGGATGATGACGGCCATCACCATCACCGAGCCGACGTCGGGCATCAGCAGCACGATCCCTATCGGGACTCCGGCCAGCCCCAGCGCCTGGAGGACGCTGCGGTCCGAGGGCACCTCCCGCTCGCCCGCGTCCACCTGGGCGGAGAGCAGCAGCGCCATGCCGAGCACGATGCCCAGCTTGGCGAACTCGGCGGGCTGGATGGAGAAGCCGCCGCCGAACTGGATCCAGGAGTGCGCGCCGTTGATGGTGGAGCCGAGCGGGCTGAGCACCGCCACCAGCATCAGCAGCACGGCGACGTAGACGACGGGGACCGCGGTACGGACCCGGCGGTTCCCTATGGTGATCACCGTGCCGCAGAGCACCAAGCCGATCAGCAGGTTGGTGAGGTGCCGGTAGAGGAAGTACTGCGGATCACCGTGGGTGAGCGAGTCCCGGCCCCGGGTGGCCGACCAGACCAGCAGCGAACTGCCCAGCGAGAGCGCCAGCGCGGCCAGGATCATTATCCAGTCGAGCCGCCGCAGCGGGGAGTCCTTGGCCAGCACCCGGGCCAGCGGGCGGCGCTGCGGCGACAGCCGGATCGGGCGGTACGAACCGTACGAGGTCATGCCCGTCCCCTTCCGGTGGAGCGGGTGGGTTCGAGCGCGGCGGGCACCGCGTCGACCGGGGCCTGGGCACCGGCCGGCGGGGTCGGGTCCAGGAAGGAGGACCCGGCCGGGTACGAGGCCTGCTGGATGATGGCGGTGCCGTCCGGGTTGAACTTCGGCAGCTCGGCCTGCGGCTTGGGCAGCAGGGCCTTGGAGTTGTCGATGCCGCCCTTGTCGTCCACGCCGTACAGCGCCTGGTAGATCCGTCGTACCGCGTCACCGGAACCACCGGAGCCGGTACCGCCCTGGCTTATCGTCATCACGACCGCGTAGTCCTTGCTGTACGTGGTCAGCCAGGAGGTGGTCTGCTTGCCGGCGACCTCGGCGGTACCGGTCTTGGCGTGCAGCTCGATCGCGCCCTGCGGCCAGCCCGCGCCGGTGAACTTCCAGGCCGCAGTACCGCTGGTGATGACGCCCGCGGTGGCCTGGTCGATGTAGCTCAGCAGCTTGCCGTCGTCGGGCAGCTTGCCGTCGACGTGCGGGGCGATCTCGCGCACCGGCTTGCCGTCCGGGCTGACCACGGCCTTGCCGACGGTCGGCCGGTAGAGCGTGCCGCCGTTGGCGAGCGCGGAGTAGATCCGGGCCATCTGCAGCGGGGTGACCAGGGTGTCGCCCTGGCCGATCGCGAAGTTGACCGAGTCACCGGCGCGCATCACGTTGCCGTCCACGCAGTTCTCGCGGGCGATCTCGTCGGCGTACTCGTGGCCGCCCTTGGCCGCCTGGGCGCACCAGGCGTCCTTGTTGGCGTCGTAGAAGGACTGCTTCCACTGGCGGTCCGGCACCCGGCCGGGCACCTCACCGGGCAGGTCGACACCGGTCTTGGCGCCCAGGCCGAACTGGTGGGCCGTCTTGAAGAACCAGTCGGCGGGGTCCTTCTTCGGCTTGATGCCGCCGTCCTTCATCCACTGGTCGTAGGCCAGACCGTAGAAGACGGTGTCGCAGGAGACCTCCAGGGCCCGCTCCAGCGAGATGTCACCGAAGCTCTCGCTCTCGAAGTTCTTGAACTCCCGGCCGCCGATGGTCAGGCTCTTCGGGCAGGCGTAGCGGCCGTCGAGCGAGTAGCCGGCCTGGACGGCCGCGGTGGTGGAGATGACCTTGAAGGTGGAGCCGGGGGCCGACTGACCCTGTATGGCCCGGTTGATCAGCGGGTAGTTGGAGTCCTTGCCGGTCAGGTTCTGGTAGTCCTTGGCGGAGATGCCGCCGACCCAGAGGTTGGGGTCGAAGGTCGGTGCGCTGGCCATCGCGACGATCCGGCCGGTGTGCACGTCCATCACCAGGGCGGCACCCGAGTCCGCCACGAAGTTCTTCTGGGTCTCCTTGTCGTACGTCTTGCGGGCGTCGGTCATGGCCTGCGCCAGCTGGTCCTCGACCACCTTCTGGACCCGGGCGTCGATGCTGGTGACCAGGTTGTTGCCGGGCTGGGCCGGGGTGCGCCCGGCGCTGCCGATGACCCGGCCGAGGTTGTCGACCTCCAGCTTGTCGACCCCGGTGGTGCCGCGCAGGTCGTCGTCGTAGACCGACTCGAGACCGGCCCGGCCGATCTGGTCGGAGGGCTGACGGCGGTCACGCCCGGTCTTGTCGGCGCTCTTGGTGACCTCGTCGTCCGTCACCGGGGAGAGGTAGCCGAGCACCTGGGCGGCGTTGGCGCCCTCGACGCCGGTGTAGCGGCGCAGCGCGGTGGACTGGGCGGTGATGCCGGGGAAGTCCTCTCGGCGCTCCATTATCTGCATCGCCTGCTGGGTGGTGGCCTGCTGGGTCACCGGGATCGGCTGGTAGGGCGAGCCGTTCCAGCAGGGCTGCGGGGTCTTGGCGTCGCAGAGCCTGACCTTGTTCTCGACGTCCTTGACCGGCATGCCGAGCACCTCGGCGAGCCGGCCGAGGGCGGCCTTTCCGCGGTCCTTCTGCTGGAGCAGGGCGGTACGGCTGACCGAGACCACCAGCTTGGTCTCGTTCCCGGCGAGGATACGCCCGGAGGCGTCCAGGATCTCCCCGCGCACGGCGGGTTCGACCACCTCACGGATGTGGTTGCCCTGGGCCTTGGCCGCGTACTCGCTGCCGTTGCGGACCTGCAGGTACCACAGGCGTCCGCCGAGGGTGGCGAGCAGGGACAGCACCAGGACCTGCAGGACGACCAGACGGATCGTCACCCGGCGGGTGCGGCCGGTCTCCGGAATGTTGCTCAACGGTGGTCGCTCCTCACGGGCGCTTGGCGAGGCCGGGCAGGCGCTTCTTCTTGTACGCGGGCATCGGCGAGGACTCCCGGGTGGTCCGGTAGCGGGCCAGGCTGCCCAGACCCGAGCGGTTGCCGTCCTCGGACTCGACCACCGTGCGCTCGCCGTCGAAGCGGCGGGCCAGCAGCATCACGGCCGGCACCACGAAGGGGGCCAGCAGCACGTCGTACAGCAGGGCGCTGAGCACCAGTCCGGTGATGCCGACATGACGGGCGGCGGTGTCCCCGACCAGGGCGCCGACCAGGGCGTACAGCAGGGTCGAGAGCACCGCGGCGCCCGCGACCACGAGCAGTGCGCTGACTGCCGAGCGCTGGCGGCCGCCCTCGGGGCGGAGCAGCCCGGCGGCGTACCCCATCAGGCAGAGCACCAGGGCGTAGCGGCCCATGGCGTGGTCCGAGGGTGGTGCGACGTCGGCGAGCAGCCCGGCGGCGAAGCCGACCAGGCAGCCGCCGGTCGGCCCGTAGACCAGGGCCAGGCCGACCACCATCAGCAGCAGCAGATCCGGTGTGGCGCCCGGGAGTTGGAGCCGCCCGAGGATGCTGACCTGGATCACCAGGCCGAGCACCAGCAGGACGGCGGAGAGCAGGATGCGGCTGGGGCGCATGGGTCAGTTCCCCCCTGAGGGACTGGGGTTCGCCGCGGCGGTGCCGGCCCCGGCACCGGTGGGTGCGGGGCTCGCACCGGAGGCACCGGGCGCGGCGGACGAGGTGGCCGCCGCGGAGGCGCCGGGGGCAGCGGACGAGGTGGCCGCTGCGGAGGCGGCGGGGGCGGCGGACGACGGGGTGGGTGCCGCGGTCGGAGTCGGGGCCGGGGACGGCGGCAGTACGGCGTCGCGCGGGTCGGTGCGCGGCGGGACCACCACGACACCGACCAGGTCGAGCCTGGTGAACTGGACGTACGGCTCGACCAGGATGGTCTTGGTGAGCTCGCCAGGGGTCGCCTCGACCTCGACCACGGTGCCGACCGGCACGCCGGGGACGAACGGGCGGCCGCCCTGCGAGCCGAAGGTGACCACCCGGTCGCCGTCCTTGACCTGGGCCCGGCCGTTCAGCAGCGAGATCCGCATCGGCCCGGTGCCCTGCCCGTTGGCGAAGCCGATCTCGTCGCTGCCCTCCAGCCGGGTGCCGGCGGTGAAGCCGGGGTCGGAGGCGAGCAGCACGGTGGCGGTGGTCGGGCCGACGGTGGTGACCCGGCCGACCAGGCCCTGGCCGTTGATCACCGTCATGTCGCGGGTCAGACCGTCCTCGGTGCCCGCGTCGATGGTGATGGTCCAGGAGAAGCCCTGGGCGGCACCGATCGCGATCACCTGGGCGGCCTTGATGGTGTAGCCGCCCGCCCCGGCGGTGCGGAGCATGTCGTCGAGCTGCTTGGTGCGTCCTGCGGCCGTGTCAGAGGACGCCAGGCGCTGGCGCAAGTCGGTGTTCTCGCGGGTGATCTGGTCGAGCCGCTGCTGGTGGGTGCCGGCGTCGCGGATCGCCCGTACCGTGCCCGCGACCGGGTCGACGGCACCGGAGGCGGCCCGCTCGACCGGCCCGAGGACGCTTGCGGCGGCACGCCGGGCACCACCCAGGGGAGAGCTCTCACCGCCCCTGATGTCCACGGTGATCAGCGCGAAGGCGACGGCGACCAGCAGGATGAGCAGTAGCCGGCTCTCTCGGGTGTCCCTCACGGCGGTGGAGCTGCCCCTTCAGTTCCTGACCCCGTCCCGCGCCGTGCGGCGCGGGACGAGGACCGTTCAGTTGAAAGACTGTCAGATGCGGGTGGCTCAGCGGCGCGGCTGCGCGTCGAGCACCTGCTGGAGCGCCTCGAACTCCTCGACGCACTTGCCGGAGCCGAGCGCGACGGAGTCCAGCGGGTTCTCCGCGATGTGGATCGGCATACCGGTCTCGCGGCGCAGCCGCTCGTCCAGGCCGCGCAGCAGGGCACCGCCGCCGGTGAGCACGATGCCACGGTCCATCACATCGCCGGCCAGCTCGGGCGGGCACTGGTCGAGCGTGGTCTTGACGGCGTCGATGATGGAGTTCACCGGCTCGTCGATGGCCTCGCGGACCTCGGCGGCGGAGATCACCACGGTCTTCGGCAGACCGCTGACCAGGTCGCGGCCGCGGATCTCGGCGTGCTCATCCTTCTCACCCTCCAGCGCGAAGGCGGAGCCGATGCTCATCTTGATCTGCTCGGCGCTGCGCTCACCGAGCAGGAGGCTGTACTCCTTCTTGATGTGCTGAACGATCGCGTTGTCCAGTTCGTCACCGGCCACCCGGATGGACTGGGCGGTGACGATGCCGCCGAGCGAGATCACGGCGACCTCGGTGGTGCCGCCGCCGATGTCCACCACCATGTTGCCGGTGGGCTCGTGGACCGGCAGACCCGCGCCGATCGCCGCCGCCATCGGCTCCTCGATGATGTGCACCTGGCGCGCGCCCGCCTGGGAGCTGGCCTCGATCACGGCGCGGCGCTCGACTCCGGTGATGCCGGAGGGCACGCAGACCACGACCCGGGGCCGGGCCAGGTAGCGGCGGCGGTGGATCTTGAGGATGAAGTAGCGGAGCATCCGCTCGGTGATCTCGAAGTCGGCGATCACGCCGTCCTTGAGCGGGCGGATGGCGACGATGTTGCCGGGGGTGCGGCCGATCATCTTCTTCGCCTCGGAGCCGACCGCCAGGATCCCGCCGGTGTTGGTGTTGACCGCGACGACGGACGGTTCGTTGAGGACGATCCCCTTGCCCCTGACGTACACCAGCGTGTTGGCAGTACCAAGGTCGATCGCCATGTCACGGCCGATGAACGACAGATTGTTGGCCATGGGGTGTGAAGTGCCTTCCCGAACTCGGAGTCAGATGGCGGGGAGTGGGCCGGCGGTCGTGCTCGCCCACGGCGAAGGGGCGGACTTCGGCTGAGCAGCCGCACCGGGCCCATGAGTTGTGTCCATCGTAGCCACGCCGGTCAGCACGAGCGGCGAGTAAGGTCCGCCGCCCATTCTCCGGGGACTCGATGGCTTCTTCCTGGATTGGGACGCCGTGTCGAGGTCCGGAGTTCCGTTATTTGAGGATGAAAAGTTGAGATTCACCTGGTCGGGCCAGATCGGCCTGCAACCGGCCCGACCAGGGCATCTCGACCGGAGTGCGGGTCAGGCGTGCGCGGGGAAGAAGATCTTGATCTCGCGCTCGGCGGACTCCGGGGAGTCGGAGGCGTGGATCAGGTTCTCGCGGGTGATCGTCGCGTAGTCGCCGCGGATGGTGCCGGCACCGGCCTGCAGCGGGTCGGTCGCGCCGGCCAGCATGCGGATGCCCGGGACGACGTTCTCGCCCTCGACGATCAGGGCGATCGACGGGCCCGAGGTCATGAACTCGAGCAGCGGCTCGTAGAACGGGCGGCCGACGTGCTCCGCGTAGTGCTGCTCCAGCGTCGCCCGGTCGAAGGTGCGCAGTTCGACGGCGGCGAGCCGCCAGTCGGCCTTGCGCTCGATACGGCTGATGATCTCGCCGGCCAGGCCGCGCTTGACGGCGTCGGGCTTCAGCAGGACGAGAGTGCGCTGGGACACGGTGCGGCTCCTGGGGAATCGGTAGGGCATGGTGTATGCGGCCTTGCCCAGAGATTACCTCGGGTGAGCAGCCCGCCCTCCCGGCCGGGCTGCTCTCACCAGGTCAGACAGCTGCCGCGGCCGCACGGGCCGCCTTGATCTCGTCGATCTTCCGGCCGTAGTGCACCGAGCACCACCACAGGCCCGCGAAGACCACGCCCAGGCCGAACATGGTCGGCAGGACGAAGCCGCTGGCGATCAGGCCGAGCTGGAGCGCCCAGCCGACGGCGACCGCGCCGGGCCGGGTGATCGCGCCGCAGAGCAGGATGCACAGCAGCATCGCGATCCCGCTGACCGTCCAGATGGTGGCCGTGGAGACGTCGCTGAGCTGCATGGCCACCAGACCGGCGAACATCACCAGCAGCGCCTCGCCGATCAGGGTCGAGGAGCACAGGGTCCGCATGACTACTTCCTCCCGAGCAGCAGGCGGGCCTCGCCCACCGTGATGACCGAACCGGTGACCAGGACGCCGGCGCCACCGAGGTCCTCCTCCTCCGCAAGGGTGACGGCCGCCTCGATGGCGTCGTCCAGGCGCGGTTCGACCTGGACCCGGTCCTCGCCGAAGATCTCCACGGCCAGTGCGGCCAGCTCGTCCACCGGCATCGCCCGGTGGGTGGAGTTCTGGGTGATGACCACCTCGGCCAGGATCGGCTCGAAGACCTCCAGCAGGCCGGGGACGTCCTTGTCGCCGCTGGTGGCGATCACTCCGACCAGCTTGCTGAAGCCGAAGGACTCGCCGATCGCGGCGACGGTCGCCTGGGCGCCGTGCGGGTTGTGCGCGGCGTCCAGGATCACGGTGGGGCTGCGGCGGACGACCTCCAGGCGGCCCGGCGAGCGAACGCCGGAGAACGCCTGGCGCACCTTGTCCGGGTCCAGGTTGCCGCCGCGCGCGCCGCCGACGCCGAAGAACGCCTCGACCGCCGCCAGCGCCAGGACCGCGTTGTGCGCCTGGTGGGCGCCGTGCAGCGGGAGGAAGATCTCCTCGTACTCGTAGCCGCCGAGCCCGCGCAGCGTCACCATCTGCCCGCCGACCGCGACCTCACGGCGGATCACGCCGAACTCCATGCCCTCGCGGGCCACCGTGGCATCCACCTCGACGGCCCGCTTGAGGATGTTCTGGGCGGCGTCCAGCGGCTGCTGGGCGACTACGGCGAGGGCGCCCTGCTTGATGATCCCGGACTTCTCGACCGCGATCTCGCCCGTGGTCTCGCCGAGCTTGTCGGTGTGGTCGAGACCGATCGGAGTGATCACCGAGACGGCGGCGTCGATCACGTTGGTGGCGTCCCAGGAGCCGCCCATCCCGACCTCGACGATGGCCACGTCCACCGGGGCGTCGGCGAAGGCCGCGTACGCCATGCCGGTCAGCACCTCGAAGAAGGACATCGCCACCGGCTGCTGGGCGTCGACCATCTGCACGTAGGGCTCGATGTCCCGGTAGGCCTCGACGAACTTCTCGACCGAGATGGGGGTGCCGTCCAGGCTGATCCGCTCGGTGACGGACTCCACGTGCGGGCTGGTGTAGCGGCCGGTGCGCAGCTCGAAGCCGTTCAGCAGCTGCTCGATCATCCGGGCGGTGGAGGTCTTGCCGTTGGTGCCGGTGATGTGGATCGAGGGGTAGGAGCGCTGGGGCTGGCCGAGGATGTCCATCAGGGCCTCGATCCGGTCGAGCGAGGGCTCCAGCTTGTTCTCCGGCCAGCGCTTGGCCAGCTCGGCCTCCACCTCGCGCAGCCCGGTCACCGGGTCGCCGGGGTCGCTGCTGGTGGGGCGGATCGTGTACGGGTTCTGCTCGGCCTTGTCGCTCACGCCCTCAGTCTACGGAGCGGCGGTCACCGGTCGGAGCAGGCCGTCCCGGGCAAGGGTCATCACTTCGCCAAGACACAGTAAAAACGATCATTTAGCATGGATTCGTTGCCAAATGTCGCTATTTGTCGTTGATTCGAAGCTCGCGGAACCGGTTCAGTGCACCACTTCTTCCTCGCCCATGAGGTGGCAGTCCTCACGGTGGGGCAGCTGGTGTCACTGGCACGCTCGCCTACGTGCTGTTCGTCTTCGGCCGCTTCCTGCTGTACTGGGCCGGCTCCGCGCGCGCCTTCCGCCACGACGGGCCCGCCGGGCCCGGCGACCGGTGACCGCTGCCCGGCCGGGGCAGGTTCGCCAACGGCTTCGCGCGCTCACTGGTGCGGGTGCAGGACATCGAGTTCCAGGCGGGCAACGCGGCGATGCAGTTGCTGCGCCGCCGCACCGGCAGCGTCGGTCTCGGCGGCAACGGCCAGTTCGTCCGGCTCACCGCACTCGACGAGCTCGGCCGGGGCACCGGCGCCCCCCGGCCCGAGCGGGCACTGCTGGAGGACTACGAGTCCGGACTCGAACTGCGGCTGGCCGGCTACCGGTTGACCCACGTGCAGGAGACCCGGGTCTCCCGGGAGGGCCTGGTCTCCGTCCGGCGTTTCCTCACCCAGCGCACCCGCTGGGCCCAGGGCAACGTGCAGTGCCTGCGCTACACACCCCGCGTGCTGCGCTCGCCGCACACACCCTCGCGGGCAAGGCCGAGGTGCTGTACACCTTCCTGCAGCCGGTGGTCTGCGTCCTGCTGGTCCTGCTCACCCCGGTCTCGCTGGGCACCTCGCTGGCCACCCGGATCTTCTACCCGCAGGACGCCGCCGCCTTCGAGCAGCGCTTCGGCCTGCTGATGCTCGTCGCCTTCGTGATCGCTGCGCTGCCGCTGGTGCGCTGGGGCCCGGTCTACCGCACGTCGGTCCGTCCCGAACGGAGCCGGCTGACCAGCCTGCTCTGGGGCCTGCTGCTCTGGCTCTACACCTACCACCTCTTCGTGGTCGCCGTCCGGGCCGCGGTGCGACTGCTGCTCGGCCGCAACGGCTGGGCCAAGACCCGGCGGAACGCCGAACTCACCGCCGTCGGCGACCCCACCGCGCTCGAAGCCTGACCAGTCCCACGGAGAGACGATGTCCCTGCACCACCTTCCCCGCCGCCCCGGCACGGCCGGCATCGCGGTCGTTCTCGGCACCCGCCCCGAACTGGTCGAGCTCGCCCCGCTGATCCACGAACTCGGCCCCGCCGCCCGCCTGGTACACACCGGCCAGCACTGGGACGAGGCGATGTCCGGCCGCTTCCTGCGTGAACTCGACCTGCCCGAGCCCGAGTTGCTCACCGGAGTGGGCGGCAGGCCGCGCGCCGGACAGATCGCCGCCGCGCTCGACCAGCTGGACACGGCCTTCGCCGCCGACTTCCTCGGACTGGCCCGGCATGCCGCGCTGCTGATCTCCGACTCGGGCGGGGTGCAGGAGGAGTGCACGGTGCTCGGGCGTCCGCTGCTGGTGGTTCGGCGCTCCACCGAACGGCCCGAGGCGATCGACGCGGGGTTCGCCGCACTGGTCCAGCCGGGCCCCGAACTCGGCACCGTCGCCGGGGAGTGGCTCCTCGACGTCCCGCAGCGCCTCCTCCGGCTCGCCGGCACTCCCAGCCCGTACGGCGACGGCCTGGCCTCGGCCCGGATCGCCCGGCTCACCGCGGCCCTGGCCGGGTCCACCGCTCTGGCGGCCTGACGCCGCGCCGGAAGCCGGGCAGTGCCCCGGGCGCCCCGGCCGTCGGCGGACTCTCCCGCTGCGACCCTCGGCAGCCCGCCGGCCTCGACCGGCGGCCACCTCGGCCCCGGCCGGGCTCGGCGGCGCGATGGCCCCGCCCGCCAACAGGGCTGCCGGGACCGGCGACAGGACCGCCGGCGCCGTCGGCGGCCGGCTGCCCGCCCTGCCGTGACCGGGGTGACGACCCGGCCCCAAGGGCCGGTCAGGACTGCCGGGCCTCCGGGATGCCGGCGGGCCGGCCGGTCCGGTCGCTGTGCCGCGACCGCAGTTCTGCCACCACCTCCTCGGCCTCCCCCTCCGGCAGCAGCGGCAGCATCATCGCGACCGCCTGCACCAGGCCGCCCAGCAGGTAGGTGGTGTCGGCCGTGGAGGCCACCAGTGCCCGCACCGTCGCGACGTCACCCGCACCGACCGCCTCGACCAGCCGGGCCGCGTCCGCCCCGCTCTCGTCCACCGCGACCGCGCCGGTGTCCAGCGGCGCCCGCCGGGCCAGCGCCCGCAGCACCCGGTCGCCCACCACCGGCGCATACGCCTTGCGGACCGCCTCGGCGGCGATCCACACCAGCAGGGAGGTCACCTCGCGCTCGGCGCCCTCCTCCAGCAGGCAGTCCAGCTCGTGGTCGAAAGCCAGCTGATTGCCGTGCCGGAAGGCGAGCAACAGGGTCGCCGCACGGGACTTGGCCGCCTCGACCTCCTCCACAGGCAGCTCGTCGGCCAACTCCTCGGTCACCGCCACGCCGTGCCCTCCCGTCCGTCGCAACACCCGCTGCTGAACTCCTGCTCACCGTACACAGTGCACCTGCAAAATTCGGTGAACTCGCGCGGGTAACGGGCGCGGACGACTGCCGGACTTCCACCGGAAGGCAATAACGGGAATGAAACGGCTATCCCCTCAATTACGGTCGGCGGTCCGCGCGGTGACTCCACGGGTGCGGCCCCGGCAGCTCATCCCGCGCACCGGTGGCCGACCCCCCGTGGGCCGGGGGCCTGCCCACTCTCCCGAGTCGCCGACTCCTGTGCCGCCTCCGACTCTTCGTGCACTTCCGCCTTCGGTGGGACCGTCGGGGAATTCGGCCGAACGGGCTATCAGGAACTGTCGTCGCACTGCCGAATAGTGGCCGGGTCAAATCCCCTAAGCCCACCGGACTTTAGTCCGCCATTTCTTCAACTCCCTCTGCCCGTGAAGCAGTCGAGGGCCGCACCGCCCGCCGGTGAGCGGGTGGTACGGCCCTCGGGAGTGCCGGGTGGGAATCAGCCCTGCGGCAGCGAGGCCAACTGGGCGGTGATCCGGGCGATGTCGGCCTCGGCGGCGGCCTGGCGGGTGCGGATCTTGGCGACCACGTCGTCCGGGGCCTTGGCCAGGAACGCCTCGTTGCCGAGCTTGCCGGAGGTCTGAGCCTTCTCCTTCTCGGCCGCCGCGAGGTCCTTGGTCAGGCGCTTGCGCTCGGCGGCGACGTCGATGGTGCCGGAGAGGTCCAGGGCCACGGTGGCACCGGCGACCGGCAGTGCGGCGGTGGCGTGGAAGCCAGCCTCCGGCTCGGTCAGGCGCAGCAGCGAACGGATCGCGTCCTCGTGCGGGACGAGCACGGTACCGGCCAGCTCCAGCTGGGCCGGGACCCGCTGCCCCGGCTTCAGGCCCTGGTCCGAACGGAACCGGCGGACCTCGGTGACGACCTGCTGCAGGGTGGCGATCTCCGACTCGGCCGCCGCGTCCCGGAAGCCGCTGTCCTTGGGCCACTCGGTGACCACCAGCGACTCGGCGCCGGTGAGCGTGGTCCACAGGGTGTCGGTGACGAACGGGACCACCGGGTGGAGCAGACGCAGCGTGACGTCCAGGACCTCGCCGAGCACCCGGCGCGAGGCATCGGCCTGTGCGCCGCCCTTGGCCAGGGTGGTCTTGGAGAGCTCGACGTACCAGTCGAAGACCTCGTCCCAGGCGAAGTGGAACAGCAGGTCGGCCAGCTTGGCGAACTGGTAGTCGTCGTACAGCGCGTCGGCCTCGGCGACCGTCGCGTTGAGCCGGGAGAGGATCCAGCGGTCGGCGGCCGTCAGCTGCTCGGCGGCGGGCAGCCCGCCCTCGACCGTCGCGCCGTTCATCAGGGCGAAGCGGGTGGCGTTCCAGATCTTGTTGCAGAAGTTGCGCGAGCCCTGGACCCAGTCCTCGCCGATCGGCACGTCAGCGCCGGGGTTGGCGCCGCGGGCCAGGGTGAAGCGGACGGCGTCCGCGCCGTAGGCGTCCATCCAGTCGAGCGGGTCGACGGCGGTGCCGGAGGACTTGGACATCTTCTTGCCGAACTGGTCGCGGACCAGGCCGGTCAGCGCGATGGTGTGGAACGGCGCCTTGCCGTCCATCGCGTACAGGCCGAACATCATCATCCGGGCGACCCAGAAGAAGATGATGTCGTGGCCGGTGAGCAGGACGTCGGTGGCGTAGAACTTCTCCAGGTCCGGGGTCCGCTCCGGCCAGCCCAGCGTGGAGAACGGCCACAGGCCGCTGGAGAACCAGGTGTCCAGGACGTCCGGGTCCTGGTGCCAGCCCTCGCCGGTCGGCGGCTCCTCGTTCGGGCCGACGCAGACGACCTGGCCCTCGGGGCCGTACCAGACCGGGATCCGGTGGCCCCACCAGAGCTGGCGGGAGATGCACCAGTCGTGCATGTTGTCGACCCAGGAGAAGTAGCGGCCCTCCAGCTCCTTCGGGTGGATCTGCACCCGGCCGTCGCGCACCGCGTTGCCGGCCTCGTGGGCGAGCGGCTCGACCTTGACCCACCACTGCAGCGACAGCCGCGGCTCGACCACGGTGTGGCAGCGCGAGCAGTGGCCGACGGCGTGCATGTAGGGGCGCTTCTCATCGACGATCCGCCCCTGCTCGCGCAGGGCGCCGACCACGGCCGAGCGGGCCTCCAGACGGTCCAGGCCGAGGAACGGACCGTGCACGGTGATCACGCCGTGCTCGTCCATGACGGTCATCGACGGCAGGCCGTGGCGCTGGCCGATGGCGAAGTCGTTGGGGTCGTGCGCCGGGGTCACCTTGACGGCGCCGGTGCCGAACTCCGGGTCGACGTGGGTGTCGGCGACGACCGGGATCTCACGGTCCGTCAACGGCAGCTTGACGGTGCGGCCGACCAGGTGCGCGTAGCGCTCGTCCTCCGGGTGGACGGCGATCGCGGTGTCACCCAGCATCGTCTCGGCGCGGGTGGTGGCGACGACGATCGAGTCCTCGCCCTCGCCGTAGCGGATCGAGACCAGCTCGCCGGGGCTGTCCTCGTGCTCGACCTCGATGTCGGAGAGCGCGGTGAGGCAGCGCGGGCACCAGTTGATGATGCGCTCGGCGCGGTAGATCAGACCGTCGTCGAAGAGCTTCTTGAAGATGGTCTGGACGGCCTGCGAGAGGCCCTCGTCCATGGTGAAGCGCTCACGGGACCAGTCGACGCCGTCACCGAGGCGGCGCATCTGGCCGAGGATCCTGCCGCCGTAGTTCTCCTTCCACTCCCAGACCTTCTCGACGAAGGCCTCGCGGCCCAGGTCGTGGCGGGAGAGGTTGGACTCGGCGAGCTGCTGCTCCACCTTGTTCTGGGTGGCGATGCCGGCGTGGTCCATGCCGGGCAGCCAGAGCGTCTCGTAGCCCTGCATGCGCTTGCGGCGGGTCAGCGCGTCCATCAGCGTGTGCTGGAAGGCGTGGCCCAGGTGCAGGGCACCGGTGACGTTCGGCGGCGGGATGACGATGGTGTACGCGGGCTTGTCGCTCTTCGCGTCGGCGGTGAAGTAACCGCGGTCCACCCAGCGCTCGTACAGCTCGCCCTCTACCTCGGCCGGAGCATAGGTCGTCGGAAGGGTGGCTGCGTTGTCCCCGGGGCGGGAGGCGTCGGGGCGCTGGTTCGTCGTGTCGGTCACGACGCACAGTTTACGTATGCCGGGCGGCGCCTTACTAACGCATTGCGGACGGGCCACTCCGACGGGCCGACACTCCGGTACGGTACCGTGCCCGATACTCGTGCACCCGTTTGTACGGGTGACGACGACAGACGTACGCCAGACACAGGCCGCGGACGCGGTGGGGGAGAGCGAAGCCGATGTACGGCCAAGGGCAGCAGTATCCGCAGGGCCAGCCGCAGCAACCGTACGGGCAGCCCCCACAGGGTCAGCCGCCCTACGGCCAGCCGCCGGCGGCGCCCCAGTACGGCGCGCCGCAGCAGCCGCAGTACGGGTACCCGCAGCAGCCGCCCGCGCCGCAGTACGGCGCACCCCAGCCGCCCCAGTACGGCCAGCCGCCGGCAGCGCCCCAGTACGGCGCGCCGCAGCCGCCGTACGGGCAGCAGCCGCCCGCGCCGCGCAAGAGCAACACCGGACTGGTCGTCGGCCTGGTGATCGGCGCCGTGGTGCTGGGCGGCGGCGCCATCGCCGCGGTCGCACTGACGGGTGACAAGGGCGGCACCGGCCCCGGCAGCTCCACGGCGGGCAAGTACAAGCTCGCCGCGCCGGCCAACCTGCCCGGCGGCTACGTGCAGAAGTCGGCCAAGGACCAGCCCGGCAACGCCTCCGGCGTCAGCAACCACGGTGTCACCTCGTACGCGGGCGGTGTGCTCGCCACGTACAGCAAGGGCGCGGACAGCACCGACATGATCACCATCGGTGGCTCCTACGGCACGCTCGACAGCCCGGAGACGTTCATCAACGACGCCGGCAACCAGATCACCACCACCAGCAAGATGACCTGGAAGACGCCGCTGGCCTCGGTCGACGCCCAGGACGGCAAGGACCCGGGCGGCAAGCTCTCCTGCGGTGTCGCCACCTCCAGCGGCTTCGACATCCCGGTCTGCATCTGGGCCAACCACTCGACCGCCGGCTCGGTCACCTTCACCCACATCTCGCTGACCGGTGCCGCCACGCAGCTGTCGCCGTCCGAGGCGGCCGACCAGGCCCGCGCGATCCGCGACGCGATGGTCGTCGCGAAGTAGCACGTCGGCACGGTGCCACGGCCACCGCGGCACCGACTCGAAGGCGACCTCCGCGGGTCCGAGCGGAATCCCCTCGGCGCACCACCACCGGCCGACCGGCCGGACGGTGGTGCGCCGCCGGTGCCGGGGAACTGCGCGACATCCGTGAGGTCACGAAGTGACACCCCGACAGCGAAGGGGCCCCGCCGACCAACTCGGCGGGGCCCCGTAGCTGTCGGGTCTCAGGCGCGATTGTGGCGAAGGGCTCG